>JAIYAJ010000131.1 GCA_027489105.1 Zymomonas sp. | reverse complement strand
GATTCCCTCGAAAGCGGCCTCGGCCAGGACTGGCTGTATGGGCAGGCCGGCGCCGACACGCTGCGCGCCACCGACGCCACGGCGAACGCCTTCAACGTGCTGGTGGGCGGGGACGGCAACGACACGCTCATCGGCGGGCCCACCGGCTTCGACTATTTCTACGGCGGGGACGGCGCCACTGCAGGCGGCAACGACACCTTCGTCATCGTGGCGAATTCGGGCGTCAAGGTGATGAACGACTTCGAGGCAGGCGGCGTCAACGACGTGGTGCGCCTCCTCGCCACGCCGCTCACCACCTTCTCGCAGGTGCAGGCCAATCTCAGCTTCTCCGCCACCATCAACGGCGCGGTGCTGGTGGTCGATGGCGGCACGCAAATCTGGTTCCTCGGCCTCCAGCCCAACCAGCTCACCGCAGCGGACTTCCTCTTCGCCTAGACGTCAATGTCGGAGTCGGCTTTCCGTAGAGGCAGACATTACTTTGAAGAACAAATGGAGCGCGCGGCCTCGATTGACTTGGTCCAATTCCATGGCAACCTGACATCGTTCAGATGTACGTGGCCCTGAAGGGCGTTCATCCGGCCTGAATTGCAATGCATGCGGCGCCATTGCGCAGGCGCCGGTCACGTCGTTTGCAGCACAGGGAGCAGCCCATGCCCGCGCCTCCGCGTTTCGGCACCGAAAGCACCATCAGCGCCCAGAACGTCAACAGCCAGTCGACGCCGGCCATCGCGCGGGCCGCCGACGGGCGGATCGCGGTCGCCTGGCAGGATGTCGGCGCGAACGCGGGCGACATCAAGTTCCGCATTCTGAACAGCAGCGGATCGCCTTCGACTAACGAACTCACCGCCAATGCGAGCACGACCGGGCAGCAGGGCGAGCCGGAGGTCGCCTTTCTTGCCGATGGAAAGCTCGTTGTCGTCTGGACCGACTTCGCCGCGGCGGGCGGAGACATCCGCTTCCAGCTCTTCAACCCGAACGGCAGCCCCGTCTTGGGAGCCGATGGCATCGTGGGCGGCAGCAGCACAGGGCTTCAGCAGCAGCCGGCAATCGCGAGCCGGCCGGACGGCAGCTTCGTCATCAGCTGGTACGAGGGCAATGCCGCCAATATCGGAACCCTCAGCGGCGGCAGCGCGGCGGCGGTCATGGCGCAGGCTTTCTCGTCATCAGGCGTCGCGCTGGCCGCACCGGTCCGCATCAGCGGCGATTGGGGCGGGGACTTCGCGCCCGCCGTCGCCGCATCCGGCACCGACCTGGTCTTCGCCTGGGACGACAGCGGCGGCCCGCAGAATGGACGCAATGGCGAGGACGGCCTCTATCTGAGGACCATCACGGGCGCCTTGCCGACCGCCCCGGGCTTGAACGGCGGCGTGCGCGTCGACGGAAACGCGGGCTTTCGGGAGTCAAGCGAATGGCCCGACCTCGCCATCGGCAATCTGGGAACCTTGGTCGTCTGGCAGGACGCGGGCATCGCGGGCGCCGACGGGCTCGACGTCTATGGGCGCATCATTGCCGCCAACGGAACGCAAGGCTCGGTCTTCAAGCTCAACACGACGACCTCCAGCAGCCAGGAGCGTCCCGCCGTGACGGCGTTGCCGCAAGGCGGCTATGTCGTCGTCTGGCAGTCCTTCTCGTCCGCCTCCGCTTACGACATCATGGCGCGCATCATCGACGCCGCCGGCGGTCTCCAGGACGAATTCCTCGTCACGAGCGGTTCCTTCACGACAGGCTCGCAGATTTCGCCGGATGTGCAGAGCTTGCTGGACGGCCGCTTCATCGTATCGTGGTCGACGGGAACGGACGGGGCGCGCGGCATCGAGGTCCAGATCTTCGATCCGCGCTCGGCCCCCATCAACTGGGTCGGAGACGATGACCCGCTCGGCGCCCCCACCGGGCGAAGCGAGCAGTTCTGGGGGACCGATCTCGCCAATGCCGGCGACACGCTGCTTGGCGCCTTCGGCGACGACACTCTTTACGGGCAAGCCGGGCCCGACATCCTTCGAGGCGGGGAAAACAACGACGCGCTCGACGGCGGCGACGGCAATGACCAGCTGTTCGGCGACGTGCTGCCGGGCGAGGACGCCAACGCGATCTACAGCGGCAACGACACGTTGCTTGGCGGCGACGGCAACGATTTTCTGAGCGGGGGCCTCGGCCGGAACCTCATCGACGGGGGGCCGGGCGTCGACACGGTGTCCTACGACATCGACGTCGCGAGCATCGACCCGCAGAGCGCGTTCCAGGTCCTGTCGTCCACGATTGACCTCGCGGCTGGGACCGCGCGCATGCTCGCTCGCGTCACGGACCCTTTCGGCGCGCAATCGGACATCACCGTGTTCGACGACGCACTGACCGGCGTCGAGAACGTCGTGGGCAGCGCGTTCGCCGATCGGATCATCGGCAATGACGGACCGAACCGGATCGATGCCGGCGGGGGAGCCGACACGGTGACGGGCGGTTTGGGCAATGACACCCTCATCGGCGGCGGCGCGGCGGACCTGCTCGATGGCGGAACCGGCGTGGATGAGGCCTCTTACGCGGCGGACACGCAGCCGGTCGCGGCGAACCTGTTCGGCGGGTTTGCCGTGCAGAACTCCGGCCAGCCCGGAGCCCTCGTCGACACGCTGATCGGCATCGAGAATATCACGGGCGGCGGCGGCGACGACTTCCTCATCGGCGACAACATCGCTAACCGGCTCGAAGGCCTCGGCGGCGCCGACAACCTCTGGGGCTATGGCGGCAACGATACGCTGATCGGCGGCGACGGCAGCGACATCATCGTCGGCGGCGACAATGACGATTCTCTCGAAAGCGGCATCGGCCAGGACTGGCTTTACGGGCAGGGCGGCGCCGACACCCTGCGGGCCACGGACGCGACGGCGAACGCCTTCAACGTGCTGGTGGGCGGGGACGGCAACGACACGCTGATCGGCGGGCCGACCGGCTTCGACTATTTCTATGGCGGCGACGGCGCCACCGCGGGCGGCAACGACACCTTCGTGATCTTCAGCAATTCCGGCATCAAGGTGATGAACGATTTCGAGGCGGGCGGCGTCAACGACGTGGTGCGGCTCACCGGCACGCCGCTCGCGAGCTTCTCGCAGGTGCAGGCCAGTCTCAGCTTCTCGGCCACCATCAACGGCGCGGTGCTGGTGGTCGATGGCGGCACGCAAGTGTGGTTCCTCGGCCTCCAGCCCAACCAGCTCACCGCAGCGGATTTCCTCTTCGCCTGATGACCCACGCCCTGCAATATGCCGGGCCGGGCGGCGAGCCACGCGGATCGCCGATGGGACCGGACAGGTCCGGTGTCGCGGCCGTCAAATCCCGGCGCCCTTTGCCACAGACTGTGCCATGATGAGGTGATGCGAATGTTCCGGGCGCTTGATGCCGGCCAATCCGGCGAAAGCGCTCGCATCGAGGGAAAGGGCCGGCCATGCCCATCAGCAACTTCCTGCCCAGCGTCGGGCTCAACCGCTATCTGCTGCCATCGGGAGTCTTCCCGTCCCAGGAGGCAGGATTCGGCGCATTCGGCGGCTACATCGCCTCGATCCACACCTTCGCTGGCATTTCCGCGGTGGCGCCCGGCTGGGCGACCAACGGTCAGGTGGTCAACATCGCGCAGAACACCGCGCTCTTTTCCCTGCTCGGCACGAACTTCGGCGGCAACGGTCAGACGACCTTCGCCATCCCCGACCTCGTCGGACGGACAACGCTGAGCGCGGTGCAGGGCGTCGGACAGACCGGCTACTTCGTCGGCGAAACGGCCGGCAGCCCGACGGTCGACCTCGCGCTCAATCCGGGCGGCCCGCCCGGCTCGCTGCGTTTCTCCAATGTGCAGCCATCGACGGCCATCACCTACGGCATCGCAACAGACGGCATCTTCCCGTCCAGCAGCGGGGGAGGCGGCCCCGGGGCCGTCGGCTCCGTCATGGCCTTCGCGGGCAACTTCGTGCCGGGCGGCTACCTTCCGGCCGATGGCCGCCTGCTCAGCATCGTCGAATATGACACGCTGTTCCAGCTGATCGGCACGACCTATGGCGGCGACGG
>JAIYAJ010000286.1 GCA_027489105.1 Zymomonas sp. | reverse complement strand
CCCGCGACGAAGCGCGGCAGGTAGACCGCCATGGGCTGCGCCTGCACTTCGACCGAGACGCCCAGCCGCTCCCACATCTGCGCGAGGGCCTGCAGAATGCGCTCGTCATTCACGATCCGGTTGTTCGGCCCGCCCAGCACCATCCGGAAGCCCTCGGCCCAGCCTGCCTCGGCCAGAAGGCGGCGCGCCTGTTCGACCGACAAAGGCTGGCCGAAATGGAAACCCTGGCCCTTGGCGCAGCCGATTTCGGTCAGATGCGCGATCAGGTCGCCATCCTCGATGCCTTCGGCGGTGATCGGCAGGCCCATCGATTCGCCCAGCATCGCGATCGTCTGGACGATGGCGCGGCTTTCCTTGCTCTCGTTCATCGAGGTGACGAAGCTGCGGTCGATCTTGATCCGGTCGAACGGCAGCGCGCGCAGATGCGCCAGCGAGCTGTAGCCGGTGCCGAAATCGTCGAGCGCGACGCGCACGCCCTGGTTCTTGAGGCTGCCGATGATCGACTGGGCCAGGCCCATGTTCTCGAACAGGCAGCTTTCGGTGATCTCGATCTCCAGCCGGCTGGCGGGAAATCCGGTCTCGACCAGCAGCTTGACGATCTTCTGCGCCAGCCAGGGGTCGCGCATCTGCGTCGGGCTGATGTTGACCGCGAGGATCAGCGCCGGATCCCATTGGCGCGCCTCGGCGATCGCCGCGCGCATCACCGACATCGACAATTCGCCGATCAGGCCTGATTCGTCGGCGACCGGGATGAACACCACCGGCTCGATCACGCCATGGTCGGGATGCTCCCAGCGTGCCAGCACCTCGAAGCCGCGGATGGCGCCGGTCGCCAGATCGATCTGGGGTTCGAACCAGGGAACGATCTGCCCGCTCGGAATCCCAGCGCGCAGGCCCAGTTCGATCTCGTTGCGCAGCTCCAGCTCGCGTTCCATGCTGGAGTCGAACCAGGCGCGCTGGTTCCGCCCGGCGCGCTTGGCGGCATATAGAGCGATGTCCGAGCGGCGCATCAGCGTGTCGATCGTGCGGCATCCCGGCTCGGTGCGGGCGATGCCGACCGAAGCGCCGATCCGCGCCTGTACCCCGCCGATCGAGAAGGGCTCCTTCATCCGCGCCAGGATCGCGTCGGCTACACCTTCTACAGCCGAGGGCTCGTCGGGATTGATCGGAAAGGCACAGGCGAACTCGTCGCCGCCGAGGCGGGCGGCAAGCGCATTGGCGGGGAGCGGTGCCACGATCGCTTGGGAGGCGGCACGCAGCAACTGGTCACCGGCCAGATGGCCGTGCATGTCGTTGACCGACTTGAAATGGTCGAGGTCGATCATGAGCATCGCGAGCGATCCGTTGCGCGGCAGGACATGATCGATCATCCGGGCGCCCGCCTCTGCCAGCGCACGCCGGTTGAGCATGCCCGTGAGCGGGTCGCAGGTCGCCAGCTCGCTGGCGCGCGCCTCTGCAGCGCGACGAAGTTCGACCTCATATTTGAGGGCCCGGTAGCGCCGCCACCCCAGCAGCATCAAAGCGAGGTTGAGCAGCAGGACCGAAATGGTGAGGTTGTCGCCGACCGAGAGCGAAGCCCCCTGCGCACGCACCAGCGTGCCGACCACACTGAGCGCCGAGACGATGACGAGCAGGACGGCAGCGATGGTGACGCCCGCCGCGAGCAGATCACGACGGTCGCGGACGGGGCGCGCGGACGGGCCCTCCCCCAGCATCCTGTCGTGCATGTCTGTCTCCGGCCAAATCGATCGTCCGACTCTAGGAGCGGCTGGTTGCCAAGCCTTTAACGCGGAGTCCGGACAGCGCCTTTTCGATCGTGACCGACTTGTCCGCGCCCTGGCAGTCTGTAAACTTCTTACATATTTTCATTGATCAGCGGCCCGCGCCCCACTGCTCGACCCGCTTTTGTACATGCCACCTACTGACTTTTCGAGCTTTTGGGCGTCAGTGGCAACATAACTTGTACAGCAGGACACAAATCATGAGCTACCAGGACGAAATCGCACAGGCCGAACAGCTGATCCGCCAGAAGGGTTCGCCCTGGGCCGGGATCGGCGCCGAGGCGGTCGCCCGGATGCGCCTGCAGAACCGCTTCCAGACCGGCCTCGACATCGCCCGCTACACCGCGAAGATCATGCGCGAGGACATGGCGGCCTATGACGCCGACCCTGCCAACTACACCCAGTCGCTGGGCTGCTGGCACGGCTTCATCGGTCAGCAGAAGCTGATCTCGATCAAGAAGCATTTCGGCACCACCAAGCGCCGCTATTTGTATCTGTCGGGCTGGATGGTCGCCGCGCTCCGCTCCGACTTCGGTCCGCTGCCCGACCAGTCGATGCATGAAAAGACGAGCGTGCCCGCGCTGATCGAAGAGCTCTACACCTTCCTGCGCCAGGCTGATGCGCGCGAGCTCAGCCTGATGTTCCGCGAGCTCGACAAGGCGCGCGAGACCGGCAACCAGGTCGAGGAACAGCGCCTGATCCACGCGATCGACAATTATCAGACGCACGTCGTGCCGATCATCGCCGACATCGACGCCGGCTTCGGCAATGCCGAGGCGACCTATCTGCTTGCCAAGAAGATGATCGAGGCCGGCGCCTGCGCGCTCCAGATCGAGAATCAGGTGTCCGACGAGAAGCAGTGCGGCCACCAGGACGGCAAGGTCACCGTGCCGCACGAGGACTTCCTCGCGAAGATCCGCGCCTGCCGCTACGCCTTCCTCGAACTGGGCATCACCGACGGCATCATCGTCGCACGCACCGACTCGCTCGGCGCGGGCCTCACCAAGCAGATCGCTTACTCGGCCGAGCCGGGCGACATCGGCGATCAGTATAACAGCTTCCTCGACTGCGAGGAGATCACCGACATCTCCACCATCAACGGCGACGTCGTGATCAACCGCAACGGCAAGCTGATGCGCCCGAAGCGCCTGCGCTCCAACCTGTTCCAGTTCCGCGAGGGCACCGGCGCCGACCGCTGCGTCCTCGACTGCATCACGTCGCTGCAGAACGGCGCGGACCTGCTGTGGATCGAGACCGAGAAGCCGCATATCGAGCAGATCGCCGGCATGGTCGACCGCATCCGCGAGGTCATTCCGAACGCCAAGCTGGTCTACAACAACTCGCCCTCGTTCAACTGGACGCTGAACTTCCGTCAGCAGGTGTTCGACCGCTGGCAGCAGGAGGGCAAGGACGTTGCGGCCTATGACCGCAACCGTCTGATGAGCGTCGACTATGACGGGTCGGACCTCGCCAGTGAAGCCGACGAGAAGATCCGCACCTTCCAGCGCGACGCAGCGAAGCGGGCGGGCATCTTCCACCACCTGATCACCCTGCCGACCTATCACACCGCGGCGCTGTCGACCGACAACCTCGCCAAGGAATATTTCGGCGACGCCGGCATGCTCGGCTATGTGCTCAACGTGCAGCGTCAGGAGATCCGCCAGGGCATCGCCTGCGTGAAGCACCAGAACATGTCGGGCTCGGACATCGGCGACGACCATAAGGAATATTTCGCCGGCGAAGCGGCCCTCAAGGCCGGCGGCGTTCACAACACGATGAACCAGTTCGCAGCATAAGTGGACGGCATAGACATCGGAGAGGCTCGGGAGGACCCGTCGCGCAAGCGGCGGGCCCTCTTCGCATGAACGGGCCGCCGGTCGCCAAGCCCATATAGAAATTGCCTTTCGCGCCTTTTGCGGGTACAGGCGACCCCGTCTTACAGACAAGGAAAGCATTGGAAGCGTCCACGGACGCACGCTGGCCGGCGAGGTTTCGCCCGCCGGCGCGCTTTGCGTTTCGGGTTTGAAAGGCTGGATTCCCGCGCTTCGGCGCAGCTGGAGAAGCGCATGTTCGAAAGTCTGAGCGAAAGGCTGGGCGGGGTCTTCGACCGCCTGCGCGGCCGTGGCGCGCTCGCCGAATCGGACGTGCGCGAGGCGATGCGCGAAGTCCGCATCGCGCTGCTCGAAGCCGATGTGGCGCTGCCGGTCGTCCGCGAGTTCGTCGACAAAGTCACCGAGCAGGCCGTAGGCCAGCAGGTGCTCCGCTCGGTCACGCCGGGCCAGCAGGTCGTCAAGATCGTCAACGACGCGCTGGTCGAAATGCTCGGCGCCGAGGCTTCCGACCTCAATGTCGACGTCAGCCCGCCCGCCATCGTGATGATGGTCGGTCTGCAGGGTTCGGGCAAGACGACCACCACTGCGAAGATCGCCAAGCGGCTGACCGAGAAGGGCCGCAAGAAGGTCCTGATGGCGTCGCTCGACGTCAACCGCCCGGCCGCGCAGGAGCAGCTGGCGGTGCTCGGCACCCAGGCCTCGGTCGCGACCCTGCCGATCGTCGCCGGCCAGCAGCCGGTCGACATCGCCCGCCGTGCGGTGCAGGCCGCGAAGCTGCAGGGCTTCGACGTGCTGATGCTCGACACCGCCGGTCGCCTCCATGTCGACCAGGCGCTGATGGAAGAGATGAAGGCGGTCGCCGCCGTCGCCGATCCCGAGGAAATCCTGCTGGTCGTCGACGCGCTGACCGGCCAGGACGCGGTCAACGTCGCCAAGAACTTCTCCGATCAGGTCGCGCTGACCGGCGTCGTGCTGACCCGGATGGACGGCGATGCGCGCGGCGGCGCCGCGCTGTCGATGCGCGCCGTCACCGGCAAGCCGATCAAGTTCGTCGGCACGGGCGAGAAGCTGGACGGCATCGAGCTGTTCCAGCCGTCGCGCGTCGCCGGTCGCATCCTGGGCATGGGCGACGTCGTCAGCCTGGTCGAGCGCGCGACCGAAACGATCAAGGCCGAGGAGGCCGAACAGCTCGCCGCCCGCATGGCGAAGGGTCTGTTCGACATGAACGACCTGCGCAACCAGCTCAACCAGATGCGCCGAATGGGCGGCCTTTCCGGCCTGGCCGCGATGCTGCCGGGCATGAAGCAGGTGAAGCAGGCGATGGCCTCGGGCGCGGCCGACGATCGCGTGCTGGTGCGCATGGATGCGATCATCGGCTCGATGACCCCCAAGGAGCGCGCCAAGCCCGAGCTGCTCAACGCGAAGCGCAAGATCCGCGTCGCCAAGGGGTCCGGCACGACCGTCCAGGACGTCAACAAGCTCCTGAAGATGCATCAGGACATGGCGACCGTCATGAAGAAGATGAAGAAGATGGGCGGCCTCAAGGGCCTCGCCGGTCTTCTGGGCGGTGGTGGTGGCCTCGGCGGCCTGCTTGGCGGCGGCGCGGGCGGCATGCCCCCGATGCCCGGCGGCGGCGGAAGCCTCCCCGGCCTTCCCGGCATGCCCACCAATCCGCAGGGCCTGCCCCCCGGTTTCCAGAATTTCTTGAAGAAGAAATAAGCACTTAATCCAGATCAGTACGATTTCAGAAAGGAAGTCCCCATGTCCGTCTCGATCCGTCTCGCCCGTGGCGGCGCCAAGAAGCGCCCTTATTACCGCATCGTCGTCGCCAATTCGCGCAGCCCGCGCGACGGCGCCTTCATCGAGAAGATCGGCGCCTATAACCCGCTCCTCTCGAAGGACGATCCCAAGCGCGTCGTACTCGACACCGAGCGCGCCAAGCATTGGCTGTCGGTCGGCGCGCAGCCGACCGATCGCGTTGCCCGCTTCCTCGACGCTGCCGGCGTGAAGGAGCGTGCCGCCCGCAGCAACCCGAAAAAGGCCGAGCCGGGCGAGAAGGCCAAGGAGCGCGCCGAGGAGCGTGCTGCCAAGCTGGCCGCCGCCGAGGAAGCCGCCAAGGCTCCGGTCGAGGAGGCTCCGGCCGCCGAAGCTCCCGCCGAAGAAGCCGCCGAGGCCTGATCCTTTCCCTTCGGGGATCGACAAGGTGCGATGCCGCCCCCTGCCCTGTAGCCGGTCATCGACCGGTTGCGGGGCGGGCCGGGCGGCTCGCCATTTCCGGGGCTCCCGTGACGCGGACCCCTTCGCGTCTCGGCCGTCCTGAGGAGACCCGCATGACCAGCGATCGTCCCATCGTCCTCGCCGCGATCATCGGCGCGCACGGCCTGCAGGGCGAGGTGCGGCTGAAGCTGTTCAGCGAGGATCTGAAGGCCTATCCGACGCTCAACGGCGCCGGGCGGACCTTCACGCTCAAGGCGCTCCGGACGGGCGCCAACGGCGCAGTCGCGCGCTTCGCAGAGATCGCCGACCGCAACGCCGCCGAGGCGCTGCGCGGAACCGAACTGAGCGTACCGCGCTCGGCGCTGCCGCCGCTCGCCGAGGGCGAATATTATCATATCGACCTGATCGGCCTGCCCTGCTTCGCTGGCGACGCCCCGATCGGGACCGCCGTCTTCGTCGAGGATTTCGGGGCTGGCGATGTCCTCGAAATCGAGAAGCCCGATGGCAAGCGTTTCATGGTTCCCGTCGCCAAGGCGGTCACGATCGAGCCCGAGCGGCTGCTGATCGATCCGGAGTTCGTCGAATGAATCCCATCACCGCCTATCTGCTGATCGGTTCGCTCTATCTGGTGATCATCGCTTATGGCGTCGTGCGGACGCGCAAGCGCCGCCTGCCGGTCCAGCTGCGGATCGTCAGCGCCGCGCTGCAGGTCGCGGTGCCCCCGGCGGCGATCGCGGCGCTGCTCGCCTATGGCGCCGATGCGCAGACCTTTTCGACCTGGTTGCCGCTCCTTGGCCTGATGGCGCTCGCCGGCTTCTTCCTGGCGCTCTGCACCGACATTGTCGCACGGCGGGTGGTGTAGTATCTACGCAGCGTAGATACGGACAGGTGCTGCATGACCGAGGCCAAGAAGATTTCCCTGGCGAGCATTTACGGCTCGATCCCGAGTCTTAAGCTGAAGGAAGTCGCCTTCTATCGTGCGCGAACCTTCAAGTCGGGCAATTCGCTCGCTCTGCGACTGCCCGCCGGCCTTGGCCTCGAGCCGGGCATGGAGATGGAATTGCGGGTCGAAGACGGCCAGCATTACGCCTTCAGCCCCGTCGAGACCCCCAAGCGCAAATTCGCGATCGACAAGGTGTGGGGATCCGCGACCAACCTGCAGCCGATCAAGGCCGCGGACAGGCTCTTCGAAGAACGACCGCTGGCAGGCTGCGACGGCACGGACTCCGAGGGCCCGTGAAATATCTCCTCGATTCCAACATCATCATTCTCATGACGATGGCATCGGGAGAGGTGCTGCGTGCACGCGCGGCGGAATGCGACGAAGGCGATATGGTCACGTCGACCATCGCTCTGGCCGAAGTGGCCTATGGATCGGTCCAGGGAAAACCGCCGGCCCTGGACCAGCTGCGCGCCTTCCTCGAAGAGGTCCCCGTTCTCGATTTCGGGGTGGAGGCCGCACTGGCCTATGCATCGCTTCCTTTTCGCCGCGCCAGCTATGATCGGCTTATCGCAGCCCACGCATTGTCTGTCGGCCTCGTCGTCGTCACCGACAATGTAACGCATTTTGCCGACATCCCCGGCATCAAGGTCGAGAACTGGACGATCTGAATGGGTCGGCGCCTCGACTTTGCTCTGTCCGCACCAATCATTTTCGAATCTTCAGACATTGGCGTGACCGCCTTCGTCATCGGATCGTGCCTGGACCTTTGCTGACATGACCTTCACCGCCACCATCCTCACCCTTTACCCGGAGATGTTCCCAGGCCCGCTCGGCGTGTCGCTGGCGGGGCGGGCGCTGGCGGAGGGGAAATGGGCGTGCGCTCCGGTTCAGATCCGCGACTTCGCCACCGACCGGCACCGATCGGTCGACGACACCCCGGCCGGCGGCGGTGCGGGGATGGTGATGCGCGCCGACATATTGGCGCGCGCGGTCGACCATGCGCTCGAACGCCAGCCCGATGCCCCCCTGCTCGCGATGACCCCGCGCGGTGCGCCATTGACCCAGGCCCGCGTGCGACAGCTCGCCGCCGGGCCCGGCGTCACCATCCTGTGCGGCCGATTCGAGGGAATCGACGAACGCCTGTTCGAGGGGCGTCCGATCGAGCCGGTTTCGATCGGCGATTATATACTTTCAGGCGGGGAAATGGGCGCTTTGACCCTGCTCGACGCTTGCATTCGGCTGCTTCCCGGCGTAATGGGCGCCCCCGATAGCGGGGACGACGAGAGCTTCGAAACGGGGCTTCTCGAATATCCGCATTATACCCGACCTGTCGAATGGGAAGGGCGCACGATCCCCGAAGTGCTGCGATCTGGGGATCATGCGAGGATCGAGGCATGGCGCAAATCCATGGCCGAGACCGATACAAGGCTAAGGAGGCCGGACCTTTGGGAGCGCCATGAGGGCGCTCGGGACCAGTCTCCCTCTGGCGCGCGGCGACAGAAGAAGGAGCGATGAGCATGAACCTCATCCAGCAGCTCGAAGCCGAGCAGATTGCCAAGTTCAAGGAAGCGAAGTCGATTCCCGATTTCCGCCCCGGTGACACGCTGCGCGTCGGCGTGAAGGTCGTCGAAGGCGAGCGCACTCGAATCCAGGCCTATGAGGGCGTCTGCATCGCCCGCGCCAACAAGGGCATGGGTTCGTCGTTCACCGTTCGCAAGATTTCGTTCGGCGAAGGCGTCGAGCGCGTCTTCCCGCTCTACTCGCCGAACGTCGAGTCGATCGAAGTCGTCCGCAAGGGCGTCGTCCGTCGCGCCAAGCTCTATTATCTCCGCGGCCGCCGCGGCAAATCCGCGCGTATTGCGGAGCGTCGTGACAACAAGCCGGCCGCCGAGGCCCAGGAAGCCTGAGACCGGGCTCTCCCAACCAAACCTCGCAAGCGGCCGGCTCCCCAGGGAGACCGGCCGTTTGTTTATCCCGAGATGTTTACATCCCTGTCATTCCCACCCGCTGCGCCGCGCGCGCAGGATCATGAGCCGCTCATGCTCCGCCGCTCGCGTCCGGCGAACCCATCGGGAATGACCGCCTAGAAGGAACTGACCATGGGCTATCGTGTCGTCGTCGCAGGTGCCACCGGCAATG
>JAIYAJ010000224.1 GCA_027489105.1 Zymomonas sp. | reverse complement strand
GACCTCGACCAGCTCGATCGTGACGCTGCTGTTCGGCCCGCTCAAGGGACGGCTGTCCTACAATGTCCAATATGAGCGCGACGCGCCCGAGGGCCAGAAGCGCACCGACACGGTGTCGCGCGCCTCGCTCGTCTATGCCTTCTGACGCGGGTCAGCCGTCGATCGAATAGGGGCCGTCGCCGCTCGCCAGGATCGCCTCGCGATCGGCTTCCTGCGACGCGGCCACCTCGTCGAGACCGAGCGGGCGATAGAGATGGGGGAAGAGGGCGCCGCCGCGCGACGGCTCCCAGCGCAGGTCCGCGCTGACATCCTCTTCGCGGATGGCGAGGATTGCGACACGCGGTGCGTCGGCGAAATGCTTGGCGAGCGTTTCCTTGGTCTGCGACGCGGTCGAGAAGTGGATATAGCCGTCCTGAAGATCGACGGGGCTGCCCTCGAACCGGCCCGATGCCTGGAACGCGGCCCATTCTTCAGGGCGCAAAATCTTGAAGATCATCTGGCTCATGCGCGCACCCTCGCTGTCTTTCGCTCCGGCGCGATAGCCGGTCGACGACGGGCTTGTACATCGCCGATCGTCCGATAGTCTGCGGCCCTCATCGATCGGAGGGCGATATGGCGGACGGTTTCAAGATTGCAGCGGCGCATCTCGCGCCCTGTTTCATGGATCCCATGGCGTCCGCCCGCAAGGCGGCGGAGTGGATCGCCAAGGCCGGTGCCGAGGGCGTGCGCCTGCTCGTCTTTCCGGAAGTCTTCCTTCCGGGCTTTCCCTATTGGATCAACCTCTATCCGCCACTGATACAGGCGCCGATGAACCGGCGCTATCAGGACGCCTCGGTCGAGGTCGGCGGGCCGGAGATCGCGATCGTCCGCGAGGCGGCGGCAGCGGCGGGGGTCGCCGTCGTGATGGGAGCCAGCGAACGGGCGACCGGTGGGCGGACCTGTTACAACAGCGCGATCTTCATCGAATCCGACGGCCGGCTGCTCGGCGTCCACCGCAAGCTCAAGCCCACTTATGCCGAACGCTATATCTGGGGTGAGGGCGACGGTTCGACCTTGTCGGTGTTCGACAGCTCGGTCGGTCGGCTCGGCGGGCTCGCCTGCTGGGAGCATACGATGAACCTCGCCCGACAGGCCCTGGTCGAGGATGGCGAGCAGATCCACGCGGCCCTGTGGCCCTCGTTGTCGACGATGGCCGGTTTCGACGCGGTCGCGAACATCCAGATCGAGGCGATGATGCGCAACCATGCGATCACCGGCCAGACCTTCGTCGTCTGCGCATCGAGTCCGGTCGATGGCCAGGTGCTCGATTTCCTAGAAAAGGAGATGGGGCCGCAGCAATTGCTGGGGGCCGGCGGCGGCTGGAGCGCGGTGATCCACCCCTTCGCGGCGACGCTGGCAGGGCCGGTATCGGGGGAGGGTGATCAGTTGCTGATCGCCGAGATCGATCTGAACGCGATTTCCGACACCAAATTGTGGGTCGACAGCATCGGCCATTATTCGCGTCCCGACGTGCTGCGCCTGTCGATTGACCGGTCGAGCCGATCGGGGCCGATCGAGCAGGGCGCCTAGGCCGGAGCCGGCTTCAGTCCTCCTCCTCGTGCCAGTCGCGCGGAAGGCGCAGCGCCGCGAGCAGGAGGAACATGGTCGCCGCGACATAGAAGGCGGTGCCCGACAGGATCGCGTAGCGCAGCGCCTCGTCGCCGTAGCGCGCCTTGAGCAGATCTGAGATCCATCCGATCGCCGGGGTGCCGACCCCGATCCCGATCAGATTGTTGACGAACAGGAAGATCGCGGAGGTGGTCGAGCGCATGTCGCGCGGCACCACCGCCTGCACCGCCGCCACGACCGGCCCGAGCCACACCAATCCCAGCGCGGTCGGCACGAACAGGAAGGCCAGCGCGACGGTCAGCGACGTGGCGGAAATTCCCATCGCGTAGAAGGGGATGGTGGCGATGAAGGCGAAGGCCGGGACCAGCGCATAATAGGCCTTGGACCGGTCCGCGAGCCCGTCCGACAGCGCGCCGCCCATCCAGATGCCGGCGAGACCGGCGGTCAGCAGGATCGCGCCGTAGCCGAGCGATGCGTCGAGCAGGCTGAGCCCGAAGCTGCGCACGAGGAAGCTTGGCAGCCAGAAGAACAGGCCGTAGCCCATCATCGACGAACAGGCAGCGCCGATGCTGAGCAGCCAGAAGGACGGCTTGCGGAATAGCAGGCGGAGGACCGCGCCGAGCGTGACGTGCGCGGTGCCCGCCGGGCGGTCGCCGCGCGGGTCGCGGACGATCCGGCGGAACAGCGGGGCAAGCAGCAGGCCGGCGAAGCCGACGATGAAGAAGGCAGAGCGCCAGTCGATCAGCGTGGCGATGACCCCGCCGAAAACGATGCCCGACGCGCTGCCGATCGGAATGCCGAAAGAATAGAGCGCGAGTGCGCGCGCACGCTTCTCGGGCGGGAACAGGTCGCCGATCAGCGTATAGGCCGGGGCGACGCCACCCGCCTCGCCGACACCGACGCCCAGGCGGGCGACGAACAGCTGCCAGAAATTCTGGGTAAGGCCGCAGAGCGCGGTCATCAGGCTCCACATCGCGAGGGCCGCGGTCATGATCCGCGACCGGTCGTAGCGGTCTGCCATCATCGCGATAGGGATGCCCAGGCCGGTGTAGAACAGCGCGAAGGCGAGCCCGCCCATCAGGCCGAGTTGCGCATCGCTGAGCCCCAGGTCCGCCTTGATCGGCACCGCGAGAATGCCGATGATCTGCCGGTCGATGAAGTTGAGCGTGTAGGCGAGCAGCAGCATCGCCATGACGAGAGCGGGCGAGGCGGCTTTCACCGCCCCGCCACCCCCGGGGAAAGATGTCCCGATCAGAACCGTACCTCGCCGGTGATGGTGAAGGTCCGCGGCGGGCCATAGAAGCCGATCACCGAATTGCCCAGCAGCGCGCCCGGGAAGTTGTAGCCGCCGATCCGATATCTGCGATCGAACAGGTTGCGGCCATGGCCCGAGATCGAGAACTGCTTGTCGGGCGAGGTCCACACGATCGAGACGTCGACCAGCTCATAGGCCTTCTGATCGAGCACCGGATTGGGTACCTCGAACAGCGAATAGGCGCTGCGGAAGGATAGGGCCGGGGTGATCGTGAAGCGGCCCACCCCGTCGACGTCCTTGCCCAGTGTCGCCGAGACGTTCGCCGTATATTTCGGCGTGTTCTGGAAGACGCGCTGGTCGGCGAAATCCTTGACCGTCAGCGTCACGGGATCGAGCGTCAGGAACTGCTGGAACTTGGCGTTTGTGTAGCCGATCGAGGCATTGACCTGGAAATCGCGGTCAGGAACGGCGCGAACTTCCAGTTCCCAGCCATAGATGCGCGACTTTCCGACATTGTCGACCGAGGAGACGACCGTGGTGCCCGACAGGAACTGCGTCGTCACCTGCTGGTCGCGATAGCGCGAATAGAAGCCGGCTGCGTTCACGAACAGCGTGCGATCGAGGAAGGCGCCCTTCATGCCGGCCTCATAGGCGGTAACGGTTTCGGGCTTGTAGCCGTTGACCGTGCCCGGCGTGAAGATGGCGTCGCCGCGCGGATCGAACCCGCCCGACTTGTAGCCGCGTGACCAGGACGCATAGAGGTTCACATCCTCGACCGGCTTGTAGCTGAGCGACAGGCGCGGGGTGAACTTCTTGTCTGTCCGGTCATTGGTGTAGTTGGTGCGGATGCGGAAGGGGACCGCCGTCGGCCGGCCGAACAGCGGCGAACGGATGCCCAGATAATCGGCCCGGAACACGGTGCCTTCGCGCTTGTCGCTGGTGTAGCGGCCGCCGACCGAGACCGAGAAGCGGTCGGTCACGTCGACCGAGAAGTCGGCGAAGGCCGCATAGGATTTGGTCGAGACCTTGCCCGCGGTCAGCGTCGTCAGATTGGCGTTGCCGATCACTGTGTCGAACGCGCCCGACGCCGAATTGTCGAGATAGAAGAGGCCGACGACGCCCTGCACCCGATCGGTCTGGATCAGTGCCTGGACCTCCTGGGTGAACTGGTTGTCCTTGTAGAAGGAGGGGATGTCGAGCACCGGACCGGGCGTGCCGTCGAAGTCGATGACGGTGTCGGTGTGGCCCTTGCGATAGGCGCTGATCGACTTGAGCGTGACCGCATCGCTCAGCTCATATTCGATCGTGCCCGAAATGCCCTCGGTGACGACGCGGTTGTCGTCGCCGACCCCGGCTCGCGTGTCATAGACGTCGCCGATCGGCTGGAAGGCCGGCAGCGCGCCGTTGGGCAGCAGGCGATAGCCGTGGCGCGGGTTGGAATCGTCGCGCGTATAGTCGGCGGCGACGCGGATCGACAGGCGGTCGGTGCCGGTCCATTCGGCCGAGACGCGGCCCGCGATCACGTCCTTGTTATACTGGTCGGCGCCGGTGAAGAGGTTCTTGCCGAAGCCGTCGCGCTTGTAATAGGCGAAGGCTCCGCCGACCGCGAAACCCTCGGTGATCGGCAGGGTGACCGACGCCACGATATCGCGCTGGTCATAGCTGCCATAGGAGCCGCGGATCTTCGCTTCGAACTGATCGCCCAGGCGGCGGGTGACATATTTGATCGCGCCGCCGATCGTGTTGCGGCCGTACAGCGTGCCCTGTGGCCCGCGCAGAACCTCGACCCGGTCGATGTCGAAGATGTCGAGCACCGCCCCCTGCGGACGGGCGATGTACACGTCGTCGACATAGAGGCCGACGCCCGGTTCGAAGCCCCACACCGGGTCCTGCTGGCCGATCCCGCGGATGAAGGCGATCAGCGTGCTGTTCGAGCCGCGCGCGACCTGCAGCGTCATGTTCGGGGCCTTGTCCTGCAGCGCGGTGATGTCGACCGCACCGGTGCGGGTGAGCGCGTCGCCGCTGATCGCGGTGACCGAGATCGGCACGTCGATCAGGCTTTCCTCGCGGCGGCGGGCGGTGACGACGATCTCGCCATTGCCCTCGTTCGCCGCTTCCGCCGGGGCCGCATCGGCCTGCGCGAGCGCGGCCGACGGCAGCGCGATTCCGCCGAGCATCGTGGCGGCGGAGAGGAGTGCGAGCATCCTGGTCCTGGTGTTCATGAGAGTCTCCCTGGTCATTTGTTGTCGTTCAAGAATGTGCGGATGTCTGCGATGCTGGCGGCGGCGGCCTCCTCCTGGGGGGCGTGGCCGACATCGTCGTAGATGATGAGTTTCGAGCCCGGGATCGCCGCTGCGATCTGGCCGGCCTGCGCGACCGGAACCACCTTGTCGGCGCGTCCCCACAGGATCAGCGTGGGTGCCTTGATGGTCGCCAGCGCGGGCTTGGGGTCGGGCAGGGTGAACTGCTCGAGATGGGCGACCAGTGCCGGGCCGTTGCGGGCGATCAGCGCGCGCATCTGGGCGAGCCGCGCCGGGGCCAGCCGCTCGGGATGGGCGAAGATCGCGGCAGCGGAAAAGGCGACGGCAGCCGGGCTCGGGTCGAGCAGATAGGCACGCATCGCAGGCGGTACGGGGACCGGCTTTTCGGTCACGCCGTTGATCGAGAAGGCGGCGCTGTCGACGAGGATGAGGCGATCGACCCGCTTCGGATCGGCTGCGGCGAAATTCCACGCGACGAGGCCGCCGAAGCTGTTGCCCGCGACGATCGCGTGCCGGATGCGCAGCGCGTCGAGCAGCAGGCCGAGCTGGCGGACGCGGGTGGCGGTATCGTAGCGCTGGCGCGGATCGGCGCCGCTCTGCCCATGGCCGGCCAGATCGAACCGGATCACGCGATGGTCGCGCGAGAGGTCCGCCGCCCAGGCATCCCAGCTGTCGAGGCTGAAAGTGAAGCCGTGGATCAGGACGATCGCCGGTGCGTCGCGCGGCCCTTCGTCGCGCAGGCGGAAGCGGACGCCGTCGACCGTCAGGAAGCTGTCGGCGCTCGCCGGAGCGGGCACTGTGCTGTCGGCGGCATGGCCCGGATGCGCGAAGCCCGCGCCCGCCAGACAGGCGGCCGCCAATGCTGCAACGACAAGATGATGGCGTGCCATCAAGACGATCCTGCTCCCTGTACGCGGATATGATCCGCTTTCATGCCCAAAGGATAAGCCGGGGGCGGGCGCTGTCGATGACGCTTCGGATCAACTTCTATGGGACAATTTCGCTCATCTGGCTGTGTCGCGATAGTCTCCGGGGGCCATGCCATTCCACTGGCGAAAGGCGCGGGCGAAGCTTCTTCCGTCCGAGAAACCGAGGCTTTCCGCCACGTCGGCGATGCTGAGCCCTTCCGCAAGCGCGGCACGGGCCTGACGGTTGAGGAAGGTTGAGCGCACGTCGCGGAAGGCGGTGCCACTTTCGCCGAGCCTGCGGCGGAGGGTCGCGACGCTGACCCCCATTGCGGCTGCGACTTCGCCCTGTTCGAAGCGTCCGGCGGCGAGTTCGCGTTCGACACGGGCGACGATGTCGAGGCTGTCGGGCGCCATCATGTCGAGCCGGTCGAGCATGTCCGCGACGCCGCCATAGATGGTCCGCGCGGACAGGACCGGGCTGCCGGCCGTGGCCGCCGGCAGCGCACCCGTCGCGCTGTCATAGTCGAGGCCGAACACGCCGGCGACTGGCCGGATCGTCACTCCGAGGAAGCCGAGATGCCCGCGCTCGCCCGAAGGTCCTCTTGTGCGAACCGACCGCAGCCTGACCGACGCGCCCGGCGGCGCCAGCGAGGCGATCAGGACGTGGACATAGACCAGCAGGCATTCGAGCGAGAGGATGACGAAGGCGTCGTCCGGATCGAGCGCATAGGGAAAATCGGCATCGTCGATGATGTAGCTGATGCCGCCGCCGCGCCGCTGGACCTGATTGTAGCGGTGGCCGTGGATGATGTTGTAGCTGCTCGCCAGCACCTCCATCACCTCGCCGATCGTGGCGCAGCCGCGCAGGCGCGATTGCACCAGATCCGACGTGCCCACCATCAGCGGCCGGAGCGACACATGGCAGCTCTCGTCGCCGCCTTGCAGCGCCATCTGCTCGCAGATCCGGAAATAGTCCGACAGGCGCAGCGCGGTCGCGGGTTCCGCATCGAACAGCCCGGCGGGCAGCGCCGCGCGCCGCAATATGGCGGCGGGCGCTAGGCCACTCGCCTCCATCATCGCCAGCAGCGGACGCACCGACGCTGCCGACAGCGAGGGGGGCGACAGGCGCGAGTCCGGGCGAGAGGGGGTATAGTCCTTCACCCCGGCAGCATTGTCCCGCCCGGCGGCCGGGATCAAGGCCGGGACATTGCGAATGTCATGGGGGCAATGTCACGGAGCCAATGTCTTGGCTGCAAGCGTCACTGGCCAAGTGCGGCCCGCAGCGCTTGGGCCAGCGAGTTGGGGGAGAAGGGCTTGCGCAGGACGATCGCGCGGTCGCCCAGCACCGCCTCGATCGCGTCGGACTTGGCGAAGCCGGTTGCGAAGACGATCCGGATCATCGGATGCAGCCGCAGGGCGGCCTCCGCGACCTCAGCGCCATTCATGTCGGGCATCGCGAAATCGAGGACGAGCGCCGTCGGCGTATCGCGCTCGATCAGCTCCAGCGCCGCGCGGCCATTGTCGGCGACGGTCACCTTGCAGCCGAGATCGGCCAGCATGTCGGCCACCACTTCGCGAACGATGGGTTCGTCATCGACGACGAGGACGCGGAGACCTTGCAAGCCCTCGGCCTGAACGTCCGTCGCCCTGCGTTGCTCCATGTCGGCAGTGGCCGCGGGGGGGACCTGGCGCAGCCAAATGGTGACCTTGGTCCCCTCGCCCAGTTCGGACGCGATCGTCACCGTCCCGCCGCTCTGTCGGGCCATGCCGAACACCATGCTCAGCCCCAGGCCCGAGCCCTTGCCGATCGCCTTGGTCGTGAAGAAGGGCTCGAAGGCGCGCGACAGCGTGACTTCGTCCATGCCGGTGCCGGTGTCGGCCACGCTGATCGCCGCATAATCGCCGTCGGCGATGTCGTCGCGGCCGGTAATCGAGACGCCCTCGACGGTGATTGTCAGGCGCCCGCCCTCTGGCATCGCGTCGCGGGCGTTCAGGGCCAGGTTGAGCAAGGCAAGTTCGAGCTGGACCGCATCGGTCAGCACCGCTTCCGGCGCTTCTTCGGTTCGGAATTCGAGGGTGATGGCGGGTTCGATCGTCCGTGCGAGCAGTTCCTTGAGGCCGACAAGCATCTCGTCGAGGCGCACGGTTCGCAGTTCGATCCGCTGGATGCGCGAAAAGGACAGGAGCTGGCTCGTCAGGCGCCGGCCGCGTTCGAGCGCGGCCAGGGCCAAACCGCTCAGCCGCTGCAGACGCTCGTCGCCACGCGAGCGCGCACTGATCAGGTCGAGGCTGCCGCCGACGACCTGCAGCAAATTGTTGAAATCATGGGCGATGCCGCCGGTCAGCTGGCCCATCGCTTCCATTTTGCGCGACTGGACGAGCGCGGCTTCGGCCTTCTCGCGCTGGACGATCTCCTCGCGCAGCGCTGCATTGGCGGCGCGGAGCTTGGCGGGCGAGGGAAGCGCGATAGCCTTGGGGAGCAGCGGCCACAAGATGATCGCCGTCAGTACCGAGGCGATCGCGGTGACCGCCTTGACCAGCGCCTCCAGTTCATAGGCGCCATTCCAGAGATTCCACAGTGCCACCAGATGGGTCAGGCCGCAGGCGGTGATGAACAGGGCGAAGAGCCAGAAGATCCCGCCAAAGGCGACGTCGCGGCGCCGACGAACGAAGAAGACCAGTGCCACCGGGATCGAGAAATAGGCGAGCGCGATCAGCACATCGGAAACCGCCATCGTCCAGACCAGCCAGGGGTCCCATAGGAGGCAATAGCCATGCGGCGCGTAACGGCCGCTGGCCAATTCCCGAAGCATCTCGAACATCGCGGTGGCACCCCTGCAGCACGCCTTGCCGTAAAGTAAACTATGGATCACGGCATCGAAAGCGAAACAATGGCCTGAACCCTTACCTATGTTGCAGGACTGACATTTCCCGTCAGAAACCGTCGCTAAGAGGACGAACAGCATTCGGCATGGGAGCAGATTTTGAGCATGGTTCGGTTGGGGTCTGGGAGCATGGCGGCTTTGGGGCTTGCGCTGGCGGTGGCGGATGTCGCCCCGGCCCAGCAGTCTGCTCCATCCAGCGTCGCAAATCGCTCCGCCGAGGCCGGCGACGAAGCCGATTATGAGGATAGCAACCCGATCCTGGTGACCGGCCAGCGCCAGCGCGGCGCCGTGACGGGGGACATCCCCCCGATCCAGCAGCTGAACGGCGGCGATGTTCGCGCGCTGGGCGTCAATTCGATCGCCGAATTGCTCGACGAACTGGCGCCCCAGACCCGCAGCGGGCAGGGGCGGGGCGGCGAGCAGCCGGTGACCCTGCTCAACGGCCGCCGGATTTCGGGCTTCCGCGAGATACGCGACATTCCGACCGAGGCGATCGAGCGCGTCGACATCCTGCCCGAGGAGGTCGCGCTCAAATATGGTTATAGCGCCAACCAGCGGGTGGTGAACATCGTTCTCCGCCGCCGCTTCCGTGCGATTACGGGCGAAGTGGAGGGCGGGCTCTCGACGCGGGGCGGTGCTGGAACCGGCGAAGCCGAGATCAACCTGCTCCACATCCGCCGCGACCAGCGGCTCAACGTCAATCTCGAATATGAGGAGAGCGCCGCCATCACCGAGGCGGAGCGCAACCTGATCTCGCGCAGCGGGCGCAGCTTCGATGCGGTCGGCAATGTCGAGGCGGCGACGCGCGGGGCCGAGATCGATCCGGCGCTCAGCATCCTCGCGGGTCAGCCCGTCACCGTGGCGGGCGTCCCCGCCAATGCGGCGTCCGGCGCTCCGGCGCTGTCCGATTTCGTCGCTGGCGCCAACCGCCCGAACAGCAGCGATGTCGGCCGCTTCCGAACGATCCGCCCGCGCACCCGGACGCTCGACGTCAACAGCGTCTATTCGCGCACGATCCTCGACACCGTCGCGGCGACGCTCAACGCCAATCTCAACATCTCGGACAGCGACAGCCTGCGCGGCCTGCCAGGTTCGGCCTTGCAGCTGCCGGCGTCCAACCCCTTCTCGCCCTTCGGCACCGACGTCTCGCTGCTGCGCTATCTCGGCAATGACCCGCTGACCCAAGCCAGTTCGGGCTGGACCGGCCATCTCGGCTTCTCGCTCGACAAGGATGTGGCGAAGTGGAAGCTGTCGCTGACCGGCAATTACGACCATGTCGTCAGCCGCACTCGCACCTGGCGCGGCTATGACCTGACCGACCTGCAGGGCGCGATCCTTGCGGGCGATGCGTCGGTCAATCCCTTCGGGCCGATTGGCGGCGGCTATCTCGACAGCCGGATCGTCGACCGGGCGCGTTCGACCTCCGACAGCGGCGACATCCAGCTGGTCGCAAACGGCCCGCTGCTCGACCTGCCGGCGGGGCCGCTCAACGCCAGCTTCAAAGGCGGGTTCAGCGCGCTCGGCCTCGACAGCCGGTCGACGCGCTCGGGCATCCTCAGTGCG
>JAIYAJ010000098.1 GCA_027489105.1 Zymomonas sp. | reverse complement strand
TAGCGCAGCGTCTTGGCGCGGGCGATACCGGTGAGCGTGGGATTGTCGAGCCGCCCGCCGAAATCGGCCGCGATCGCGATCGGTCCGCTCACTTCCTGCCCGGCGATACCGGTCAGCGTCCACGGCACGTCGGCGGGACCGTTGTAGCGGATGCCGCCCGACAGCGGCGCCTGCATCAGCCGTTCCTGCAAGGTCGCGCCGGCGCCGAGCGGTGCCAGCCGCGTCACGAAACGGCCGACGATCGTACCGCCGCGCCGCACGATCCCGCGCATGTCGCCGCCCGCCGCATCGAGTTTGGCGAGCAGGGCAAGGTCGACCGGTTCGGACACGACATAGGCCGAGGTCCGGGTGAAGCGTGCGATGTCGAGCCGGGCCTTGACGGTCGGCGTCGCCTGGCCGGGTGCGCTCCCATAATCGAGCGTGCCGCTGGCGCGGCCACCAAGGCCGAGGCCGGGCATGAAGGCCTGTGCGATGCCGATGTCGAAATTGGCGAGACGCGCCTCCAGGCGGCTTTCGCGCCCATAGCGGCCCGCCAGGCGAACCTCGCCCTGCGGCACCACCAGGCGCGCGGGCGACAGGATCCAGTCCTGCCCCTGCCGGTCGATCCTCACCGGCTCGGCGAAGCGGAAGGCGACGTTGGCGACGCGGCCCTTCGCATTCGCGACGATCCGGTTCGGGGCGAACCGGGCCTGCGCCGCGACGTCGAAGTCCGCCCCGCTGCGGCCCTGGGCCACCAGCGCGGCCGTTCCGGAGCCGTCGCGATAATCGATGCGGCCCTGCGCACGCTTGACCATCGTCTCGCCCTGCCGGACGTCGGCGAGCGCGAAGCGGCCCTGGGCGGTCGGGCTTTTGGGGCGGAGGACGACCTCGCCCTTCAGGCTGCCCTGACCGATCAGGATCGGCACGTCGCCGGGGATGCGGGCGGCGGACGCCGTGACATCGGCGACGACGCGCTGGTCCGATCCGGCGGCGGACAGCTGCAGCCCGCCCGACAGCCCCGATCCCGCCAGCGTCAGGCGGCCGTCGAACGGTCCGCTGCGTGTCTGGATGAGATTGCCCTTGAAATCGACGCCCGCGAAGGTCGCGTTTCTGACGTCGATCGCGAGCGGGCCACGGCCCTGGCGGATCAACAGATCGGCAGTCAGCGGGCCATAGGCGGTCGCACCGCGCGCCTTGACCGCATAGCCCTGCGGCACGCCGCGCAGTTCGGCGACGAGGTCGCGCAGATCCACGCCGAGGCCGGGGCGGGCGGCGCGCAGGCGCACCAGCGGACGATCAAGCGTCCCGCTCGCGTCGACCACCAGCGGGCCATAGTCGCGCGAGCGGCCCGAGGCGCGGAACATGATCCGGCCATTTTCGATATCATAGCTGCCGACCGCACCGCCCAGCTGGAAGCCTGGCGAGCGCACGGCGAAACGGGTCAGCCGGGCGATCCGGCCGTCGAAGCCGAACTGGCCGGTGACGATCGCCGGGCCGCCGAGCGCATCGCGCAGCGTTTCGTTGTCGATGCGCCGCGTTGTCATGCGGAAGCCGCCACGAATGCCGAAGCCGCCCGCGCGCCCCGGCACCAGCGCGGCATCGGTCACCAGCGCGATCCGGCCAAGACCGTCGACCTGATAGTCGTTGACGCGGCCCTTGAGCGCGCCGGTGTAGATGCCCTTGGCGGGATCGGCGATGATGATCGCGGTGGCGTCGAGCGTGTTCGACCGCAGGCGCAGATTGTCGGACAGCAGCCGTCCGTTCGACCAGGCGAGGTCGCCGTCCGCCCTTAGGTCGACGAGCAGCCCGCCGACCGCCGCGTTCAGCCCGGTCACCCGGCGCGCGGTGGCGTGGAGCGGGATACGGATCCGATCGGCATCGACCTGCGCCTTGCCCTCGGCGACCAGCCCGTCGATCCCCAGCGTGCCGAAGGCGAGCCGCTTCGCCCTGATCGCATAGGCGATGGTCGGGGTGGCGAAAGGCCCGTCGAGGGTGGCGTCGGCGAAGACGTCGTCGCCCGCCAGATTCTCCGCGATCGCGCGCGCCCGCAGCAGCGAGGCGTTGACGCGCAGCGTGGTGAAGCGGTTGTTGGCGAGATCGACCTTGCCCGTCGCTGTCGCCTTGAGCGCGTCCGAAGCGATCTTGGCATCGAGCGTGGCGCTGCGCTCGGCAAGCTTCGCGGAGGCGTCGACCGTCAGCTGGGGCGAGGTCAGCCCTGCGATCGGCCCGGTGAAGACGGTGCCCGGCCGCAGCGCGCCCCTGGTTGCGAACAGGCCGGATTGGGCGGTGACGGTCAGGTCGGCCAGCCGTTCCGCTCCACTGAGGGCGCTGAGCGTGCCGTTCCACGCGTTCCAGTCGCCATTGCCGGCGAGGGTCGCGGACAGCGGCTTACCGAGGCCGGTGAAACCGTCGATCAGCCCGCCGGCCGGCGCCTCCATGCGGCCGTCGATCAACAGCCGGTTGGCCGCGGGCACGGCATCGAGCCGGAGGCGCAGTCTGTCGCCCCCCGCGAGGCCCTTGCCGGTCAGAGCGGCGGCATCTGCGGCCAGGACGGCGCGGCCATCGGCGATGTCCACCTTGCCGGACAGGCGCACGACATGCGCCTTGCCGGTGATCGCCGGGGCGATGACCAGCCGGTCGATCGCCAGCCGCCCGAGCGCCACGTCGATATCGGGCAGCAGCGGGGCATCGGGATCGCTGGGCACGGGCTTCAGTTCGGGCAGCCGCAGCCAGCGGACCTCGGGTGAGGTCAGTTCGCGTATGTCGACCTTGCTCGAGGTGAGATAGGCGAAGGGGCGCCAGTCGAGGACCATGCGGTCGGCGCTGAGGAAGGTCCCGCGCGTGTCGTGCACGCGCACGCCTTTCAGGATCATGCGGCCATAGATCGACCCGTCGATCCGGTCGGCGGAAAGTCGCAGGCCCGAGGCGGTCTCGAAGCCGGCGAGACGGTCCGCGAGCAGCCGCCGCCCCGCGCTCGTGTCGAGCGCGGCGATGCCGAGCAGGAGGAGCAGGAACAGGCCGGCGACCGTCGCTGCCGTCCACAGCGCGATGCGCTGCCAACGGGGGCGGACGGCGCCGACGGGGGTTTCGCTGTCCACCATCAGAAGGCCTGCCCGATCGAGATGTAGAGCGCGATCTTGGACTCGCCCTTGCGGCGGTTGATCGGGGTGGCGATGTCGATCCGCATCGGCCCGAAATTGGTGTAATAGCGCCCGCCGATACCGGCGCCGTAGCGCATCCCCGACAGCGAGGGCGTGGAGCCCTGGCCGACGCGGCCAGCGTCGAAAAAGGGCACGATGCCATAGTCGCCGAAGCGGTAGCGCGCCTCCAGCGCGAACTCGGTCAGGCTGCGGCCGCCGACCGGATCGCCATTGGCGTCCTTGGGGCCGAGCTGCTGGAAGCCGAAGCCGCGCACCGATCCGCCGCCCCCGGCATAATAGCGCCGCGACGGTGCGATGGTGTCGCGGGTCGCGCCGACGATCGACCCGACGCGGGCACGCCCGGCCAGCACCAGCGAGTCCATCAGCGGATAATATGCGCTGCCTTCGAGCAGCATCCGCGCATAGGCGTCATAGCCGCCATTGTTGCGCTTCTGCGCCTCGGGGCTCAGCCGGCCCGTGATCCGGAAACCGCGCGTCGGATCGAGCAGGCTGTCCGATCCGTCATAGCCGAGCTGGCCGGGGGCGGCGACGATGAAATAGGTACTGCGCGGACGCTCGCCATCGGCCGGGTTGAAGCGGGTCTCGCGCGATGCGGTCAGTTCGCCGCCGATGCTCCAGGTCCATTTCTTCTGGAAGATCGGGGTGCTGGCGCGCGACAGGCTGCCGGTCAGGCTGACGGTCTGCGCATTATAGGCTTCGAAATCCTGTCGCGCGACGCTGGCCCCCAGCGCGAAGACCCGGTCGCGCTGCCCGGCATTCGATCGGCGGAAGGCGGTCGACAGGCTCTGCTGCTGCGTGCCGGCGACGCCCTCGACGGTCAGCGCGCCTTCGGGCGGGAAGAGATTGCGGTGGGTCCAGGAGCCGGTCAGCTTGACGCCTTCGCCGGTGCCATAACCCGCGCTCGCCGCCAGCTGCCGCCGGGGGCCTTCGCTCTGGCGGACGAGCAGGTCGACCGTCTCGGTCCCGTCCGCTGCGACGGTGCCGGTGCGGACCGGTTCGATCGCGACGGTGGAGAGCAGGCTGGTGGCGATCAGCGCCTGGCGCAGATCGTCGACCTGGCGGCTGTCATAGAGGTCGCCCCGGTCGAAACGCTGGATCACCTCGATATGGCCTGCGTCGAACACCGGATCGCCTGCGGTCCTGATCCCGCCGAACCGCGCCTTGGGACCGGATTCGATCGGCAGCGTGTAATCGCCGCTATGATCGCGGTCGTCGAGCAGGATGTCGCGCTGCCCGACCTTGACGAAGGGATAGCCATTTTCGGGCAGGCGCAGCGAGACATTGGCCTCGGCGGCCTCGACTTCGGCAGCGACGATCGGGGCGCCGCTCTTCAGGTCGAGCGCGTCGACCGCGAGCTTCATCGGCTCCTCGACGGCGCCGGTCACCGCGATGCGACCGAACATATAGCGCGTTCCCGGCGTCGCGGTCAGCGTGGCGGTCAGGCGGTTGCGCGCGTTGGGCAGGGTGTCGACCGATATGGTGGCAACCCCGTCATAATAGCCGCGCGAGCGGAGCAGCCGTTCGGCCAGCAGCACATCCTCCTCGGCGCGCGCGCCGACCTGGGCGGCATTCTCCGCCTTGCGTCCGTCGGACAGCAGCGCCGACAGATCGCGAAACTCGTCTTCGAGGCCGACCTCCTTCAGCCCTTCGATGCGGACATCATAGGGCAGTTCCCGCGCCTTCTCGTCGGTGACCGCAATGGCGGGCGGATCGACCGGGGCCGCGCTCAGCGGGGGCAGGGGCTGTTCGAGTTCGGGCTCGGGGGCGAGTGCAGCCGGTTCGGCGGCGGGGGTGGCCGGGGCGCTCTCTTCCGTCGCGGCGGGAGCAGCCGTCTCTTCGAGCGGAGGCAGCGCGGCCTCGAACCCGCTATCGTCGAGCGGCGTCTGTGCCGGTTGCGCATAGCAAAGGGTCGACGCAGCGGTGGTCAGCAGAGCGACGACGAAAGACAACGGCTTCAACAAATGGCCCCCCAAGGCTTGCCGACCGGTTTCGATACGGCAGCGTCACGGACCATAACCGACGAGGCCCCTGCTGGTTGCAACACGCATGAGCGGAAATTCGGTTCCCGAGACGGGATGATCGTGGCGCCGGGCCGGCGCCTTCGGTCGACGGGTGACCTGCTGCTCCTGCGCGGCTGGTCCAGCTGCGCTGTATCGAACGCAACAGCATGGGCGTGATCAAGCCGATCAACGCCGTCTATCTGGCGATGCACGGCGACGCCCACCACGTCGTCAGCCTCGACCCGGTGCTCGAGACGATGCGCCACACCGCTGTTTGGCCAGTAACCGTCTAGCCTTTTGACCTCTCCCTCACGATCTCGTGACGAAACGGAGGGAAAGCCGGCATGTCCGACACCGAGTAATTGAAGGGGTCGGCCGGCCAGTCGCACAGCCCGGCCCATATCACGCGGAAGGGATGCTCGGGGTGTCGTGGCATCAGGGCGATTTCCACCAGGTCGACACTGTCCAACCCTGGCTCCAGCCTCAGTCGCACCCGCTGCGGATCGTAAACGAGGATGCTGCCCGCTTCGAAGGCGGTGGTTGCGATGGCGGTGCCTTCGAGGGTTTCGACGGAAAGCCGGTCGCTCTTCGTCAGAAAGATCACCGCGCGACGCGTCCGGACCGGCGAGGGGAGGGTCGCCATGTCTTCCGCAGCCGGCCCATATCGGATCGGCCTGAAGCAGCTTATCGTGAGTTCGCGATCCGAGCCGGCATGGAGGATCGCTCCGACGTCGTCCTGAGACAATGTTCCTGCAGCGTCGCCAAGAAGCCGTTCCGACGGCTCGGCCAACAGGATGTTCGCTCTGCCGGCGCGAGGCTGTCCCACCCAGTCGGGGCGTGCATGCCTGTTTCCGTTGGAAAGGTCGAAGATGAGCTGCTGGCGGATCGCTTCTACCGCCTCACCGTCCAGCCGCCCCTTCACGGCACCGTCGCGCTGCCATTGGTCCGCATGAGCGTCGGCTGTGTCGCCGACCGGACGCCGATCGGCCTGCAGATGGGCCTGGCTATAGCGGCTCATATTGGCGTTATGCGCCGTTCGGTCGATGAGAATGTCCGAGATCTTTTCGAGTGAGATCTGTGCGGCTGCCCGGTTGACGTGGCAACCGTCGAGATCGAATTCAGGCTTGAGATAGCCCCCTTCGGTCAATTCCGGCCATGTGTCGATGAATGCGATGTCGGCGTGGGAGCAGAACTCCTCCAAAAGACGATTGGCGACGACCGTGATCTTTGCCCGCACCGCTGCGGAAAAGACGAACCTTGTCCATCGGGCGGCGCGCTCATCGTCTGCGGTTCGCGGAGGCAGGCAGTGGATCATCAGGCGGCCAAAGCCTGCCGCCTGCAGCTGTTCGACGGTTTGCAGGAACGGTGTGAGAAGGGCCAGGACATGATCGACCACCTCGGCATGGGCGAGCATGGTCTTCGACTTGTCGACGCCATAGCCGGGGTCGTCGGGCAGGATGAAGTCGCACCGGTCGGTGAAATCGAGAAACATCTTGTGGATGTCGAGGTCCCCGGCAAACAAGACCATCGGCGGCGCGATGAGCGGCTGGCCCGCTATATAGGCGGCGGATGGCTCGCAATGCATGAAGGCCGGTCGGAGTGACGCGTCGAAGATGCCCTCGGCGATAAGCGCATCGATATAGCCATTGTCGATGTCGTCGCCCACCGCATAGTCCGCCGCCAGCAAGGTCGGCAGAAAGCGGGTCCGGCACAGATAGGGATCCTTGGACCAGACCGGCCGGAAAAGAAGATTGCCGAAAACGATACTATGGCTCTCCCCGATCATGTGGATCGGAGAAGCGGCTCCCAGCAGTTCGATGCCCATCCGGTTCACCGTCCCGGCATCTGATCGGCGAGCGCCGCCATGACGAGATCCTCGTCACACATGGGCTTGGCGCTCGGCGGCGGATTATCCGTCGGTTCGATCGCGCCGCGCACCGCCTTTGGCACCTGCCCCATGAACTGGCGGTGGAAGGATTGCAGAACATGCGCGACCGCTGCATCCGAAACCGAGCGATGGTCGTCGAGGAAATACTGCTTGCTGTCGCCGCTGGCCGTCACGATTTCATAGGATGCGAAATAGTGCACATGCGGATGGCGCTGCACGATCTCCTCACAAGCGACGCGGAGCACCGATTTGGAATAGATCGTCGACTGCAGCACGTGGCGCGGCTCGAACGTGGCAAGCAGCGGTACGGGCGAGACGGTCAGGATCATCCGCGCCTTCGGGTTGACCGCCGCCAGTTCGGTGACGAAGGCGTCGAGATGGCCGACAACCTCATCGACCCGGCAGTTATGAAAGCTGTGGCGTGCGGGATCGAAGTCGCCGCCGAGGACCGATCCGGGGCAGGACGGGAAAACGGCGCCATCGACAGAGCTGTGCCAGATTTCGGTAAGGCCCAGGGTGAAGGCGAATATGTCGACCTCCTCGAACATCCGTCGGACGGCCGCCAGATGCGTCTCGCGGTCCCACAGGCATTCCTCTTCGCTACCGAAGCCGCCCGGCTGGACGGAGGGCCTGAACGGATCGACATAGCCCCCGCCGGGCAGGCGCCACAGCGGTTCGACCGGCGCATAATGGCCGAAGGCGCGACGAAAGAGCTGCAGCAGTTGCAGGGCGCTGTAGATGTTGCCGTAGCGGGCCGAATAGAGACCGTAGCCGAGCTCCTGTTTGCGCTTCGGCGAAAGCAGGGGCGGCCCCTGTTCGGTGACGAAATAATTATAGCCTTCCGACTGCAGCGAGGCCGACAGGCGCTGGGCGAAGCAGCTTCCCGCCGACGCGATCCTGTCGGTTGCTTCGATCCGGAGCTTCGTGTCGAAATGGGGATCGATATCGCCCGGCTGTCGCCCGGAAACGCTGTTCCGCCAGCGCGCCTCAGGAGGGATGGCAAGATATGGAAAAGGCGCGGATTCGGCCACGTCGAGCCCTTCATGGGACATTGGAAATGCCCCTGTGCTAGCATCGACTTTTTAATGAACCGCTAACCATAAGGGCCGGGCCCGGCCATCATCCTGCGGGCGAAGCGGATCGGTCGGGGTCGGGCGGTGGAGTGTTGAGGGAGGCTCCAAATTCGTGGTGACGCGATGAACCGACCTGCGGATGATCTGCGCTCTGTGGCAGAGCTGTTCGAGGCAGCCTGCCGGTCAGACGACGAAGCGGCATGGGACGCGCTTGCGGCCTTGCATTATCGCGGATCGAGGGATGTGCTCGATCAGGCGCTGCTCCTGATCAGCTCCCCAAATCCGAAACACCGCGCTCGTGCTGCGGACATCCTCGGTCAACTCGGTATCCCGGATCGCAGCTTTCCGGACGAGTGCTTCGCAGCGGTACTGCCGTTACTGGACGATGAAGCACTCCCGGTTCTGTCCGCTGCGATACACTCGCTCCACCACATCGACGAGCAGCGGGCCACGCCGCACATCCTTCCCTTCGCGGATCATGCCGACGAGGGCATTCGCCTTGCCGTCGCGCAGGCTTTGGGAACGGTCGACACGCCCGCTTCCCAGCGTACGTTGCTGAAGCTCATGAGCGATGTCGATCCGGACGTCCGCAACTCGGCGACCTTCGGCATCGGCCAGTTGAGTGAAGCCGACTCCGACGAAATTCGCGAAGCCCTGAACGCGCGCTTGGCCGATGACGATGGGGACGTGCGCTACGAAGCAATCATCGGCCTCGCCCGGCGGCGCGATCTCCGGTCTCTGGGGTATCTTAAGACCATGCTTCATGAGGAATCCGACGACGACGCCATCCACTGGGCAGCGGCCATGCTCCTCGGTATCGATAACCGCGACGATGTTACCACATCCGATCTTCTCGGCGGGCTGCAGCGGTTACAGCGATGGAATGAGCGTCGGTAACGGATGGAGGCGGAATGAATGCAGCGTCAACGCAATTCCCTTCCCCTCCACCATGCTCCGCATGGTCCCCCTCCCCGTTCCGGGGAGGATATTTCGCGCCACGCCACCCAAGTTCCTCCCCGGAACGGGGAGGGGGACCGTCCGCAGGACGGTGGAGGGGAGGGGCAGAGCGATGTCTACAAGAGAGCGGCGTGCCCCACGCCCTCTGCCCAAACTCAGTGCGGATTGTCCGCCGTGCCGCCGGCCGGGCCGACGCTGCCGACGCGGCCGATATTGCCGGGCAAATCGGAGACGGCCTACTATTTTAGGCGAATGTACTGACGCAGAGAGCTGGCGGTGAATGTGGTGGAGTTTCGAAGGGTGTCGTGGACCGCACCCTTTGGGTGAGACGCGATAATTAGGGACAGCGTGTTGCTGCCAGATCCAAGGGCTGCTGCGCAGCAGCCCTTGGCGCCGTTTCTTCATACTCATCGGGCGATCGGTAGGCCAAGGCGGAATGGAGCCGCTGGCGGTTGTAGATCTGTTCGATGAACGAACCGATGCGGGCCGAGGCGTCGGCCAGGTCGCGGTACTCAGCGCCGATGACCTCTTCCTGCTTGAGCGTCTTCATGAAGCTCTCGGCCATAGCATTGTCGTAGGGGCATCCGGCTCGGCTCATGCTGGGCACTATCCCTGCAGCCTCCAGTCGGGCGATGTAATCGCCGCAGGCATATTGGACGCCGCGATCGGAATGGTGAACCAATGCTCCCGGCAGGACAGGGCGCCGTTCCAGCGCCATCGCCAGCGCATCGAGCGCAAGCTCGGCGCGGAGGTGGTCGGCCATCGCCCACCCGACCACCTTGCGGCTGAAGGCGTCGAGGATGACTGCCAGATAGACGAACGCCTCGGCCAAACGGACATAGGTGATGTCGGCCACCCACAGCTGGTCGACATCCATCGGCTCGATGCGGCGGGCCAGGTTCGGCCATATTCGCCAGCTGTGGCGCGCGTCGGTCGTCGCTGGTCGGAACAGAGGTTTCCTCAGGCACAGCAGATTATCCTCGCGCATCAGCCGCAACACCCGCTTGTGGTTGACCTGCCAGCCTTCGCGCCTCAGCAGCGCCGCGATCCGACGATAACCATAATGGCGATGCCCAAGGCACAGCCGCTGAACATGATCGCGCAGCGCCGTCTCTTCCTGCCGGGGAGAATGATCCTGCCAGCGCCGATAGAAGGCCGCACGGCTCACATCGGCCAACCGGCACAGCTGCTCCACCGACAGCGGCGATCCCGAGCCTTGCAGACCCGTCATCGCCTGGATCTCGGCGATGACACCGTCGCGCCAGCGCCGTCGCTCGGCTGGCGTGACGCCTCGATACGCTGCAAGGCACCCTTGAAAAAATCCAGCGCCACCTGCTGCTCGCCGACCTTGCGCTCCAGCTCGGCTATCTGTCGGCGCGCCTCGGCAAGATCACGCGCCCGCGCAGCAGGCCCCCGTGCCAGCGCCATCTCGGCATGCTCGACCCGGTTCGGCCGACCGGGACCATCCCGAAGCGCTTCCTCACCGCCGTCGCGAACCGCGTCCCGCCAGCGGTACAAGATCGTCCGCTTGATCCCCAACTCTCGAGCCAATGCCGTACCGCTCTCGCCAGCCAGCATCCGCCGGACCACCTCAAGCTTGAACGCCCGCCCAAATCTTCGTCGAACCACTTTGGACATATACCCCTCCCAAAAAGGGCTGTCCCTAATTTCTCTGTCTCAATCCAGGGGGGCAATCCAGT
>JAIYAJ010000282.1 GCA_027489105.1 Zymomonas sp. | reverse complement strand
GTGATCAACGACTATGTCCGCAAGGCGGTCGCCGAGGCGCGGGTCGTCATTGCCGAGGTCAATGCACAGGTTCCGCGTGTGCCGTGCGATTACATGCTGCACGGCTCCGAGATCGACTATGTCGTGCACAGCGACCGGCCGCTCGTGAGCGTGCCGCCGGCAAAGATCGGCGAGGCCGACCGGGCCACCGCCGCCTTTTGCGCCGCCTATATCGAGGATGGTTCGATCCTGCAGTTCGGGATCGGCGCCGTGCCGGACGCCATCGCGCAACTCCTCGTCGATCGCCGGGACTTGGGCATCCACACCGGCATGATCGGCGACGCCTTCGTCGATCTGGTCGAGGCCGGCGCGATCACCAATGCCACCAAGACGGTCGACCGGGGCATCTCGATCACCGGGGCCTTCATCGGCTCCCGCCGGCTCTATGATTTCGTGCATGAGAATGCGGCGGTTCGTCTGTGCGGGTCCGACGTCACGCATGGCGACGGCATATTGAGCGCCCTGCCGAAGCTCGTCTCGATCAACTCCGCCATCGAGGTCGATCTCACCGGCCAGATCAACGCGGAAGCGATCGGCGGCGTCTATATGGGCGGCACCGGCGGCCAGGTCGATTATGTCCGCGGCGCAAGCCGGTCGCGTGGCGGCCGGTCGATCATAGCATTGCCCTCCACCGCGCAGGGCGGTGCATCGAGCCGCATCGTCATCGCGCTGTCGGGGCCGGTGACCACCGCCCGCAGCGAGGCCGACGTCATCGTCACCGAATATGGCGCGGCCGAACTGAAGGGCGCTTCGCTTGCCGAGCGTGCGCGGCGGCTGATCGCGATCGCCCATCCCGATTTCCGCGAAGGCCTAGAACGCGATGCGCATGGGCTTCTGACGCGAGGATATTGAATGACTGACGCCGTTCGCTTCGACATACCCGAGCCGGGCATCGCGATCCTCACGATCGATCGGCCCGAAGCGCGCAATGCGCTGGGCCGCGAGGTTCGCGAGGGGCTGTTCGCAGGGTGGGAGCGCTTCGAGCGCGATCCCGCGCTCAAGGTGGCGATCCTCACCGCGACCGGCGACAAGGCCTTCTGCGCCGGCGGCGACCTCAAGGAGATGGCCGAGCTCAAGCTGGTCGTTCCGCCACCGTCGATGTTTCCGGTCCCGGGCGACAATCTGACCGTCACCAAACCGACGATCGCGGCGGTCAACGGTGTCGCCTATGCCGGCGGCTGGCTGATCGCGCAGGCCTGCGACCTGTGCGTCGCCTCGACCACCGCGCGCTTCGCGATCACCGAGGCGAAGGTCGGCCGTGGCTCGCCCTGGGCGGCGCCGCTGATTCACATGATCCCCCAGCGCATCTTCATGGAGATCGTGCTGACCGGCGAACCGATCACCGCACAGCGCGCCTATGAAATTGGACTGGTCAACAGGATCGCCGAGCCGGAACGCCTGATCGAGGAAGCGCTGGTGCTCGCGCGAACGATCGTGGCGAATGCGCCCCTGTCGGTCCTTGCCGCCAAGGAGACCGTCCATCTCGCGACCGAGATGGGGAAGACGGCGGCCCTGCGCGCGGCGCGTCATGCGTGGGAGACCGCCTATCGCAGCCAGGATGCGCAGGAAGGGCCGCGCGCCTTTGCAGAGAAGCGCAAGCCCGACTGGAAGGGCGTATGATAACCACTGCCAGAACCCGGCCGACGCGTTTCGATCGTTCCCTGTCTTCGTTTCAGCAAGGATGAGCATCGTCATGAATGCCCCCGCCCTTCCCAATATGCCGCAGCCGAGCTTCGGCCTGACGCCCGAGCAGCAGGAGATTCTCGATCTGGCCAGCGGCTTCGCGCGGGACGAGCTTGGACCACTCCAGTCGCGCATGGACAATGAGGAATGGTGGCCCGACCATGTCATGCCGCTTCTCGGCAAGATGGGCTTTCTGGGGGTGACCGTGTCGCCGGACGAGGGCGGCGCTGGCAGCGATTTCTTTGCCTCGGGCCTGATCGCCCAGGGTCTGGCGCGCTGGAACCACTCGATCGCGCTGAGCTATGTGGCGCACGAAAATCTGTGCCTCAACAACATCGCCCGCAACGCCTCGCCGGACATCCGCGCGCGCTATCTGCCGGGGCTGTGCGATGGGAGCATGATCGGTTGCCTCGGCCTCACCGAGCCCGGCGCCGGCTCGGACGCGCTCGGATCGATGGCCACAACCGCGCGGCGCGATGGCGACAATTACGTCCTCAACGGGCGCAAGCTCTACATCACCAACGGCCCCGTCGCCGATGTGATCCTGGTCTACGCCAAGACCGACCGCGCCGCCGGCGCGAAAGGCATATCGGCCTTCATCGTCGAAAAGGACTTTCCCGGCTTCAAGGTCGCCCAGAAGCTCGACAAAATGGGATTCCGGGGATCGACCACCGCCGAACTGCTGTTCGACGACTGCGTCGTGCCGGCGACCAATCTGGTCGGCAGCGAGAATAAGGGCGTCGGCGTCGTAATGAGCGGCCTCGACCTCGAACGCGCGATCGTCGCGATGATCAACGTCGGCATGGCCGAACGCGCGCTCGACCTCGCGATCGACTATGCGAAGACGCGGATCCAGTTCGACCGGCCGATCGGCGAGTTTCAGCTCGTCCAGGGGAAGCTGGCCGAGATGTATGTCGCGGTCGAGACGATGAAGACCTTCTGTTACCGCACGCTGGCCGAAGCCAATGCGCTCGACCATGGCGCCGGAGGGCGCGGCGAGATCCACAAGCTGACCGCCGCTGCGATCATGTACGCTGCCGAGCAGTGCACCCGCGTCGTCTCCGACGCCGTCCAGATCTTCGGCGGCACCGGCTATATGCGCGAGACCGAGATAAACCGGCTCTACCGCGCCTCGAAACTGCTCGAGATTGGCGCGGGCACCACCGAAATCCGCAAGGTGATCATCGCGGGAGAGCTGCTTCGGTGAGAACGACTGGACGGACGTCGACATGACTATAGCCCCGGAAGCGATGCTTTCGGGGCTTGTTCATCATGGTGAATGGGTCGTTGGTTGGGGGGGCAGGATTTGAACCTGCGGCCTTAAGGTTATGAGCCTGACGAGCTACCGGGCTGCTCCACCCCGCGCCAATGAGGAAGACCTGGGGATTTGGATCCCCGGAGCGTTAGCTCCGCAAGGCCGACTGGCCGTCGCGCGGTTAGCG
>JAIYAJ010000137.1 GCA_027489105.1 Zymomonas sp. | reverse complement strand
GCTTCCCGGATCGACATGTTGCGCCACGACAGTTCCGCCGCGTTGAACAGCAGGACCACCGCGCCCTTGTCGCCAAGGGGCTCGACCAGCCGGGCGCCGCCGGGCGCCACCGTCAGCTTTCCGTCGGCATTGCCCCAGGTATCGCCGACCTTCATCCAGTCGATCTTGGCCCGCGAGAACGCGATGGTGACGTGCAGGTCCGATGCCGCGAGCGTCTTCGTGAAGCCCTGCCCCTTGGCCCAGGCCAGGAACTCGGCTCCGTTAAGCAGCTTGCGGCTGACATAGAGCGTGCGCGGCGCGGCCTTGGTCTCGATCGACTTGGTGCCGTCGTCATCAAGGTCCATGTCGTCATCGCCCGCGTCATCCGCCGGCACCGAGAACCGCGCCACAGCCTCGGCCAAGCCCGGATAGGTGCCGTCAGCCGCCAGGGCCGCCGTAACGGCCTCGGCAAGCGCCTCGTCCCCGATCAGCCCGGTGTCGGCAATGGCCTTGACCGCCTGCGCCTTCTTGAGCGCGATCTCGGCGGCCTCAGCAGCGTCAAGACGGGCCGACGTGGCGGCGTCGAGATTGCCGTATTGCAGCGCGGTGCGCGCCTCGTCGCGGGTCAGCAGTTTCTTGTCGAAAAGCTCGACCATCGCCTTCTGCTTCAACTCGCGACGCAGCGACAGCGCGGGGATCTCGTCCTTGTCGACCCCGAGCACCAGGCCGTCGCCAAACATCGGGACGAGCCAGGCGTTCAAGGCGTCCAGCCCGCGATCAACCATCGGGAGGATGGTTTCCTCGTAGAGCTCCAGCTTGGCTTCGCGCAGGTTGTTGTAGGTGGACTGCCCCGGCACGATCAGGATGTGCGGGACGCCGAAGGCCAGGCAGATGTCGCGCGCGGCGTCCATCTTGGACTCGTTGAAGTCCATGTCTTTCGGCGACAGGCCCATCTGCTTCCAGTCGACGTCGCCGCCCAGGATGAGCGGTCGGCCGGCATTGACGGCGCCGACGTGGCGCTCGTTCAGCCGGGCGTCGGCCGCGTCGATGACCTCCTGCGGCGCGCGCGTGACGCCGCCGCCGGGCATCGTGATCGGCTTGAAGATCAGCGCGCCCGAGGGGCTCGCCCCGTTCTGGATCAGCGCGGTGTTGTGCGCGACCGCGGCGTTGTGGCGGTCGATCGAATAGGACGCCGGCTCGACGGGAGAGAGGCCATACCAGTCGTCGCGCGGGTTGAACTCCTTGAGGTGCAGGATCGGCCCGGCGCCCGTCAGCGGGTCGGCTTCCCAGCGCACCGTCTGGCCGTTGACCTCGTATTCAAACCCCTGCGGCAAGCCGAAGCGGCCGGCGACCACCTTCATGCGATCAGGGCGAAGCGCCCAGAGTTCGCGCGGCGGCTTCCCCTCGGGGCCGACGGCCTCAAGGTAACTGTTCCCGGCGATCAGCAGGTAGGCGTAGAACGCCTCGAAGAGCGTCGCGCCGCCGATGTTGGCGCCTGGACGGGCGAGAAGGTTCAGCAGCGCGTGCCGCTCGATCTCATTGCCGCGGCCATCGTCGAGCAGCCACGGGATCGCAGCGGCCGAGCGCGAGATCAGCTTGATGCAGCGGAAGGCCACCGCGTTGCGGACGTAGGCTTCCTCCGCGAAGGAGTCATAGTTCCGCGGCGTCCAGACCGGGTTGCCAACGCGCGCCACGGAGATCGCGGGGCCGGCGGCGCTGAACTTCACCTGCGCCGACGGCGCGATGAGCCGCGCCAGTCCGTTGCGAATCCGATCCAGCACAGGGCCGCCTCATTTGTTGCTGGAAACGGGCCTCAGCGGCCGACATACCATTGAAAGGGCTGCGACCGCGCCAGGCGCCCGAAGGCGCCGGATGTGGCGTCGACCTGGTCCTTGAACGAGCCCGTCGGGAACAGGCAAAGCTCGTCGAGGTATTCTTCAATCCACGAGCCGGCGACGAGGTAGACATTGCCGGCCTCGCACTGGACCGAGAACGGCTCGGCGCGCGTGACCTTGTCGCCCGTCTCGGGCTCGGCATAGGCGTTGAAGCCAGCGAGCATCGCGATCATGTCCTGCGCCATGACCTTGCCGGCCTGGCCGGGATCTTGGGGCAGGCTGATCGTGACGTCGGGGCCGTCGGCTTCTGCGGTAGCTTTGATCAGCCTGCGGACGCCGGGCCCCTCGATTTGATCCTTGACGACGTGGCCGACGATGAACGAGCCGTCGGGCGCCTTGCCGAGCTTGACGCCGGCGGTGCGCGCGGCATTCGCCCTCGCGGTTGCGGCCAAGTCCCAATGGCGAACCCAGCGGGTGCCCTCGGGCGCGGCCCTGATGATCTTGCCTTCGAACCATGAGCGCTTGAACAGGCCGCCCTCGCGCGGCGTCGGCCGCTGCTGGTACTGGCCCGCGTAGGCGTATTGGCCCATGCCCGACTTGAGGCTCTCGACCGCATCGCGCGGGAATCGCACGGGGTCGAGCAGATCGCCGTCGGCGGTGCGCGGATCGGCGAACCCGATCGAGGTGCGGCACGCGCGCTCAGGCTCGAATTCCATGGGCAGGCAGAGGTGGACGAAGTCCATCCCCATCTTGAGGATCGTGCCCGAGACGTCGTCGGCGTGCAGGCGCTGCATCACCACCACGATCGCGGATCGCTCCTGATCGTTGAGGCGGTTCAGCGCGCCCTCGCGGAAGCGCCTCGTCGTTGTCTGCCGCTCGGCCGGGCTCTCCGCCGTCTCAACCGAATGCGGGTCGTCGATGATCAGCCGGTCACCGCGCTGCGATGTCAGCGATCCGAACGCGACGCCCTCACGGGTGCCGGTGGCGCTGTTGGCGAACGATGTCTCGCCCGTCCTGGTCAGCGTGATCTCAGGCCAGAGCGACCG
>JAIYAJ010000405.1 GCA_027489105.1 Zymomonas sp. | reverse complement strand
CCTCCTGCGACACGGTTCGCTCGCCCATCATCCGCACATCTCCTGCCGAACAGCACGAGTGAATCAGACCGTCACCGCGACTTCAAGGCAGCCTTTTTCAACACAATCGGTCGAAAGCTGCCGTTCAGGACGGCCCGTTCGCTCCCTCACACCGGCAACGCCGTCACATGCTTCGTCAGTGACAGCGCGAAGTGCGATGAGGCCGTTGCCACCGAGGGATGGTTGAGCAGCGTCCGCATCAGGAAGGCCTCATAATCCGCCACGTCGCGCGCCACGACGCGCAGGAGATAGTCCCATTCGCCGGACATGGAGAAGCATTCCAATATCTCGGGCCGCGAGCGGACGAAGCTTTCGAAGCTCGCGCGGTCTTCGGCGCTGTGGCTGCGGACGCGGATGTTGCAGATCACATTGACGCCATAGCCGAGCCGCGCGGCATCGACCGTGCGGACGGCGCCCTTCAGCAGGCCCGCCGTCTCCATCGCGCGGATGCGGCGCCAGACCGAGGCGGAGGAGCTGCCGACGCGCTGGGCGAGATCGGCGTGGCTGATCGCGGCGTCGGCCTGGAGCTCCGAAAGGATGCGGCGGTCGATCGCATCGATCTGAACGATATCATTCATATCTGGCTCCATATCGATATGCTATTTCACCAAATCGCCGAAAGCCGATCCTTTTGAAAGGCATTTTCGCCGATCCTCTGCAATGATCGCGTCATGACCACCAACGCCTCCACCCCGCCCGCCGGGGCCGCCGCCGACTGGACGATCCCGCAGGGCTGGGAGCGCTACACCCCGGCCGAACATGCGATGTGGGACAGGCTGTTCGCGCGGCAGGCGACGCTGTTGCAGGGCCGCGCCGCGCCGGAGTTTCTCGCCGGGCTCGACGTGCTGCGGATGGAGCGGCCGGGCATCCCCCATTTCGAGGAGCTGTCGGAGCGGCTGATGGCGCTCACCGGCTGGCAGGTGCTGGCGGTCCCCGGCCTCGTGCCCGACGACGTCTTCTTCGACCATCTGGCGAACCGCCGCTTCGTGGCGGGCAATTTCATCCGCACGCCCGAACAGCTCGACTATCTGCAGGAACCCGACGTGTTCCACGACGTGTTCGGCCATGTCCCGCTGCTCGCCGATCCGGTGTTCGCCGATTATATGCAGGCCTATGGCCGGGGCGGGCAGCGCGCGGGGGCGCTCGGCGCGATCAAGCGGCTGTCGCGGCTCTACTGGTACACGGTCGAGTTCGGGCTGGTGCGGCAGGCGGACGGCCTGCGCATCTATGGCGCGGGGATCGTCTCCTCCCACGCGGAATCGCTGTTCGCGCTCGACGATCCATCGCCCAACCGGATCGGCTTCGACCTGCGCCGGGTGATGCGGACCGACTATCGGATCGACGATTATCAGCAGAATTATTTCGTGATCGACAGCTTCGAGGATCTGCTGCGCCGAACGCTGGAGACCGATTTCGGCCCCGTTTACGAGCAGCTGGCGCGCGAGAGCGACATCCCGATCGCGACGATCCTGCCCGGCGATACGGTCATCACGCGCGGCACCCAGGCGCACGCGCTGGCCGCCGGGAGGGTGCCGGCCGCCTGAGAGGCGCTGCGCCTACAGCGTCCAGCGGCGGACGCTCTCCGGGGTCGCGACGTCGCGCCACATGCCCTTGAGGTCGGCGAGCAGGCCGTCGGGCTTGAGCAGCGCCGCCAGCCGGTCGGCGGGCATCGCCGCATAGTCGCTGTGCGACACCGCGCCGATCACGACGTCATAGGTGCCCGACAGCGCGTCGCCGGCCAGCTCGACCCCATATTCGTGCCGCGCCTCGGCCGCGTCGGCGAGCGGGTCGTGGATCACCACCTCGTGCCGCAGCCATTCGAGCCGGCGGACGACGTCGATCACGCGCGAATTGCGCAGGTCGGGGACATTTTCCTTGAAGGTGAGGCCGAGCACGAGGACGCGCGCGCCGCTGCCGATGCGCTCGTGAATCTGGTCGGCGATCCAGGCGCCCATGCCGTCGTTGATCCCGCGCCCGGCCAGGATCACGCGCGGATAATGGCCGAGCTGCTGCGCCAGATGGCTGAGATAATAGGGATCGACGCCGATGCAGTGGCCGCCGACCAGCCCCGGCACGAAGCGGAGGAAGTTCCACTTGGTCCCCGCCGCCGCCAGCACGTCCCACACCGAAATGCCGACCTTGCCGAAGATCTGGGTGATCTCGTTGATGAACGCGATGTTGATGTCGCGCTGGGCATTCTCGATCACCTTCGCCGCCTCGGCGACCTTGATCGAGGCCGCGCGGAAAGTGCCGCCGGTGGTGACCGCGCCATAGACGGCGCACAGCCGGTCGAGGACGTCCGGGTTCTCGCCCGCGACCACCTTGGTGATGCGGTCGACCGTATGCTCGCGGTCGCCGGGGTTGATCCGCTCGGGGCTGTAGCCGAGGAAGAAGTCGGTGCCGCGCTTCAGGCCCGACAGGCGCTCGATCTCGGGCCCGCAGATATCCTCGGTCACGCCGGGATAGACGGTGCTCTCATAGACGACGATCGTGCCGCGGCCGGGCTTCAATATACCCGCCAGCGCGCGCGTCGCCGACATGACGGGGCGAAGATCGGGATCGTTCGCCTGATCGACCGGGGTCGGCACGGTGACGATGATGACGTCGGCATCGGCGCCCGCCGCGATGTCGGTGGCGTATTCCAGCGTGGAGGCGGTGAGCGTCGGCCCGTCGATCTCGTTGGTGCGGTCATGCCCGCCGCGCAGCTCGGCGACCCGGGCCTGGTCGATATCGATGCCGACAGTCGGGAAGTGGCGGGCCAGCGCCACCGCCAGCGGCAATCCGACATAGCCCAGACCGACCACCGCGATCCGGCTCTCTTCCACCCGCTTATCGATGCTCACGAACGACGCCCCCACATACCCCGAAACTGAACGGCTCTATTGGCCCACCTTGGCGTTCCCGCAATACCAAGGCAATGCCTCGCGCAGCCCTTCGCCCAGGCTGTGCGTCGGCGCATAGCCGATCGACGCCTGTGCCGCCCCGATATCGGCCAGCGAATGGCGCACGTCGCCCGCGCGGAAATCGGCATGGGTCGCGGGCCGGTCATAGCGATGGCCGAGCGGGCCCAGCCCGTCGCGCAGCAACCCGAACAGCTGGTTGAGCGTGGTCCGCTCGCCATAAGCGACGTTGAGGAAGCGCGCCTCGCCCACCGGGGGCGACAGGGCCGCGCGCAGATTGGCCTGCACCGCATTGGCGACATAGCAGAAGTCCCGGCTCGTCTCGCCATCGCCGTTGATCACCACCTCCTCGCCCGCGATCATCGCAGCGGTCCAGCGCGGGATCACCGCCGCATAGGCGCCATTCGGGTCCTGCCGGGGACCGAAGACGTTGAAATAGCGCAGGCCCGTCGAGGCGAAGCCATAGCTGCGCGCATAGATGCCCGCGACCAATTCGTTATGCAGCTTCGACAGCGCGTAGGGCGACAGCACCCGCCCCAACCGCCCCTCGACCTTGGGCAGGGTCGGCTCGTCGCCATAGACCGAGCTCGACGAGGCGAAGACGAAGCTGCCGACACCCGCGAGCCGGGCGGCGTCGATCATGTTGGCGAAGCCGGTGGCGTTGACGTCGTGCGTCGTCAGCGGATCGGCGATCGAGCGCGGCACCGAGCCGAGCGCCGCCTGGTGCAGGACATGGTCGATGCCCTCGACGGCGGCGGCGCAGGTCGGGCGGTCGCGAATGTCGCCCTCGATGAAGGAAAAGCCCGCCCAGGCGTCCTCGCCGACCCGCGCGCGGATGTCGTCGAGATTATGGCGGTGGCCGGTGGCGAAATTGTCGAGGCCACGCACGCGCTGGCCGGCCTTCAGGAGGGTCTCGACCAGATGCGACCCGATGAAGCCCGCCGCCCCCGTGACCAGCCAGTGCGCGCGGCGCTCCGAAAGCAGCGTGTCGAGATCGTTCATGCCCGCTGCCTAGCCCAGAAATACGCGCGCGGGAATCGGCTATCGCCGCGCGCGGCGCTCCCGTCGGCGATTCCCCACTTTGAACCGTCACGCCGCATCGCTATCTGCGCGGGCATGACCAACTATCGCCAGCCCGCCGAATGGGCGCCGCACGACGCCGTCTGGATCGGCTTTCCCAGTCATCCCGAGCTGTGGGAGGACGATCTCGAACCCGCCCAGGCCGAGGTCGTCGCCTTCGCGCGCGCCGTCCATGCCGGGGGCAAGGGCGAGCGCGTCATCCTCGTTGCCGCCGACGAAGCCTCCGCCGAGCAGGCCCGCGCGCTGGCCGGCGACGCCGCCGAGGTGATCGTCGAGGCGTTCGGCGACATCTGGCTGCGCGACAGCGCGCCGATCATCGTGCGTTCGGACGCGGGGCTTGCTGCGACCGACTTCGATTTCAACTGGTGGGGCGGCAAATATGAACTGCCCGGCGACGAGAGCATCGGGGCCCGCCTCGCCGCGCGCACCGGCTTCCCGACCCGCCGGCAGGACTGGGTGTTCGAGGGCGGCGCGATCGACGTCGACGGCAGCGGCATCGCGGTGACCACCGAGCAATGCCTGCTCAACCCCAACCGCAACCCCGATCTCGACCGCGCGGCGATCGAGGCGCGGCTCGCCGAGGGGCTGGGCGTTGAGCGGCTGCTGTGGCTCGGCGACGGGCTGCTCAACGACCATACCGACGGCCATGTCGACAATCTCGCGCGCTTCGTGGCGCCGGGCGTGATCGCCATTCCCGAGCCCGCCGGCGCCGACGACCCCAATGCCGAGGTCTTCGCCGATGCCCGCGCCCGCGCCGAGGCCTTCGGGCTGACCGTGGTCGCCATCCCCTCCCCCGGCGCGGTGGAGAGCGACGGCGAGATCATCCCCGCCTCCTATATGAACTTCTACATCGGCAATGCCGCCGTGGTCGTCCCGCTCTATGGCGCGCCCAATGACGATGCCGCCGTGGCCGCGATCGCCGCGCTGTTTCCGGGACGGACGGTGACGGGCTTCCGCGCCGACCATATATTGACCGGCGGCGGCAGCTTCCACTGCATCAGCCAGCAGATCCCGGCGGCGTAAGGAGAAGACGAAGATGAGCAAGATCAAGGTCGCGGCGCTCCAGCTCGCCTTCTCCGACGACATCGACGAGAATATCGCCGAGGTGTCGAAGCTCGTCCGCGAGGCGGCGGGCAAGGGCGCGCAGGTCATCCTGCAGCCCGAGATGTTCGAGGGCCATTATTTCTGCCGGGTCGAGGATGAAGGCCTGTTCGCCCGCGCCAAACCCACGGCCGAGCACAAGGCCGTGACGGCGATGCAGGCGCTGGCCGCCGAGCTGAAGGTCCATATTCCGACCAGCTTCTTCGAGGCGGACGGGCCGCACCATTATAACAGCCTGGCGATGATCGACCCGGACGGACGGGTGCAGGGCGTCGATCGCAAGAGCCACATCCCCGATGGCCCCGGCTATGAAGAGAAATTCTACTTTCGGCCCGGCAATACCGGCTTCAAGGTCTGGCCGGCCGAGGATACGACCGTCGGCGTCGGCATATGCTGGGACCAATGGTATCCGGAAACGGCGCGCGCGATGATGCTGATGGGCGCGCAGATCCTCTTCTACCCGACCGCGATCGGCAATGAGCCGCACGACCCCGATCTCGACACGAGCCGGCTGTGGCGCCGCGCGATGATCGGCCATGCGGTGTCGAACGTCGTGCCCGTCGTCGCCGCCAACCGGATCGGGACCGAGGATGGCCAGACCTTCTACGGCCATAGCTTCATCTGCGACGAACGCGGCGATATGCTGGCGGAGTTCAGCGCTACGGAAACCGGTGTTCTCGTCGCCGAACTGGACATCGATCTGGCCAAGCGGCACCGTGCGGCCTTCGGTTTCTTCCGCGACCGCCGGCCCGAACTCTACGGCCGGCTCGCGCAGGATATCTGACAAACGGCCGCTGAGGAGAGGGACGATGACGATCGCCAGGGTCTATACGATGCACGCCAAGGAAGGCATGTCCGGAGAGATGGAGGCCGCGCTCAACCATCTGATCGACGGCGTGACGGCGATCGACGGTTCGCACGGCGCCGAGCTGCTCCGCGACGCGGGCAATGACCGGCGCTTCATCCTGATCGAGAAATGGGAGAGCATCGAGGCGCACAAGGCCGGCGCCGAGGCGTTCAAGAAGGTCGACATGTCCGCGCTGATGGCGGCGATCGACGGCCCTCCGGACAGCGCCTATTTCGATTATCTCGTCCGGCAATAAGTCGGGCGGACATCCCGAAAAAGATCGAGCCCCTCGACCGGCGGTCGGGGGGCTCTTTCATGTCGGCGTTCAGGGCGCGTGGGCCGGTTCGATCTCGGCGGGTTCGATCACGTCGAGATGCTTGGTCTCCCACTTGGCCACGACGACGCTGGCGACGGCATTGCCGACGACGTTGGTCGCCGAGCGGCCCATGTCGAGGAAATGGTCGACCGCGAGGATCAGCAGCAACCCTGCCTCAGGGATATCGAAGAAGGCCAGCGTCGACGAGATGATGACGAGGCTGGCGCGCGGCACGCCGGCGATCCCCTTCGACGTCACCATCAGGATCAGCAGCATCGTGAACTGATGCCCGAGCGTGAGTTCGACGCCGTAAGCCTGCGCGATGAACATCGTCGCGAAGGTGCAGTAGATCATCGAGCCGTCGAGGTTGAACGAATAGCCGAGCGGCAGCACGAAGCTGGCGATGCGCGGCGGCACGCCGAAGCGATCGAGCGCCTCGAGCGTGCGGGGGAAGGCCGCTTCCGACGAGGCGGTGCTGAAGGCGAGCAGGATCGGCTCGCGGATGTAGCGGATGAGCAGGCCGGTGCGCGAACCGACGACCAGAAAGCAGAGGGTGAGGAGCACGCCCCAGAGCACGAGCATCGACAGATAGAAGCTGCCCATGAACTTGCCGAAGCTGATCAGGATCGTCGGCCCCTGCTCCGCCAGCGCCGTCGTGACCGCGGCGAAGACGGCGAAGGGGGCGAAGCGCATCACATAGTCGGTGATCTGGAGCATGACCTGCGCCAGCGCCTCGATACCGCGGACCAGCGGCGCGGCCTTCTCGCCGATCGCGGTCACCGCGACACCGGTGAAGACCGAAAAGACCAGGATCTGCAGGATCTCGTTGGTCGCCATCGCCTCGAAGAAGCTCTTGGGGACGAGATGGGTGATGAACTGCTTGAGCGAGAAATCGCCCTGCGACAGGCCCGCGCTCGCGCCTTCGGGCGGCAGGACGAGGTCCGCGCCGACGCCGGGCTGCAGCAGGTTGACCATGACCAGGCCGAGGGTCAGCGACAGGAGACTTGCGCCGAGGAACCAGGCGATCGCCCGCCCACCGACGCGGCCCAGCGCCGCCGTGTCGCCCATGTGCGAGATGCCGACGACGAGCGTCGCGAACACCAGCGGCGCGATGATCATCTTGATCAGACGCAGGAATATCTCGGTCAGGATCGAGATATAGCCGGTGATGTCCTTGAGCGTCGCCGGGTCGGCGACCGTCTTGTTGAGGGTGATGCCGAGGATGATCCCGAGGAACATCGCGATCAGAATGTACATCGTGAGGCGCTTGGCCACGGGCGTCTCCGGAATATGTAAAGCATGTTGGTCGTCGCAAAGCGGGCTGCGGTCAAGGGCAAGCCTGTCGAAAAGGGCGGCTTTCCGGGCGGCGCATCGCTTGGCGGGACGACTCTGCCCCTTCCCACCCCGCGCGGCCTCGCTATGCTGGTACCATGAACAGCATATCGGGGGACGGCGGCGCGACCGCCGGGGACAAGGGCATCATCGCGGCGATCCGGCCCTATATGGAGCCGGCGCCGCTCGCCGCGCTGTTCCTGGGCATAAGCTCGGGCTTTCCCTTCGCGATGATCGGAGCGACCCTCACCACGCGCCTCGCGCAGGACGGGATCGACAAGAAGGCAGTGACGGCCTTCACCCTCGCCTTCCTCGTCTATAATCTGAAATTCCTGTGGGCCTGGGTCGTGGACGGCGTCCGCCTGCCGCTCCTCGGTCGGCTGGGGCAGCGCGTATCCTGGATGCTGGTGATCGGCCTGCTGGTGATAGCAGCGGTGTTCCATCTGGCGCTGGTCGACCCCAAGGCCGGGCTGATGCAGACCGCCGTCGCAGCGATCCTTGTGGGGGCAGCGGGCGCGACCTTCGACATCATCATCGACGCCTATCGGATCGAACTGCTCGAGGCGCGGCAGCTGGGCGTCGGTGCCGGCATGTCGCAATATGGCTGGCGGATCGGGTCGGCGACCGCTGGCGCAGTGGCGCTGGTGCTGGCGGGGCGCTTCGGCTGGGAAGTCGCCTATGCCGCCTGCGCCGCCTTCGCCCTGCCCGCGATGATCACCGCGCTGGTGATGGGCGAACCGGAACGCCACCGCGAGCCGACCGGTCGTCGCAGCGGCGGCGAGGTCTGGGCTTCGATCGCCGGGCCGCTGCTCGAATTCTTCCGGCGGCGCGGCGCGATGCTCGTGCTGCTGTTCATCCTGCTGCACAAGATCGGCGATACGCTCGCCAACCTGACCTTCCGGCTTCTGTTCGACGATCTCGGCTACACCAATGACGAGATCGCGATCTACGATGTCGGGCTCGGCTTCTGGGCCTATCTGATCGGCATCTTCGTCGGCGGCATCCTCTACTCGCGGCTGGGCATGAAGCGATCGGTGCTGATCAGCCTGATTCTCATGGCCGTCTCCAACCTCAGCTTCGCTGGGCTGGCCGCCAGCGGCCATGACAACTGGGCGATGGCCGGCGCGATCGGGTTCGAGAATATCGCCAGCGGCATTGGCGGGGTCTGCGTCGTCGCCTATTTCTCGGCGCTGTGCGACCTGCGCTTCACCGCCGCGCAATATGCGCTGATCTCGGCGGCGGCCAGCGTGGTCGGGCGGATCATGACGGGCACCACCGCCGGCGCGATGATCGAGGCGGTCGGCTATGTGAATTTCTACCTGCTCACCACGCTCGCCGCGCTGCCGGGCATCCTGCTCTTCTGGTTGATGATGCGCGCGGGTCTTATCGACCAGTCGATCGGCAGCGCGGGCGAGGACGAGACGGCAACCGGGGCCTGAACCCCGGTTCTACCCCTCGCTTTCGCGGGCCAGCAGGCGGCGCTTGCGATCCGGTCCCCAGCGATAGCCGGTGATCGACCCGTCCGACCGCAGCACCCGGTGGCAAGGCACCGCGACCGCGATGGCGTTGGCGGCACAAGCAGCGGCCACGGCGCGCGATGCACGTGGCTCCCCGATCGCCTGGGCGACCTGGGCATAGCTGCGCGTCTCACCCGACGGGATTGCCCGCAGCGCCTGCCACACCCGCTGCTGAAAGGCCGTTCCCCTGATGTCGAGCGGCAGGGTCATGCCCCGGGCGGGCTCCTCGATCGTCGCCACGACGGCATCGAGCGTGTCACGAAAGCTTTCGTCCGCCCGGCTGATCGCGGCATTGGGAAAGCGGCGATGGAGGTCGGCGACCAGCACCGCGTCCTCGTCGCCCATCAGGATCGCGCAGATGCCGCGCTCGCTCGACGCCGCCAGCACCCGTCCGAGCGAGCAGACTGCGGTGGCGTAGCGGATCGCCATGGCCTCCCCACCCCGGCGATAGGCGGCGGGTGGCATGCCGAGCGCCGCATCGGCAGCGGCATAGAAGCGCCCGCTCGATCCGAAGCCGGCCTCGTAGAGCGCCCGCGTCACCTGTTCGCCGGCCTCCAGTGCCGAGCGGACCCGGCCGGACCGATGCGCGACCGCGTAGCCCTTCGGGGTCAGCCCGGTGACCGCCTTGAACAGGCGGTGGAAATGATAGGGGCTCACCCCCGCCGCATCGGCAAGTTCGCCGAGCGAAGGCGGTTCCTCGGCCGCCTCGATCCGGCGGCAGGCTTGGGCGACCAGCGCCGCTTGCCGCTCGGCGCGCGGCGCCTCGTTCGGGCGGCACCGCTTGCAGGGGCGAAAGCCGGCCGCCTCGGCTTCGGCTGGCCCGGCATGGAAGCGGACATTGCCAGGCTTCGGCGTGCGCGCACCGCAGCTTGGGCGGCAATAGACGCCGGTCGACGCAACCGAATAGACGAAGCTGCCATCGGCGGCGGCCGACCGCGCGACCAACTGGCTCCAGCGGGGATCTTCGACGATGGGGTCCATCAGCATATCATAGCTCCTTCGACCGATATTGTGTCGACAGGATCATGCTGCTGCACGCCGGCGGCTGCTCCCCGGCTCTTGCTTTCGAATTGCCGGACGGGCGTTCAGGCCGCCGCGCGACGCTCCGCCTCGCGTTCGCAATCCGGACAGGGGCCGATATGCGGATAGGGATGCGCCGCCTCGTGCCAGTGGGACACGGCCGCCTCGAAGATGTCGATGCCCTCGCCATAGCCGAGGCCGCGCAGCACATCGTTGGTCAGGATGTCGAGCGCGCGATGCGCCTCGTGCCCGCTCATCGTCGCGACGATCTCGCGCGCGAGACGGGCGAATTCCTCTGCCGGGATCAGGGGTGCAGGCTTGGTCATCCGCGCGCCCCTAAACCCGAAAACCGGCCTTTTCAAGGCTTGGGCGCGGCCTCCGCAGGGGCCGGAACGGCGGCGGCCCCTGCGACGGGCGCCGGGCTATCCTCCCGGCAGAAGCCCTCGCCTTGCTGGATCATCAGGCAGTTCTGCTTGCCAGCCAGCCATTTGAGACCGGTCTGGTCGCCGGTCGCGGCGCGGACGCTCTCCGGCCGACCGTTGCGGGTGAAGCGGATCAGATCGCCATCGGCGGTGCCTTCATAGCTTTTGGTACCGTCGAGCAGCGTAACCGACAGCACGTAACGCCCGCGCTCGCCGGCAGGCTGAACGTCGAGCACCAGCCCCTCGACACCGATCCATTTACCCACCCAGGCATCGGTCGGCAGCGGCGACGCGGCATTGTCGGCGGGCGTCTCCGCATCGAGCGTATCGACCGCAGCCTGGTCGACGACCGAGACATTCTCGATCGGCTGCGCATCCTCGCCCCGCGCGCAGGCGCCGAGAAGCGCAAGGGCCGCGAGACCGGAAAAGGTAAGGCTCTTCATCGAACTATGCTCCGCGAACGACATGTGATTTCGTGATGCGCCACCTTGAACGGGATGAACCCTGCGCCGGTCAACCGAAAAGCGATCGGCGGAACAGTGCCCCGCGACTGCATCGCTTCCCCTTTGTCATGGCTTCGCGGCATTGCAGCGCAGCGCTTTGATCCCTAGAGGGTGCCGCAACCCGACTCGTAAATCACTGGACAGGATATGGCCGAGACCATCGCCATCGCATCCGATCATGCCGCATTCGACATGAAAGCCGCGCTGGCCGACTGGCTCCGCGAACAAGGCCATGAGGTCGTCGACCTCGGCCCCGACAGCACTGCCTCGGTCGACTATCCCGATTATGGCTACAAGCTCGCCCAGACGATCGCCGATGGCCGCGCCACCAAGGGCATCGCACTGTGCGGCTCGGGGATCGGCATCTCGATCGCGGTCAACCGCCACCCGGCCGCGCGCTGCGCATTGGTGTCGGAGGAGCTTTCCGCCCGTCTGTGCCGCGAGCATAACGATGCCAATGTCATTGCCATGGGCGCTCGCCTGATCGGTATCGAGCAGGCCCGCGCCTGCGCCGCCGCCTTCCTGTCGACGGACTTTGCCGGGGATCGCCATCTCCGCCGCGTCGACAAGCTCTCCAACCCCGCCTTCGACAAGGAACCCGCATGAGCAGCAACCCCGCAGCCACCCTGTCCCAGGTCCAGCCGGACGGCTTCTTCTCGCGCGGTCTGGCCGATGCCGATCCTGCGGTCTTCGCCGGTCTCCAGCAGGAAATCTCACGCGAAAAGAAGCAGATCGAGCTGATCGCATCGGAGAATATCGTCTCGAAGGCGGTGCTCGAGGCACAGGGTTCGGTATTCACCAACAAATATGCCGAGGGCTATCCGGGCAAGCGCTATTATCAGGGCTGCCACCCGTCCGACGTCGTCGAGCAGCTGGCGATCGACCGCGCCAAGGAATTGTTCGGCTGCGGCTTCGCCAATGTCCAGCCGCACTCCGGCGCACAGGCGAACGGCGCCGTCATGCTGGCGCTGACCAAGCCCGGCGACACGATCATGGGCCTCAGCCTCGACGCGGGCGGCCACCTTACCCACGGCGCGAAGGCCGCGCTGTCGGGCAAGTGGTACAACGCCATCCAATATGGCGTCCGTCCCGACGATCATCTGATCGACTTCGACCAGGTCGAGGCGCTGGCGCGCGAGCACAAGCCTACCCTGATCATTACCGGCGGCTCGGCCTATCCGCGCCAGATCGACTTTGCCCGCTTCCGCGCTATCGCGGACGAGGTCGGCGCGCTGTTCATGGTCGACATGGCGCATTTCGCTGGCCTCGTCGCCGGTGGCGTCCATCCGAGCCCGTTCGGCCATGCCCATGTCGTCACCACGACGACGCACAAGACGCTGCGCGGCCCGCGTGGCGGCATGGTCATGACCAATGACGAGGCGATCGCGAAGAAGATCAACTCGGCGGTCTTCCCCGGCCTGCAGGGCGGCCCGCTGATGCATGTCATCGCCGCCAAGGCAGTCGCCTTCGGCGAAGCGCTGCAGCCCGAATTCAAATCCTACGCCGCCGCCGTGGTCGAGAATGCCAAGGTTCTCGCCGCGCGCCTGAAAGAGCGTGGCGCCGACCTCGTCTCGGGCGGCACCGATACGCATCTGGCGCTGGTCGACCTGCGCCCGATCGGCGTGACCGGCCGCGACGCCGACGAGGCGCTGGAGCGCGCGGGCATCACCTGCAACAAGAATGGCGTGCCCAATGATCCGCTGCCCCCGGTCAAGACCTCGGGCATCCGTGTGGGTTCGCCCGCCGGCACCACCCGCGGCTTCGGCCCGGCCGAGTTCCGCGAGATCGCCGACATGATCGCCGACGTGCTCGACGGGCTCGCCAAAAACGGCCCTGACGGCAATGGCCAGACCGAAGCGCATGTGCGCGCCCGCGTCGAGGCGCTGTGCGACCGCTTCCCGATCTATCCGGAGCTCTAATTGCGCTGCCCCTTCTGCTCGCATGAAGACAGCCAGGTGAAGGACAGCCGCCCCACCGACGACGGGGCGGCGATCCGGCGCAGGCGCCAGTGCGAGGGCTGCGGCGCGCGCTTCACGACCTTCGAGCGCATCCAGCTGCGCGAAATGACGGTGGTGAAGAGCGACGGTCGGCGCGAACCGTTCGATCGCTCGAAGCTCGAACGCTCTATTGCGGTTGCCTGCCGCAAGCGCCCGGTCGATCCGGCCCGGATCGAACGCCTGGCGACCGCGATCCAGCGCCAGATCGAGACGACCGGCGACAGCGAAATCGCGGCCAATGCGGTCGGCGAGATGGTGATGGACGGGCTGAAGGCGCTCGACAGCGTCGCCTATATCCGCTTTGCCAGCGTGTATAAGGACTTCACCGAAGCCAAGGACTTCGAGGATTTCGCCGGCGCCGTCAGCGAGGCGGGGCGCGAGTGAGCGGTACTAGCACCCCGCAACCCGCGATCGTCCTCGTCCGTCCCCAGCTGGGCGAGAATATAGGCAAGGCCGCCCGCGCCATGCTGAACTTCGGCATGACCGACATGCGGCTGGTGTCGCCCCGCGACGGCTGGCCCAATCCACAGGCCGGTCCGGCGGCTTCCGGTGCCGACATCGTGCTGGAAAAGGCCCGTGTCTATGACAGTGTGGCAGAAGCGATAGCCGACTGCACCCATGTCTTCGCTACCACCGTGCGCAAGCGCGGCGTGACCAAGCCGGTGATGACGCCCGAGGAGGCCGCCGGCGCGATCCGGAGCGAGCCGGGCCGTTCGGCCATATTGTTCGGTGCCGAGCGCTCTGGCCTGGAAACCGACGACGTGGCGATCGCGCGAACGATCCTGACGGTCCCGATCAATCCCGAGTTCGGCAGCCTGAACCTGGCACAGGCGGTAATTCTGGTCGCCTATGAATGGTCGAAGGGCGAAGCGCTCGTCTCGCCCACCGCAACCGATCTCGATCCGCCGGCCTCGCAGGACGAGCTCGACGGCCTGATCGACCATCTCGACCGGATGCTCGACGAATCGGGATATTTTTTTCCGCCCGACCGGGTGCCGACCACCAAGCGAATGCTGCGCGGACTGCTCACCAAGCCGGCCTGGAATGCGCAGGAGGTGCGGACGATGCGGGGCGTTTTGACTGCGTTGCAGCGACCCCGGCCACGGTAAATCCGGGAACTTCCCGGAACTTGAACGGTTAACAGCCTATCATAGCAATTGTAAACTGGATGTAAACCGCAAAAAACTGCGGAATCTTGCATTTACCAATTGTATACTGTAGATCACCTTATATGCGTACTGTGTATCGGGGGCCTTGGTTGGATGCGTAACAAGCTCGTCGCGCTGCTAGCTGTGCTTGCTGCTTGCCTGTCGGCGGCCCAGGCCCATGCGGCAAATCTGCTCGTCAATGGCGGGTTTGAAACCACATCCTTCTTCTACCTCGATGGCGGTGGCAATGCCATCTATCCCGGCACATCCTGGGGTCCCTATTTCCCGGCCCAGACGGTGCAGGGCTGGGACAATGCCGGCTATAACTTCATCTTCAACGCCGACCTGTCGGCTTCCGCCTCGGGAAGCCCGACGACGCCCGCCTATCTGCAGCTATGGGGCATGCCGGGCACGGGCGTGAGCAATGGCATCACGGCCAGCCCTGTCGGCGGCAATTTCGTGGCGGCCGACGGCGCCTATCTGAACGCGCCGCTGTCGCAGACTTTGACCGGCCTCACCGTTGGCGCGCAATATTCGGTAGCCTTCTGGTGGGCGGCAGGCCAACAATTTCCCTTCAACGGCGCCACCGCGAGCGGCTGGAACATCTGCTTCGGCACTTGCGCCTATACGACCAGCTACGACGCCAATGGCGATGGCTATGCGACCTTCACGGGAGTCGACAGCCAGATCATCAGCACGGGCATGGTGACGGTGCCCGAGCATGGCTTCGTGCCCTGGCGCTATGAATATCTGACCTTCACCGCGACCTCGTCCACCCAGACGCTATCGCTGCTGGCCTATGGCACCCCGCTCGGCCAGCCGCCCTTCTCCCTGATCGACGGCATCAGCCTCCAGTCGGTTCCCGAACCGACCACCTGGGCCATGATGCTGGTCGGCTTCGGCCTGATCGGCGGCGTGATGCGCGGCCGTCGTCAATCGCCATTCCGTCACAATCCGGCACACGCACAGATCGTCTGATCCGCCCTCGCTACCACGCCCTGGCCCGACGGCCGGGTGACGCGCGCAGCGTTAACAGGTAGGATAAGGCATGACGCCCGATCTCGATCATTTTCTCCGGACCGCACTCAGCCTGTTCGTGTGGCTTGCGCTGCTGATCGCGATCTTCGTGCCGATCGAACGACTGGCCGGGCGCCAGCGTCAATCGACGCTGCGGCCGCAGATGCTCGCCGATCTCGGCTATTTCTTCATGACCGGGTTCATTCCGACCTTCGTCCTCGCCATGCCGATGGCAGTGATGGGCGCAACGGGGCGAGCGCTTCTTCCCGAAGGCTATTTGCTGTGGATCATAGGTCTGCCGATCTGGATCCAGATCCTCATGGCCCTGGTGGTCGGCGAGTTCGGCTTCTACTGGGGCCACCGGCTGATGCACGAGGTCCCCTGGCTCTGGCGGTTCCACGCTACGCACCATGAACCGCAGCGGATGGACTGGCTGATCAACACGCGCGCGCATCCGGTCGACATCATCTTCACGCGCATGTTCGGGCTGACCCTGGTCAACATCGCGGGCTTCGGTTCACCCGGCGCGGGCTCGGGCAGCCTCGTGCCGGTGATCGTGCTGATCATCGGCACCTTCTGGGGCTTCTTCATCCACGCCAATCTGAACGTCAACCTGCCCTGGTTCGAGCAGTTGCTGTCGACGCCTCGCTTCCACCATTGGCATCATTCGCGCGATGAGCATGTGAACCGAAATTACGCCTCGGTACTGCCGATCTACGACCGGCTGTTCGGAACTCTTCACCTGCCGGCAAAGGCCTGGCCGCCCAGCTATGGCATAGCGCCGCAGAATCGGCCGGAAGTGCTGCTCGATCCGGACGGACACATGTCTCTGCCAGCCGACAGCCCCTCCGAAGCGAACAGACCCGCCTGAGATCAGTCCTTGCGAAGTTCGTCGAACCGGTCGAGCTCGTGCGCGATCGAGCCTTCGACAAGCATGTCGTACAGTCGATAGGCCAATTTGGGGGGAAAGCCGCGATCGTCGGCGACCTTGACCGCATGGGCGATGACCTGGGCCTTGCGGACCTCGTCACGCACCGCGCCGCGATCGGGCTTAATCCGGGCAGCCGCCTCGATATAGCGCATGCGTTCGGCCAGCAGGCTCACGATCAGCGTGTCGAGACTGTCTATGGCGGCCCGCACCTCGTGCATTTCGGTACATTCGGCGGCGGGCAGGATCGTCTTTTCAGCAGGCTCTGTCATGCGCGCGCCCTTAGACCATAATGCGGCGCGGTTGAACCGCCCTAAGGGGCTTTTGTGAGGACGAAGGCCGGGGTGCCTGCTAGGAGGCGCGCAGGGGGACAAGATGACCGGATCGCGCAACTGGAAAGCTCTGGCGAGTCACCCGCTCGCGCTCATCTGCCTCGTCGCCTTCGCGCTCCGGCTGGCAAGCGCCTATCTGCTGCCCAACATCACCCATCCCGACGAGACCTTCCAATATGGCGAGCAGGCCTATCGCGCCGTCACCGGACGGGGACTGGTGCCTTGGGAATATGCGGTGGGCGCGCGCAGCTGGCTGCTGGCCGGTATGCAGGTTCCTGTCGTCGCCACAGTCCGGCTGATCGCTCACGATCCTGCGCTGCTGCGTCTGGCTCTGGCGGCGGCCATGTCTCTGTTCGCGCTGGCGAGCGTCTGGGCATCCTATCGGATCGGCCGCGATCTGGGCGGCAGCCGCGAAGCCGCGATCCTGTCGGCGCTGCTGGCCGCCTTCTGGTGCGAGTTCGTCTATTTTTCGCCCCACTTCCTGGCGGATACCGTATCCGCCGTCTTTCTGCTCCTCGGCGTGGCCTTCGCTGTCGGTTGGCGCCGCGCTGTCGAGCGGTCCGACCTGAAACCGGCGCCCCGCAAGCTCCTCGCTGCAGGCATCATGCTCGGCTTTGCCGTCGCCTTTCGGCCACAACTGGGCCCGGCAGCAATCATCCTCGGGCTTTGGACGGTCGGGGTCCGCCCGACCGCGCGCTGGCTATGGCTGCTGGTGGGGGGCCTGGTTCCGATCCTCGCCATGGGTGCGGTCGACTGGATCAGCTGGGGCAGCCCTTTCCATTCGGTCTTCACCTATGTCCGCGCCAATTCTGGCGGCATCGCCAATATCTTCGGGGTCGAGCCGGGCCATTATTATCTCGCGCGCGAGCTTGCCGTCTGGGGGGTGGCGACACCCCTGATCGTCGGAACCGCCATTCTCGGCGCGCGCCGGGCGGCCATATTGGCGATCCTCAGCCTGACCATTTTCATCACCTTCTCGGCGGTGCCGCACAAGGAATGGCGCTTCGTCTATCCGGCGCTGCCACCCCTCTTCTGCCTCTGCGCGATCGGATCGGCCGAGGTGCTGGCCATTGTGAGAAGGCGGCTGCCCGCCGTGAAGGGGGCGGCGATCCTTGGGGCGATCATCCTTGCGTGGCTGGCCCTGTCCCTGCTGAGTGGTGTGCGCGGCGCGATGCGGCCGGTGTGGATGCAGGGGTCCGAAAGCATCCTGGCGCTGGAGCAGGCGAGCCGCGACCCGAAGGCCTGTGGGCTGGGCGTCGAGCCGCCCGACCGCTGGATGCGGACCGGTCTGTCGCGGCTGCGCTCGGACATCGGCCTCTACCCGGCCCGCAGCGGCCAGGACGGCCTCTACAATTATGCCATAAGCTTCGAAGCCTCACGCAGCCGGTTCGCGCGGGGCGACGCCGGATTCGTCGAAGTGGGCTGCTATCGCGCCGGCACCTGCCTCTACCGTCGACCCGGCGGATGCACCGGCCAGGGTCCCCCGCTGCGCGCCGACCCCGAACCTGCGGTCCGCGACATGCTCGATCGCCTCGGCCTGCATGCTATCGACAGACCCGCCCGCTGACCGTCCCGCCCACACTTGACTCGCGAAGTCCACCACGTCATAGGCGCGCCTTCGCAATCGGCCCCGCACCCCGGTGAAGCGGTGGCCCCGATGTCCGAATGGACAAAAGGAGCGAGTACCGGGATCGACCCTGCTCCGCTTCGCGGCCGCAGGCAACGTAACAGCGATTGAAGGACGACATCATGTCGAAGCGCAACAGCGCCAAGTATAAGCTCGACCGCCGGATGGGCGAAAACATCTGGGGTCGCCCGAAGAGCCCGGTCAACAAGCGTGAATATGGCCCCGGCCAGCACGGTCAGCGCCGCAAGGGCAAGATGTCCGACTACGGCATCCAGCTGAAGGCGAAGCAGAAGCTCAAGGGCTATTACGGCGACGTCACCGAGAAGCAGTTCAAGAAGAACTACACCGAAGCGTCGCGCATGAAGGGCGACACCTCGCAGAACCTGATCGGCCTCCTCGAGCGCCGCCTGGACGCAGTCGTCTATCGCGCCAAGTTCGCACCGACCATCTTCGCTGCTCGCCAGCTGGTCAGCCATGGCCACATCCGCGTCAATGGCGTGAAGTGCAATATCGCCTCGCGTCAGGTGAAGCCGGGCGACGAGATCTCGCTGGGCAGCAAGGCGCAGGAAATGGCGCTGGTCATCGAAGCGCAGGGCCTCTCCGAGCGCGACGTTCCCGAATATATCGCGCAGGACGGTGGCGCGAAGGTTACCTTCGTCCGCGTGCCCACGCTCGACGAGGTGCCCTACCCCGTCAAGATGGAACCGAATCTGGTCGTCGAGTTCTACTCGCGCTGATCCGGACATCATTGCAGACACAGGAAAGGGCGGCCCTCGGGTCGCCCTTTCTTTTGTCATCGTCAGTTGACAAGCCGTGCCTGCACGACGATCACTTCAGCGCGGCATTTCAGCGGGCGAGCTAACCTGGCCTTGCCGCGTGTTGGGGGAGTGGCTTTTGGACAAGACGGGTCAGCCGAACAATATCGGCTTCTTGCGCCTGGTCTTCGCAAGTGGGGTGATCCTCACCCATGCGCACGAGCAATGGGGCCAGGCCCCCGCCGGGCGCGACCTGCTCCAGACGATGACGGGTAACGGCCTGACGGTAGCCGCGCTGTGCGTCGATGCTTTCTTCCTGATCAGCGGCTATCTGATCGTGCAGTCGATGCGCCATTCGCGCGACATCGGCAGCTATTTTGCCAAGCGCGTACTGCGCATCTATCCGGGCTTCCTCGTCGCCTTTCTGCTCAGCGCGCTGCTCGTCCCCCTGCTCTACGACCATATGCCCGACCTGGGTCAGTTCTGGCGCATGGCCATCCTTCAGCGGCCGGAACCATTTGCGATCGCCACGGCCATGATCGAGCCGAACACGCCGATGTGGACGATCTCCTACGAGTTTCGCTGCTATGTGCTGGTGGCGCTGCTCGCAGCCTTCGGACAGCTGGAACGGCGGACGATGCTGCTCAAGGCTACCGCTATCGCTTTCGCGCTGTTCTGCTTCTGCAATATCCCAGGCGTCTATTGGCGGGTCGAGCAGTTCCGCTTCCTTCCGCTCGTCGACATGACCCTCGGTGCGCCCTACCCCGCACTGCGCTTCCTGTCCGCTTTCGGGTTCGGCGGCTGCGCCTATCTCTACCGTGCCGAACTGCAGGCTCTGACCGGCCGCTTCGCCGCCGTAGCCGGCCTTATTGCCCTCGCCGCGCTCTTTTATCGCCCGATCGCGCAACCCTCTGCAATCCTCGCAGGCGGACTGCTGCTCTACTGGGCAGCATTCCGCGCGAACTTCGGTCCGCTGCAACGCATCAATGACCGCTTCGACATCAGCTATGGCACCTATCTCTACGGCTATCCGCTCGGCATCCTGTGGAGCTTCGCCGCCCTGTCCTTTCCGCTCTTCGTGGCGGCAACCCTGCTGTCCGCCTGGGCCATGGGCGCGTTGAGCTGGATCCTGGTCGAACGCCCGGCCCAGCTCTGGAAGAAGCGCCTCGACGGCAAGGCCCCTGCCCTGCCCGCCTGATCTATGTTCAGGCCGGGACTGGGCCGTAGAGTTGCATGAAGGTTGCCATGGTCCTGTCGGCATCCGCGGCGATAATCTCGGGCGACGCTTCTTCCATCAGCCCCAGCATCAACTGTTGATGGCACCCCGCCATGTTCAGCATGACGATCAGGTGCGCAGCGCTCTCGGCATCGCCGGAACGCAGCCTGCCTCGATCCATCATCGACTGCATGAAATCGGCCAGAACACGTTCGGTCGCGCGCGGCGCGCGTTCGTAGAAAATCCGGCCAATCTCCGGAAAGCGACCGCATTCGGCCATGATCAGCCGGTGCAGCGCGATCGCGTCGGGCGCCGTCACCCGTTCGATGAACCCCTGACAGAAGTTGCGCAGGCTCTGCTCCGCATCGCCGCACGAATCGAGAAGGAGCAGCAGCTTCTGCCTGAACTCGCTCGTCGCCTTTTCCAGGCCCGCTTCGAACAAAGCCTCCTTGGATGGGAAATAGCTCCAGAGCGTCGCCTTCGATCCACCGATCTCGGCCGCGATCGCCGACATGCTCGCTGCGGCATAGCCATGCTCAAGAAAGAAGCGCATGGCGACTTCGATGATCGCCTCACGCCGGTCCTGCCGCCGCGCTTCACGGCGGCTGAGCGGTGCCTTCTCCTGTGTCATTTTCATTACCGTACTATACGGTACAGATTTTCATTGACAAGGGCCTTCGTCGAGCGCAGAGCAAAACAATACGACACAGTACGGTTTTCCATGATCCCGAATCACCGAACAGCTCTCCGCAACGTGACGCCGCTCGCCCTGGCGATCGCCTTATCTGCGTGCGCATCCGTCCCCGATCTGGGCAACAGCCCCACGCCGCGCACTCCCGCCGCGATCGCATCCCAACAGAGCCTCGCGGCCAGCAGCGCCGGACAGTGGCCCGGTGACGGATGGTGGCAGGCGTTCGGCGATCCGCAGCTCGATGCCTTGATCACGGAGGGCCTCGCCGGATCGCCCGACGCCGCCGCCGCCGCCGCTCGGTTGCGCCGGGCCGAGGCCGCCGTTCAGTCGGCCGGAGGCGCTCTGCTGCCGTCTCTCGACGTCGCCGGCGAGGGAGGCTGGCAGAAGCAGAGCTATAATGTCGGTTTCCCCAAGGAGTTCGTCCCCAAGGGCTGGAAGCAGCGCGGTCAGGCGAGCGCCGATCTGTCCTTCGATCTCGATTTGTGGGGCAAGAACCGGGCAACGCTCGCCGCCGCCACCTCCGAGGCCGAAGCCGCCAGGATTGAAACTGCACAGGCCCGCCTAACCCTCGCGACGTCGATCGCGGCGGCCTATGCCGATCTCGCGCGCCTCTACGCCGATCGCGACGTGCTCGTGGCTGCACTCGACCTGCGGATCGCGACGCAGAAGCTGGTCGCCAACCGCGTCGCCACGGGGCTCGACACGCGGGCCGAGTTGAAGCAGGCCGATGCGGCGGTGCCGGCGGCACGCGCCGATCTGGTCGCGATCGATGACATGATCTCCGCCACCCGCCACCAACTCGCGGAGCTGCTCGGCGCGGGCCCCGATCGCGGCCTCGCCATCGCCCGACCGGCGCTCGCCCGGCTTCTCACGCCAGGCGTGCCGGCGCAGACGACCACCGAGTTGATCGGCCGTCGTCCGGACATTGCCGCAGCCCGTGCCCGCGCCGAAGCCGCCGCCAGCCGGATCAAGGTCGCCCGCGCCGATTTCTACCCGGCCGTGAGCCTGAGCGCGCTGGTCGGCGTGCAGTCGCTGGGCTTCGACAATCTGGTCAGGAAGGACTCGATCTTCGGCAATGTCGGCCCGGCAATCAGCCTGCCGATCTTTCGAGGCGGCAGCCTGGCCGGACAATATCGCGGCGCCCGCGCGACCTATGACGAGGCGGTGGCCGACTATGACCGCACGATCCTCGCCGCCTATCGCGAGGTCGCCGACGCCGTCACGAGCCAGCGCTCGATCGCCGAGCAACTGACACAGTCGCGCCAGGCGCTGGCCGATTCCGAGGAAGCCTATGCGATTGCGCGCAAGCGCTACGAGGGCGGCCTTTCCACCTATCTCGATGTGTTGACGGCGGAAGAGAGAGTGCTGCAGGCGCGCCGTGCCGCAGCCGAGCTCGATGCCCGGCGGTTCGGCATCGACATCACGCTCGTCCGCGCGCTGGGCGGCGGCTTTGCTGCGCCCGCCACCGTTTCGTCCAAGGAAGACCAGAATGGCTGAAGCCGATCAGAAGCCCCAGACCGCCCCAAGCCAGCCGGCCGGCGAAAGCCCCGAAGCCAAGGAAGCGCGCCTGCAGAAACGCAAGACCTGGCTGATCCGCTTCGCGATCCTGGTTGCGGCCGTCGCGCTGCTCTATGGCGCCTGGTATCTGCTGGTCGGGCGCAACCATGTCAGCACCGACAACGCTTATGTGAATGCCGAGGTGGCGCAGGTCACCCCGCTGGTCAGCGCACAGGTGGTCGAGGTGCTGGTCAGCGACACCCAGCCGGTAAAGAAGGGCGATATTCTGGTCCGGCTCGACGACAGCAATATGCGGATCGCCTATGCCCAGGCCGAGGCTGAGCTGGCGCGCGCCAAGCGGATGTTCCGCCAGAGCAGTGCGACGAGCGAGGCGCTCGCGGCCCAAGTGACGGCGCGAGGCGCCGATATCGCCGGCGCCGAAGCGGATTATCAGAAGGCGAAGGTCGACCTCGATCGCCGGCTCGCGCTGCAACCCTCGGGTGCCGTCTCGGGCGACGAACTGACCGCCGCGCGCAAGGCTTTCGCGGCCGCGCAGGCGAAGCTGGCGCAGGCCCGCGCCAACCAGGGCGCGGCCTCGGGCGAACTCGCCGCCAACCAGGCGCTGGTGTCGGGCTCGACCGTCGAGACCGACCCCGCCGTCCTCGCCGCCAAGGCGAAGCTCGAGGCCGCCAAGCTGGACCTCGACCGTGCGGTGATCCGAGCCCCGATCGACGGCGTCGTGACCCGGCGGCAGGTGCAGGTCGGACAGCGCATCGCGGTCGGCAATGCGATCATGATGATCGTCCCCGTGTCGAAGGTCTATGTCGACGCCAACTTCAAGGAGCGGCAGTTGCGTCGCGTCCGTCCCGGCCAGCCGGCAACGCTGACCGCAGATCTCTATGGCAGCGACGTCGTCTATCACGGCAAGGTCGTCGGCTTCTCAGGCGGAACCGGTTCGGCCTTCGCGCTGATCCCCGCCCAGAACGCCACCGGCAATTGGATCAAGGTCGTTCAGCGCGTGCCCGTACGGATCGAGCTCGACCCCAAGGAGCTGGCGGAACACCCGCTGCGCGTGGGCTTGTCGATGGAAGCCGAAGTGGACGTTACCGATCGCTGATCCGATGACGTCCGTCGACCCCTCTTCGCTATTGACCGGTCGCAAGCGCGCCCTCGCTGGCGCTGCGCTTGCGGCCGCCAATCTCATGGTCGTGCTCGACATGACCATCGCCAATGTGTCGGTGCCGCACATCTCGGGCAATCTCGGCATTTCGGCGAGCCAGGGCACCTGGGTCATCACCTCCTATGCGGTGGCCGAGGCGATCTGCCTGCCGCTGACCGGCTGGCTGTCGCAGCGCATCGGCACCGTCCGGCTGTTCATCCTGTCGGTGCTGGGCTTCGGGCTGTTCTCCATCCTGTGCGGCCTGTCGCCCACGCTGGGCATGCTGGTCGTCGCGCGGATCGGGCAGGGCATTTGCGGCGGCCCGCTCGTTCCGCTCACCCAGACCCTTCTGATGCGGATCTATCCGCCGGAGAAGCGTCCCCAGGCGATGGGCATATGGGCGATCACGACACTGACCGGCCCAGCTCTTGGTCCCATCATGGGCGGATTCATCAGCGACAACTGGAGCTGGCACTGGATCTTCTTCATCAACATGCCGGTCGTCGCCTTCTGCGCCGGTGTGAGCTACGCGATGCTCCGTCCTGCCGAGACGGAGGTGGTGCGCGTTCCGATCGACAAGATCGGCATCGCCCTGCTCGTTCTGTGGATCGGCTGCCTGCAGATCATGCTCGACATCGGCCGCGAGCATGACTGGTTCGCCGACCCGTTCGTGCTCAGCCTCGGCATCGCCGCCGCGATCTTCTTCGTGCTGTTCATCGTCTGGGAGCTGACCGACGAGCACCCGGTCGTCGACCTGCGCATCTTCCGCTATCGCGGTTTCACCCTGAGCGCGTTCACGCTGGCGCTGGGCTTCGGTGCCTATTTCGCCGGCATCGTCGTCATCCCCCAATGGATGCAGCTGTCGCTCGGCTACACCGCGACGCAGGCCGGATTCGCCACAGCCTTCACCGCCATCGCCGCCCTGTTCGTGGCCCGCTTCCCGCCGCTGCTGATGGGCAAGATGGATGCGCGCTTCGTCCTCAGCTTCGGCCTGATCTGGCTGGGCGGATCGACCTTGTT
>JAIYAJ010000182.1 GCA_027489105.1 Zymomonas sp. | reverse complement strand
GGCGTTCGCCCCCGCCTCGCAGGATCAGGCCGCCAAGACCCGGATCGATCGCGCACATCCGCACCGCCAGCACTGCATCCGCAAAGGCATCGGGCGCGGCTTCGCGCGACCCGGTCACGCCACCATATCCTCCAGCGCGCGTTCGATCCGCGCCGTCGAGCCCGTATCGTCGAGAACTCCCCGGCGCAGACGGTGCCGCAGCGCCATCGGCGCGACCGCCGCAATATGGTCCGTACTCACGGCGTCGGCCCCATCGAGTGCAGCCAGCGCACGCCCCGCCCGCATCAGCGTCAGTTCGCCGCGCAGTCCATCGGCTCCGACCGTCATGCAGAGGCGCGAGGCATAAGCCAGCACGGCGTCCGGTATCGTCACGGTCGACAGCGCTTCCCGACCGCGCGCAATCTGCTTCAATGTCTTGCGTTCCGCGCGCTTCCAGCTTTCGGAAAAGCCCTGCGGATCGCGTTCGAACGCGTCACAACGCTTCAATATCTCGACCCGCTGCTTCAGATCCCCAGGAGTCCGCACCTCTACGGACAGGCCGAAGCGATCGAGCAATTGCGGGCGCAGTTCGCCTTCCTCGGGGTTGCCGCTGCCGACCAGCACGAAGCGCGCGGGATGGCGCACGCTCAGCCCCTCGCGTTCGACCAGATTCTCGCCCGACGCCGCAACGTCGAGCAGCAGATCGACGATATGGTCCTCGAGCAGATTGACCTCGTCGATATAGAGAAAGCCGCCATTGGCCCGCGCGAGCAGCCCCGGCTCGAACGCCTTGACGCCGGCTCCCAGCGCCCGTTCGAGATCGAGGGCCCCCACGACGCGGTCTTCGGTCGCGCCCAGCGGCAAGTCGACGAACGGTACCGGCACCTTGCCCTTGCGGGGCGTACCGTCCTGATAGCCTGCAGCGGCCGCATCGATCGGCGGCAACAGCCCGGCAAGCGCGCGCACCGCCGTCGACTTGCCGGTCCCGCGGTCGCCGAACACCATGACCCCGCCGATCCGGGCATCGACTGCCGCGATCAGCAAGGCGCGCTTCATCTCGTCCTGGCCGACGATCGCGGAGAATGGAAATGACACACGCACCGGCGGACTGTAACACGGGTTGGACACTCTACAAGACAGGATAGTGAGACATGTGGACGCCGATCATCGTTGCCGGGGGCGGCGCCCTGTTTCTGGGCGTGCTGGGCGGGCTCATGACGCCGATCGGCAGCTGGTACCGAAACCTTGCCAAGCCGACGCTCCAGCCGCCGGACTGGCTGTTCGGTCCGGCCTGGACCATCATTCTCGGCCTTGCTGCCTGGTCGGCGGTGACCGCGTGGAACGCAGCCCCCGATGCGGCTGCAAGAACCGATGTGGTCATCCTTTTCGCTACGAACGCTCTGTTTCACGCGCTTTGGAGCCCGCTGTTCTTTCGGGCGCGCCGCCCCGACTGGGCGCTGGTCGAGGTCATATTCCTCTGGTCGTCGCTGGTCGCGCTGGTGATCGGGCTCTGGCCGATCTCGCACTTCGCCAGCCTGCTTATCCTGCCCTATCTGCTCTGGGTCAGCTTCGCCGCCTGGCTGAACTACGCCATCGTGCGCCTCAACGGCCCCTTTGGCTGACCGCTCTCCGCTGAAGCAACACTGTCCAGATCGTTTGACAGTGCCGAAGCCTGCTCTTACCTTTTGCCAAAGCGACAGGGGGATGGGGAACGAATGTCCGTCGGAATAATGTACCGCCGTCATCAGCCGGCGCATTCGTGAAGGCCCTTCGCATAGGCACCCGTGGATCGCCGCTCGCGCTGGTCCAGGCCGGGATGGTTCGCGACGCACTGATCGCCGCTCACGGCGTCGCGGCCGAGATCGTCATCATCCAGACCACCGGCGATGTCGTGCAGGACCGTCCTCTGGCCGATATCGGCGGGAAGGCCCTGTGGACCAAGGAACTCGACCGGGCCCTGCTGGCGGGCGAGATCGACTGCGCGGTCCATTCGATGAAGGACGTCGAGACGATCCGTCCCGCCGCCATCGCGATCGTCGCCATGCTGCAGCGCGCGGACGTGCGTGACCGGCTGATCGGCGCTGCTACCATCGCCGATATTCCGCAGGGCGCCACAGTCGGCACCAGCTCGCCGCGCCGTCGCGCACAATTGCTGCGGATGCGCCCCGACCTGACGATCGTCCAGTTTCGCGGCAATGTCGACACGCGCCTCGCCAAGCTGGCGGCGGGAGAGGCCGATGCCACGCTGCTCGCGGCGGCAGGGCTTGAGCGCCTCCAGCGGCCCGATGTCGGCACCCCGATCGCGCTCGACGTGATGCTGCCCGCCCCTGCGCAGGGCGCGGTGGGGATCGAGGCGCGGAGCGACGATGCCGACATGCGCGCGATGCTCGCGGTGCTCGACCACCCGCCGACCCATGGCTGCGTCCTGGCCGAACGCGCTCTGCTCGCCGGGCTCAATGCCGGCTGCCACTCGCCGGTGGCGGCGCTGGCGGACACGAGCGGCCTGATCCGGGCCGAGCTCTATGCCGAAGACGGCAGTGCCCATGTCGCCGGCTCTGGCAACGATCCCGCATCATTGGCGCGCGACCTGCTGGCCCGCGCACCCGACTCCATCCGAAAGTTGTTCGCCGCATGAAGCCTCTCGACTCCGAACAGACCCAGGCCCGGCACTGGTTCGAGCATCTCCGCGACCTGATCTGCGCCGAATTCGAGGCGATCGAGCGCGAGGCGGGCTCCGATGCCAGTTTCGATTATACAGCCTGGGACCGCTCGGATCCGTCCGGCGAACCCGGCGGCGGCGGTGTGCGCGGCGTGATGAAGGGCCGCGTCTTCGAAAAGGTCGGGGTCAATGTGTCGACCGTCGGCGGTGCATTCGAGGGCGATTTCGCCAAGTCGATCCACGGCGCGGCCGAAGACCCGCAATTCTTCGCCACCGGGATCAGCCTGGTCGCGCATATGGCCAATCCGCACGTCCCTGCGGTGCACATGAACTGCCGTTTCCTGACGACCACCAAACGCTGGTTCGGCGGCGGCGCCGATCTCAACCCGCCGCTTCCCTATGCCGAAGACAGTGCCGACTTCCACGCGACGCTGCAACGCGCCTGCGAAGCCCATCCGGCGGGCGATTATCCGCGCTTCTCGGCCTGGGCGGAGGACTATTTCCGCATCCCGCATCGCGGCGTCAATCGGGGCGTCGGCGGCATATTCTTCGATCATCTGGAGGGCGACTTCGCCACCAACTTCGCCTTCGTCCAGGATGTCGGGCGCTCCTTTCTCGATGCCTATCCGCGCATCGTCCGGCGGAGGATGAACGATCCGTGGACGCCGGAGGACGAGGCAACAATGCTGGAATGGCGCGGGCGCTATGCCGAGTTCAATCTCGTCTATGATCGCGGCACGCTGTTCGGGCTGAAGACCGGCGGCAATATCGACGCGATTCTGATGAGCCTCCCGCCGCGTGCGACCTGGGCATGACGCCGCCGCTGCTGTCCGTGCTGAAAGGCCAGCGCGCCGATGTCCCGCCGGTGTGGCTGATGCGGCAGGCCGGGCGCTATCTGCCCGAATATCGCGCACTGCGGGCCGACAAGGGCGGCTTCCTCGAACTCGCGACCGACCCCGCGACCGCGGCGGAGATCACGCTGCAGCCGATCCGCCGCTTCGGCTTCGACGGCGCGATCCTGTTCTCCGACATATTGATGGTGCCATGGGCGCTCGGCCAGACGCTCAGCTTCGGACCGGGCGAAGGCCCGCAGCTCGCCCCGGCGCTGGTGAATCATGACATCGACAGCCTGACGCCCGCCCTCGACCGGCTCGACCCGGTCTATGAAACCGTCCGCCGCGTCGCCGCCGCGCTGCCACCCGAGACGACCCTGCTCGGCTTTGCCGGATCGCCGTGGACCGTCGCCACCTATATGGTCGCCGGCCAGGGGAGCCGCGACCAGCATGAGACGCGCGAATTCGCCTATCGCGACCCGCAGGCCTTTGCGCGCATCATCGATGTCGTGACCGAGCTGACGATCGACTATCTCTCGCGACAGATCGCCTGCGGCGCGATGGCGGTGCAATTGTTCGACAGCTGGGCAGGCACGCTCAGCCCCGCGCAGTTCGACCGCTGGGTGATCGCCCCGACCGCCCGGATCGTCGCCGCGCTCCACGAACGCCACCCTGAAACGCCGGTGATCTGCTTCCCCAAGGGCGCAGGCGGCAAGCTCGTCGCCTATGCCAAGGAAACCGGCGCCGATGCGATCGGCCTCGACGAAACCGTCGACCCGGCATGGGCGAACGCGGCACTGCCCGAAGGTCTGCCGGTCCAGGGCAATCTCGACCCGCTCGCCCTGCTCGCCGGCGGCGGCGAACTCGATTCCGCGATCGACCGGGTAACCACCGCCCTGCGCGGCCGCCCCCACATCTTCAACCTCGGCCACGGCATCCTGCCGCAAACCCCGATCGCCCATGTCGAGGCGCTGTTGGAGCGTGTGCGTGGGTTGGCGTGAGGGGATGTAAGGTTCGGGAGTTATTGCCGTTGTTCGGCTGGCCTGAGATCAGTTTGGATTTATACGGCAGCAATCCGCACACATCGTTACGCTGCCAGTGCATTGCTTAGGCAAACCTTGCCTTCGGCGCTAAGGTGGAAGAGCAGCCAACCGAAAGTGCAAGTGGTCCCATTTTGTGGACTGTCACCGTAATCTGCCAGCCTTTACGTCCGCGAGACCGCGCATCCGATACCGCGTCGGCGAGGGCAAATCGGTCATGATCCCGAAGCACCTCGATCAGCGCCCGCGCCTGATCCAGATCCTTCATCCGCTTGTGACGATTGGCCTGATCCCGCCGCTGGGCCAGGATCAGTTTGTGAACCGCGAACCGAGCCGGCTGGGGCACGTTCACGGCGATGCCAG
>JAIYAJ010000602.1 GCA_027489105.1 Zymomonas sp. | reverse complement strand
GACAGCGCCGTCACGCTCTTGCCAGAACCGGATTCGCCGACGACCGCGACGGTTTCCTTCGGCGCGATGTCGAAGGAGACGTTGCGGACGACCTGCTTCCACGCACCCTCGACCCGGAACGAGGTTGTGAGGTTCGATACCGTCAGGATCGGAGTTGTCATTGGACCTCTCTAAGATCGGCCGTGAGGCCGCCGGCGATAGCCGAGCCGAGGGAAAACTGACGGCGTGCCGGCGGCGGAATAAGCTATCGGCCGCGCGTACGAACGCCCTCGCGCAGGCGATGAGTTGGCAGTTGAAGAGCAACTGCTAAACTGCGTTTCGTTTAGCGGTGATGCGCCGTGACAGTTGGCATGCGCAGCGGACCGGCGTTCGTGTTGACCTGGCGATCGAACGTCATGCCCTCGTCACCGAAGCGGCAATCGACCGTGTCGCAGAAAGCTGTTTCCACAAATCGCCACTGCAGCTGGAGATGGCGATCCGAGATCCATGCGGCGTTCGCCAAGTACACCATGAGGTCAGGCTGATACTCGTGGTGCAGCGTATTGCCGGTCATGGTCGTGCTGCCTTCGTGCAGCCCTTCGCAGCTTGCCGTGACGATGTGCGAGCCCCGATGATCATCGAGACGCAAGGACACCAGACTGCCGTCGAACGAGAGTTCGATCGCCTTTATGCCCGCATCGTTCTCGTCTGCGACGTAGATGTTACCGTCGACGGCTTCCGAGGTGGGCGAGGCGGGCACGCCGTCCGGCACATCCATGGCAAGGTTCTTCAACCGAACCTCGAGGGCTGCGTCAGCCTCCGCGTCAGCCTCACCGCTCAGTGCGGGGATGATCTGAGAGTAAACCGCATCCATCAGCCTGGGATCGCGGGGCTTCAGTCCACCTGTGAAGACGATGACGGCGTCTTGTTCCGGTAGGACGATGCACTGCTGTCCGTAGAGACCAGATGCACGGTACCCACCGTGCGCCGTCATCCACCACTGGTAGCCATATCCTTCGCGCTTCTCAGCAGGGGCCGCGCCCGGCGTTCCCGGCGCGAGAAAGCGCTTGCCGTCAAGTGCGCCCATCCAAACTTCGTCGACTTGGTTCGACGTGGCTGCCTCGACCCATTCCTTCGAAAGGATCCGGGTGCCGTCCCAGACGCCCTTGTTGAGATGCAAGACGCCGAATTTTACGACGTCCTCACTGACGCACCGCAGACCGTTGCCGCCGGTGTTGAAACCCTCGGGCGACAGATCCCAGAGAATTTTTCCCATGCTGAGAGGTGCAAATAGCCGTTCTTCTAGGAATTCGTGGAGCGTCCGGCCGGTTACCTTCGTCACGATCGCTGACAGCAGATAGCTGGACGCGCTGCTGTAGATGAACGTCTTCCCTGGCGGATCTGAGACTTCCTCGCGGAAGAAGGCTTTGACCCAACTTTCACGCGAGCCGCGCCACTCGCCGCCCGATATCCCGGTCTTGTGGCCAGTCCTCATGGTGAGGAGGTCGCGCACGGTCATCGCGGCGAGGTGCTCGCTGACCTGAGGCGGCAGGTCGTCTGGGAAGAGAGTGACGACCTTGTCCTCGAACTTGACCAGTCCGTCGTCGATCAAGAAGCCAATCCCGGTCGCGGTCCAGCTCTTCGTGCTGGAATGCTGCATATGAAGGCGATCAGCCGCGTAGGGATGCCAGTATCCCTCTGCTACGATTGCGCCCGAGCGGTAGATCAGGAAGCTGTGCAGCTCCATCTTCTCGGCGGCGACGGTATCGAGGAAGCCTGCGAGCAGGCGGGAATCGACCCCCTTTTCGCGCGGAAGGGCTCTGGCAAGCGATGTCATGCAAGTTTTCCGTTGAGTTCAGGTGTCGTTGAAATGGGCAAGCTCTACTGAGCCCAGCTCGCCCTTGCCGATGTGCGAGATCGTTAGATGCATTAGCCGCTCGATGTCTCGCGCCTCGAGCGCGTCGACCATGGCGTGATGGTCCTCGGCTGACGCGCGCATCATGGCTGGGCTGTCCCAGGTCATTCCCGGGTACGCCCTCAGCGTTCGGCGAAGATCCTGGATGATCCGCATCTGCTCGGCGTTCTGCGCCAGCAATTGCATGCGCGAGTGGAAGGCCCGGTTGATCTCGATCAGTTCCAGGAAGCCACTCGTCTCGACGCCGTGGGTGAAGTCAGCGGCGAGCCCACGAAGTTCCGCAATGGCGTCATCCGTAACGCGTGCCACGATCTCGGGCACGAGCGAGGCTTCAAGTATGGCCCGAACGCGAAGCAGCTGTATTCGCTTAGTGCCTTCGATAGCGGGCACTCGGTAGCCGCGATTGGGCTCGTGTTCGATATAACGCTGAGCCGCCAGCCGTATCAGCGCAGCCCGGGCCACGTTGCGCGTAGCCTCATAGCGCTGCTCGATGTCGATCTGCTTGAGCCACATTCCCGGCGCAAGGGTGCGCGCCTGAATGTCAGCCATGATCTTACCGGCAAGTCGCTCGGAGTCGGACTGGCGCATCGTGGGTGGGATATCCATCAGGGATCGATCTTTCTCAGAACGCTCGCGAAGAAATCCTGCACGAGCGGCATGGCGGCCTTGCTTTCGTGCTTCACTCCCGGGATGACGTCCAGACGAACCTTCACGCCTTCCGCCTCTAGCGATCGTTGCAGTGACTTGATCCGTTCAAGCCGGTTGGCTCCCGATCGGGCCGCTTCGGCGCGCCAGTACCGGCTGTTGGGCGCGTGGGTGATCTCCCAGGTCTCGGTGTCGTCGCCACCGATGACAAGATGGACTGGGACCTTCCGGAGCGCATCCAGATCCATCGGGTGCCCGAACTGAGCCTGCATGTCCCGCACGCCGACCCACCAGTCGGCCTCAGGGTCGAGCAAGGTAACCTGGCCGGGCGCGCCGATCGCCGCGGCGGAAACCCGCGACGGATGGACCAGAAGGAACCGGTGAACGAAGTGGGCCCCGCCGGAAAAACCGAAGATCATGAACTGATCGGCCCGGCAGCCGGTATCCTCCGCCACCGCGTCGATGAGGGACAACAGCTCCAGGTCATAGCGAATATCGTCCTCGATGAGATACTTGTACCCGTCGATGTTCCCGTCCCCGCGCAGGCCGGCAGGAAAGAGCGGCGCAAGCACGACCATATTGTTAGCGGCACCAAACGCGGAGAAGGCGTCTCGGTATTCCATGAAGTTCCGGCCCGTGCCGTGGATGGTCACGACAAGCCCTGGCTTCTTTCCGCTGGCTGAAGGGGGCGGCACAAAAAGGCAGTAGGCGATCCGGGGGTCGCTCTTCGAGGAGAAGACCGTGGTCTTGCCGGCGCTGAAGAGCGCCGTGCGCGAGGTGTCCAGGGTGGCTGCGGCTGTCATGAGTGTAGTTCCTTCGCCCGGAGGCGATGTTGCTGTCAGCTGAGGATGTCGAAAGCGGTCCTGGACAAAGCCTGGACCCCAAAACCGATCGTCCGCTCGTCAGGCTGGTAGTCCGAGTTGTGAACCTTGTCGGTTCGTCCGGGTTGGGATGATCCCACCAGCAATCGAAACGCCGGCACTAGGTCCGCCATGAGCGCGAAATCCTCGCCGCCAAGGCTAGGCTCGAACTCGTCGGCGACGTCGCCGACTTGTGCGCGAATGGCGTTGACCGTGTGCTGCAGCATCGCCTCGTCGTTCATGAGCGGAGGCATTCCATGCCTGTACTGGAAGTCACAACTCACCCGCATGCTGGTGGCGATCCCCTCGCAGATGCGGCGCAATCCGTTCTCCGCAGCAGCCCGTGCCTCGGCCTGACGGCTCCGGACGGTTCCGGTCATGACGCAGGTATCAGGGATGACGTTGCGCGCATGTCCGGCGTGAATTGACCCGACCGTGACCACGCATGAATCAAGCGCCCTTACATCGCGAGCCACGATCGTCTGCACTTGGCTGATCAGCTGAGCGGCCGCTACGATAGGATCGATAGCCGCGTAGGGGCGGGCCCCATGGCCTGACTTGCCGCGTATCGTGATGTCGAACTCGTCGGTGGCGGCGGTCGCGGGCCCATGAACGATCCCGAAGCGCCCAACTGGGATCTCGGGTCGATTATGCAGGCTGAGGGCCATGTCGACCCCTTCCATGACGCCGTCGGCAATCATCGCGGCAGCCCCGCCGATCGCTTCCTCGGCGGGCTGAAAGACGAGTTTGACGGTGCCCGCTAGCGAGCCCTCCAAACTCTTCAGGACCGCGGCGACCCCAAGGAGCGTCGTCGTGTGGATGTCATGTCCACACGCATGCATCCGGTTCGGGATCGTGCTGGCATAGGGGAGGCCCGTCTGCTCTTGGATAGGGAGCGCGTCCATGTCGGCACGGATCAGGAGCGTCTTGCCGGGGCGCGGGCCCCTCAGATAGCCGACGACGCCCAAACGCCCTATTCCGGTCTCGTGCTCTATGCCCAGCCGAGACAGTTCCGCCGCGACCAGAGCTGACGTCCTCACCTCTTCGAAAGCGAGCTCCGGGTGGGCGTGTATGTCACGCCGGATTCCGATGAGGTGATCTTCCATCGCGGAAACGGATTCCGCGATGTGGCTTGTGACGTTCTGGCTCATATGATCACCTCGGCTCAGCCCTTGCTGGCGTTGCTGAGCAGCGTGTACTGGTCCGAGCGCCCGCTATAGGCGACGTCCTTGGCGGTCGCCCAGGTTGTCTTCTCGAAATGGACGGGGATGACCGCGACGTCATCGACGGCCATTCGAACGATCTTTGAGAGCGCGCTGCGCCTGGCCTCATCGTCCATCGTGCTGAGCGCCGCTGTCAGAGCCTCGTCGATCTTAGGGTTGCGGTAGTTGCCGTAGTTGCTCTGGCCAGAGCCTTTTCCGGGCGTCG
>JAIYAJ010000525.1 GCA_027489105.1 Zymomonas sp. | reverse complement strand
GAGCGGCTGCGCAAGACGGCCGATGTCGCGCGCGAGGCCGGGCACAAGGCCGCCGAAAAGGTTGAGGCCTTTCCCGTTGCCGCCCTGGTCGGCGGCCTGGCGGTCGGCGCGGTGCTCGGAGCGGTGCTGCCGCGCACCCGGCAGGAGGAGCAGTTGCTCGGTACGATCGGCGAGACGATCGCCGACCGCGCCAAGGAGGCGGTGACCGCTGCACGCGATGCCGGTCAGGCAAAGCTTGGCGAGCTCGGCATCAATTCCGATGCTGCCGGCAAGCAGGTCGGCCGGTTGATCGGATCGATCGCAGAGGTCGCCGAGAGCGCAGGATCAGCCGCGATCGAGAAAGTGCGCAGCTGACGGTGCTTGCCACAGTTCCGCATAACCTTGCGGAGCCGTCACAGTTCAAACCGCGTTCAGGCTCGACCCGCTATCTCCGGGTCAGGACAGGCGCTATGATGCCCATGGAGTTCCAATAATGAAGACGTTTCTTTTGCCCGCCGCTGTCGCCCTGGCAGGCGTACTCAGCGTCGCGGCTCCGATCGCACCCGCGACGGCGGCCGTCGTCGCCAATCAGGATGCAGCCACTTTCATTTCCTCGCTCGGCACCGAGGCTTTTGCGGTTCTGAAGACCGGCAATAAGACGGCGGTGCGCTCCAAATTCCGCGAGCTTCTGTCGCAGCACTTCGCGATCGACGCGATCGGCGAGCGCCTGATCCGCCGTTGGAACAACCAGATCACGCCCGAGCAGAAGGCTGCTTACAAGGCGGCGATACCGACCTTCATCATCGGCACCTATTCGGACAATCTCTACGATTATGCCAATGCGTCGATGAAGGTGATCCGCACCGCTCCCGCCGGCAGCGGCTTCAATGTCGTGACCCAGGTCCAGAAGCCCGGCGCCGCACCGATCAGCGCAGTCTGGTCGGTCGCCAAGGTCGGACCGACATTCAAGGTCACCAATCTGACGGTCGCCAACATCAACCTGGCCGTGACCCAGGGCCAGGATTTCGATGCGATCATCCAGCGCAAGGGCATCGACGGGCTGATTGCGATGATGAAGTCGCGTAGCTAATATCAATGCAACGCGCGAGGATCATGCTTCAAAACATCGCCATTATTCGACAGGAGCAGGAGCCAGGCTTCGTCTTTTGGACGATCAACGGAGATAGGAAATGAGCAAGATCCATCTGGTGTTCGGCGGCCGGGTCAAGGACCCCCAGAAGCTCGATTTCGAGGATCTCGGCAAGATCGACGTGGTCGGCTTTTTCGAGGACTATAAGTCCGCGGAAAAGGCCTGGCGCAGCGCTGCGCAGCGGACGGTCGATGATGCCGAGATGAAATATGTGGTGGTGCATCTGCACAAGCTGCTCGAGCCCGATCTGCCCTGAGGCCACATCGGCAGGCATTCGGAAAAGGGGTGGGTTCGCGAGAGCCTGCCCCTTTTTCGTTCAGCCAACCTGTCCTCTGCGATAGATCATGAACAACGGAGCGGTTGCGAGACCGGCGACGAACCCACCGACATGCGCACCCACTGCGATCGCCATGCCCATGCCGGAGAAAGCCAAGCCCATCAGGAACTGCACACCGACCCATGCAAGGGCAAGCCAGACTATATTGACCAGAAGCGCCGCGCGCGGATGGCCGAGCAGCAGCCTGGGCTTCCCGAACAGGAGCGCATAAGCGCCGAACACAGCCGAGATCGCGCCGCTCGCCCCGATCATCGGGCTGAGGCTTGCCGGATCGATCAGATATTGCCCGAAGGCGGCGGCGTAAGCGCCGGTGAGATAGAGGAGCAGGAAGCCGGGCATGCCGAGCACGGCCTCGACCATGCGGCCGCAGAAGAGCAGCATGAGCATGTTGAAGGCCAGATGCAGCCATCCACCATGAAGCAGCGTCGCCGTCAGCGGCGTGATCCACGCCGGCAGCGCTTCGGGGATCTGAACACCGAGAAAACGGGCCGGGACGAACCCCGCCGTCAAATCGAGCGCTTCACCATTCCCCGCCAGCAGGGAAAGCAGGAAAACCGCGCAGGTCAGCAGCGCTATGGCATTGGTCGCCCGCGCCGCCGGAACCGTCACGACCGGCGCCCGATCAGATGAACTCGATTTTCGAGACGAGATAGAAGCGGTCGCCCGACGGGACGGTCACTTCGACTTCGTCATCGACCCTCTTGCCGATCAGGGCGCGGCCGAGCGGCGAGTTGTAGGAGATCTTGCCCGTCTTGGCATCCGCCTCGGTCTGTCCGACGATCTGATAGCGCACGGGCTTCTCGTCGTCGTCGAGCAGGGTCACGGTAGCACCGAACACGATCTTGTCGCCCGACAGCGTCGTCGGATCGATCACCTGCGCACGGCTGAGACGGTCCTCGATGTCGGCAATCGATGCCTCGATCTGGCCCTGGCGCTCCTTGGCGGCGTGATATTCGGCGTTTTCGGAGAGGTCTCCGTGCGCGCGCGCCTCCTCGATCGCATCGATGATGAGCGGCCGCTCGGCTTTGAGGCGCATGAGCTCTTGCTCGAGCATCTTCTGCCCCTCTGCCAGCATCGGCAACTTATCAACGCCCGCCATCGTACTCAAAATCCTTCATCAAAATATCGCCGCCGGACGACCCCGGTCGGGCCGCCCGCACTGAACTCCACCGCTGCAGGGATCAGGCGTGCGAAGCGGAATAATAGGATTGAAGTGATCGCACTTCAAGCTTGCGCTCCCGCAATGCGCCAATTGCCTCTGCCGCCGCGACGCTGGCCGCCGCCGTGGTGAAGTAGGGCACGCGCCCGTAGAGCGCCGAAGTCCTGATCGCCTTCGAGTCCAGCAGCGACTGCCAGCCCTCGGTGGTGTTGAAGATCAGGTCGACGTCGCGATCGACGATCCGGTCGACGATGTTCGGCCGTCCCTCGCGCATCTTGAGGACGGTCTCGATCGAAAGGCCCTCGTCGCTGAGGAACTTGGCAGTTCCCCCCGTGGCGAGGATGGTGAAGCCCATCTCGATCAGCTTCCGCACCGCCGGCAGGATATGCTTCTTGTCGCTGTCCTTGACCGATACGAAAGCCGTTCCGGCGAGCGGCAATTTGGTGCCAGCGCCAAGCTGAGCCTTGGCAAAAGCTGTCCCGAAATCGCTATCGATTCCCATGACTTCGCCAGTCGACTTCATTTCCGGACTGAGCACCGGATCGACACCGGGGAAGCGGGCGAAGGGGAAGACGGCTTCCTTCACGGCAATATGGCCGACATCGAGATTGATCGTCGGCAGCGTAGCGAGCTTTTCGCCCGCCATGACGCGCGCGGCGATCTTGGCGATGGGCTGGCCGATCGCCTTGGCGACGAACGGCACCGTGCGGCTGGCGCGCGGGTTGACCTCGATCAGATAGACCGCACCGTCCTTGACTGCGAACTGGACGTTCATCAGTCCACGCACGTGCAGCGCCCGTGCGAGCGCATCGGTCTGGCGGCGGATTTCGTCGATGATGTCCTGCGCCAGATTATAGGGCGGCAGGGTGCAGGCGCTGTCGCCCGAATGGACCCCGGCTTCCTCAATATGCTGAAGCACGCCCGCAACGACGACATCGTCACCGTCGCAGATCGCGTCAACGTCGACCTCGACCGCATCACGCAGATATTGATCGATCAAAACTGGTGAATCACCAGACACTTGTACCGCAGTCGTGATATACTGTTCGAGCTGCGCGGGATCCTCGACGATCTCCATCGCGCGCCCGCCGAGCACATAGGACGGACGCATCAGGACCGGGTAGCCAACCCGCTCGGCGACCACGAGGGCCTCCTCGCGGCTGCGCGCGATGCCGTTGCGCGGCTGCCGCAGGCCGAGATCGGAGACCAGCGCCGCGAAACGCTCGCGATCCTCGGCAAGGTCGATCGCATCGGGGCTGGTGCCGAGGATCGGGATGCCCGCATCCTCCAGTTCCTGCGCCAGCTTGAGCGGGGTCTGCCCGCCGAACTGGACGATTACGCCCTTGAGCGTGCCACGCGACTGCTCGACATGGAGGATTTCGAGCACGTCCTCGGCCGTCAGCGGCTCGAAATAGAGCCGGTCCGAGGTGTCATAGTCGGTGCTCACCGTCTCCGGATTGCAGTTGACCATGATCGTCTCATAGCCCGCCTCTTCCAGCGCGAAGCAGGCGTGGCAGCAGCAATAGTCGAACTCGATCCCCTGCCCGATCCGGTTGGGCCCGCCGCCGAGGATGACGATCTTCTTGCGGTCGGACGGCAT
>JAIYAJ010000150.1 GCA_027489105.1 Zymomonas sp. | reverse complement strand
TGCCCTCATCCGTAACGCCAGCAAGACCGAGGATCGCCTGCTGGGCGGCAGCACGGAGATCGCTTCGAGCGTCGACGTCCACAGCATGACGATGGATGGCAACATCATGCGGATGCGCCCGGTCAGCGGCGGCCTCTCCATCGCACCGGGCGGCAGCGTCGCCCTCAAGCCCGGCGGCTATCATCTGATGCTGATGGGGCTCAAGCGACCGCTGAAGCGGGGCGAGATCGTGACGATCACGCTGCGCTTCGCCAAGGCAGGCGCGCTGCCCGTGCGCTTCCGCGTCGAACCGATCGACCATCAACTGGGCGGGGGCCATGACCACCACTGAGTCGCGACCGGCACCGCGCTGGCTGCGGCCCGTCCTGTGGCTGGCAATATTGCTGACTCTCGGCGGGCTGGCGGCGGCGGCATTCTGGCCCGGCGATGAGAAGGTGGCCGGCTATGCCGACGCCTTTGGCGGCGCGTTCGAACTGGTCGACCAGAATGGCCGAATCGTCACCGACCGGAGCCTTCGCGGGAAGCCCTTCGCGATCTTCTTCGGTTTCACGCGCTGTCCCGACATCTGCCCGACGACGCTCCAGCGCATGTCCCGCCTGAAGCGCCAACTCGGCCCTGCTGGCGAGAAGCTGCGACTTGTGTTCGTGTCGCTCGATCCCGAACGCGACAGCCCCAAGCTGATCGGCGACTATGTATCGCTCTTCCCGGAGTCGATCACAGGGCTGACGGGAAGCCCGGTTCAGCTGGCGCGGATCATCGAGGCCTATCATGTCTATCGGGAGAAGGTGCCGATCGAGGGCGGCGACTATCTGATCGATCACACCGCCACCACCTTCCTGATGGATGCCGAAGGTCATTTCTTCGGGGCGCTGGCGCATGGCGAAGCTGACGATACGAGCCTGGCCAAGCTGCGCAGGCTGGTAGGGGCCTGAAAGGCGACGATCGTCTCCTGCAACGCGCTCTGCCGGAGCGAGTCTGCCGACGCTGTAACGCGTACGTCATTTGCCTTTCATCCCGCTGTAAACGCTACGGCACCAATGTTTCGCACGGCGCTGTTAGCCCGCCCCCTTCTCAACCAAGGGGTCCGACCAGATGAACGAGATGGTGCACGGCTACACGGACGGCAATGTCGATTGCAATCCGACTGACAATCCCACGCTGGAGAGCATCGTCGAGCAGCGCTATTCGCGCCGCCAGACGCTGTTCGGCGGCATTTCCGCCATCGCCGCCGCGACGTTCGGCGGCATGCTGCTCACGGCATGCGGCGAGAATGACGCCCCGGTCGTGAACGCCGGCCAGAATGCCAGCACCAGCTCGGGCAAGCTCGTCACGCTCGCCGGCACCGCGACCGACAAGAACGAGATCGGCAGCGTCGGCTGGACGCAGGTTTCGGGGCCGACGGTCACGCTGACCAATGCCAACAGCAACAACGCCACCTTCATCGCGCCGGCGGTGTCCGCGTCGACCACGCTGGTGTTCCGCTTCACCGCGACCGACGTGAAGAACAAGGCGTCGACTGCCGACACCACGATCACCGTCACCCCGGCGGTGCTGGGCTTCAACTCGATCGCGAAGAGCCTCGACGACATCGTCAAGGTGCCCGAGGGCTATGCCGTTTCGGTACTCTACCGCCTGGGCGATCCGATCGACACCGCAACCTCGGCTTATGCCAATAACGGCACCGACACGACCTTCTCCAAGCGCGCCGGCGACCATCATGACGGCATGAGCTATTTCGGCCTCGCCGCGACCGGCGCCACTCCGGATGCGAACAGCAGCACGCGCGGCCTGCTCGTGATGAACCACGAGAACATCACCCAGATCTATCTCCACGCCAATGGCCCGACGACCGTTGCCGGCGCCCGTCCCGAAGCCGAAGCGCTGAAGGAGATGGAAGCCCATGGCGTCAGCGTCGTCGAAGTGACGCGCGCCAGTTCGGGAGCCTGGAGCTATGTTCAGGGTTCGACCCTCAACCGTCGCATCACGCCGCTGACCCCGACCAGCTTTTCGGGTCCGGTCCGTGGTACCGATTTCCTGCGCACGGCCTTCTCGCCGGCGGGCACCGACGGTCGCGGCACGATCAACAACTGCGCCAACGGCTATACCGCCTGGAGCACCTACCTGACCTGCGAAGAAAACTGGGCGGGCTATTTCCGCCGCGTGACGGGAGACAACGCCGCCCGCGGCGGCGCGACCGCCAAGTCGGTCGTCGCTCTGAACCGCTATGGCATCAGCGAAGGCGCCAATGGCAGCTATGGCTGGGCCACGGTCGTGCCGGCCAACGCCAGCAGCACCATCTACTCGCGCTGGAATGCGAGTGTCGTTGCGACCGCCACCAATGGCAGCGGCGACTTCCGCAACGAACCGAACCAATATGGCTGGGTCGTCGAGATCGATCCTTATGATCCGACCAAGGCGCCGCGCAAGCGCACCGCGCTCGGCCGCTTCGGCCATGAAGGCGCCTGGCCGTCGCAGTTCGTCGCCGGTCGCAAGCCCGCCTTCTACATGGGCGACGATTCGCGTGGCGAATATCTGTACAAGTTCGTCTCGGCGCAGGCCTGGGTCGCGGCCGATGCCAATGCGACCGACCGCCTTGCCATGGGCGACAAATATCTCGACGCCGGCACGCTCTATGTCGCCAAGTTCAACGCCGACGGCACCGGCAGCTGGATGCCGCTGGTGTTCGGTACCGGTCCGCTGACCTCGGCCAACACGACCTATGCCTTCTCGGATCAGGCCGACGTTCTGACCAACGTCCGTCTCGCCGCCGACGCGCTCGGCGCGACCAAGATGGACCGGCCGGAGTGGACCGCGACCAATCCAGTCAACGGCGAGATGTATCTGACGCTGACCAACAACAATGCGACGGTCCGTCCGCTGACCGGCACCGACGCGGCGAACCCGCGCCACTACAACGATCCGAAGGGTTCGGCGAACACGGCGCAGCGCGGCAATCCGAACGGCCATATCCTGCGCCTCCGCGAGACGGGCGACACGTCCGAGGCCACCACCTTCAACTGGGACATCTATCTGTTCGGTGCGGATTCGGCCGATGCCGACCCGACCAACGTCAACATCTCGGGCCTGGATGCGTCGAACGACTTCTCCAGCCCGGATGGTCTGTGGTTCGGTCGTGGGCAGAACGCTTCGGGTCAGGCCAATCCGCTGCTGTGGATCCAGACCGATGACGGCGCCTTCACCGATCGCACCAACAACCAGATGCTGGTCGCGCTTCCGGGCAAGGTCGGCGACGGCGGCGCGAAGACGATCACCAACACCGGCGCCGACGGCGCGACGCGGACCCAGGCGACCGTGGTCGGCAAGGCTGCGACCACCGGTACGCTCAAGCGCTTCCTGGTCGGGCCCAAGGGCTGCGAGATCACCGGCATCGACTCGACGCCGGATGGCCGCACGCTGTTCGTGAACATCCAGCATCCGGGCGAAGACGGCAACCTGACCACGCTGCAGAGCAGCTGGCCGGCGACCCAGGGCGGCACCTCGACGACGGCGCGCCCGCGCTCGGCGACGATCGTGATCACCAAGACCGATGGCGGTGTCGTCGGCCTCTGACGGAAGCTGACGGCATGAGGGAAGGGGGGATGCGCGGCGAGGCGCGTCCCCCTTTTCCTTTAGTCGTCTCATAGTGTCTGCTTAGCGGACCGCCGTCTCGGCCTGCGACTTCAGCGCCTTTGCCTTGTCCTCGGCCGCGCTGCGGATCGCCTCGGCCTGGGCTTCGAGCTTCTCGGCCTCGATGTCGGCCGTGCGCTCGATGCTGTCGCCGCGTTGCTCCAGCGCATCGGCGGTCGCCTCGCGGGCTTCCTGGGCGGCTTCCCTTGCCTTGTCCATGGCCGCGCCGATCCGCTCATGGGGGCCGTCACCGCTATAGGGACGGCCGGCCGCCTGGGCTTCGGCCTTATCCTTCTCTGCGCCCGCCTTCTGCTCGGGCCCCTGACAGGCGGCGAGCGCGGCGAGCGCCGCAAGCGGGATAAGGACGATCCTGTTCATGACGGTTTCTCCAAAAATCGGCGGTGCTCCCGCGTGAACATCAGCGGCGCTCGCGAAGTTCCGCTTCGAGCGTCGCGAGCCTGGCGCGGTAGAGCTTGGCAAGTTCTTCATGGGCGAGGCGCGCGCCGGGGTTCGACGCAACCAGCGCGCGTTCGGCGCTTTCGGCGGCACGGCGACGATAATAGGCCATGTCGGCCTCGATGCTGGGCATGGTCTGGCTCTTCTGCGACCCTGCGTTGTTCGCGGGCCGCGCACGCAGTGCGGACAAGGTCATTCCGGTCTTTCTGTGCGAATAGGAGGGGGGATGTTCGGGGCGGGACGGGCCGCCGCATCGCGGCAGCGGCCCTTGACGGGTCAGCGACGCAGCGCCTCTCGCGCGCCGTCGATCACCTTGCCGGCGGCAGCCTGCGCCTTGCCTGCGGCCTTCTCGGCAATGCCTTCGGCCTCGAGCTGGCGATCGCCGATGATCTTGCCGGCGGCTTCCTTGATCGAGCCCTTGACCTTGCGGGCCTCGCCCTTGATGCGATTGCTGTCCATGTCGGCTTCCATCTTCAAGAGTGCGGCGCTACCGGACGCAGCGCCATGCCTCTCATCTGGACCCGAACAGGTCGCCACCAAAGATGCGGGCGGACCAAATCATGTAGTAGTATCGGACTAGTCCCGAATGGCTCGGTCTCAGCGGATCGGTCGGCTCAGCGGGAAGCCGAAATTACCGCGCGTTCCAAAACCAAGTGCAACAGTGGCGCGTCCTTGACCGGTTTGGCAGGGGCATGCCCCTGCCAAACCGGTCAAGTAGAATTCCGGTGACACTCCATTTAATTATCCCTCGCCTTCGGCCCGCGCTTGCCCGGCTTAGGATCTCGCCCCAGCGTCGCCTCGATATGATCGAGAAATGCCGCGTCGCCGAGCGGCCGGCCGGTACTTTCCGACCGGCGCAACAGAGCAGAAAGCGCCTCGTCTTCACCGGACTGCAGCATCGCGGCAAAGTCGGGGACGCGCTCGATCACCGCGGCAGTGTCGGTCAATCCGTCGCCGGTTGCCGGATCGAGCAGCGCATGCACGCTGGAC
>JAIYAJ010000341.1 GCA_027489105.1 Zymomonas sp. | reverse complement strand
TGTCGCAGCTCCCGAGGAGCGCCGCACCGGTGAGACGCTGCAGCAGTGCGAGCCAGAGGATCTGCTGAAGTTCGGTCTGATCCCCGAATTCGTCGGACGTCTGCCGGTCATCGCGACACTGATGGACCTCGACGAGGAGGCGCTGGTCGCGATCCTGACCCAGCCGAAGAACGCGCTGGTAAAGCAGTATCAGAAGCTGTTCGAGATGGAGGGTGTCAAGCTCGGCTTTACCGATGATGCGCTGGTGGCAGTTGCCCGCAAGGCGATCACCCGCAAGACCGGCGCGCGCGGCCTGCGCTCTATCCTCGAAGGCCTGCTGCTCGACACGATGTTCGACCTGCCCTCGATGGACGGTGTCGACGAGATCATGGTCGACAAGGATGTGGTCGAGGGCCGCAAGGACCCGGTCCGAGTCTTCTCGAAGAAGGCCAAGGAGAAAGCCGGCGACGCCGCCTGATCGGTTGCCGGCATTCACGCATGAAAAGGCTCCGGGTGGAAACATCCGGAGCCTTTTCATTGTGAGAGAGCGGGGACTTACAGGCCCAGCGTCCGGGCAGCCTCGTCGAACCGGGCGATCTGGGCCGTGTCGCCGGTAAAGGCGGCCTTCGCCTTGGTGAGCGCCTGGCGGGCACCGGCCGGGTCCTTGAGCACCAGTCGCGCGCGCATCAGGCGAATCCAGCCATCCGCATCGCGGGGTTTTTCCTCCAGCCGGGCGGCAAGTCGGGCGACCATGCCGCGCGCCATCTCGTCCTGCTGGGTCGGCGTCATCCGGCTTGCCGCCTGGAGATCGGCGGAACTCGGGCCGGGAATGCCGGCCGCCGCGATCTGGCCGCCGGCCCCCATGGTCGGGGCCGAAACCGGGGGCGGAGCCGCCTCGGCTTCCTTCATCCGTCCTTCGATCGGCAGGCCATGCTGCTTGGAGATTCGCTCGGCCAGTTCGCGCACGGGCTGAAGCCAGGGGGCGTCGGCGGGGCTTTCGTTCACGATTGCGACCAGATCGTCGAGCGCTTGCTTGTTGTCGCCGCTCTCGTTCTTCTCGATCGCGAGGAAATAGCGGGCGCGGAAATCCTTCGGGTCGAGCTTCAGCGCCATCTCGAAGGACTTGTGCATCTCGGGGGTGATCTTGCCGGGCCCGGTCAGAACCTGAACCTCGCCCAGCGCCGACCAGGCTTCGGCATCCTTCGGATCGAGTTCGACCGCGCGGGAATAGGCTTTCACCGCGTCGGGATAACGGCCGACATGATAATAAGCCTGGCCGAGGAGGTGCCAGCCCCGCGCGTCCTGGGGATTGTCCTGCAGCTTCTTTTCGAGCCCGGCGATCATCGTCTCGACCTCGGGAACGGCCGTTGCCTCGGCTTTCTCGGCGCCGGATTCCGGCGATCCGGCACCCGAGCGGAGCACCGCCACGGCGACCGCAGCGAGTGCGACCAGCGCAGCGAGGATGAGCGCGACGCGCGCGAACGGGAGGGAAAAGCCCTTGGTCGAGCCACTGTCCTTCGTCACATTTCTCTCCACAATAGAAGACTATGGGCTTTGACAGCCTATGCTAAGGAAAGTCTAGCGGAACGCGTCGAAGCTGATAGAGTGGCTCTGGGGCAGACGTAGCGTTTTCCGGAGGGCAGCCGGGGAAAGCCTATGTCGAGACTTGGCCGCTGGCTCGGCGGCGAGGGAAAACGGGGCAGGGGGAATCAGTGGCGGATACCTACCGGATAGCCATCGTTGGCTCTGGGCCGGCGGGGCTCAGCGCGGCGGCGCATGCGGCCAAGCTCGGTCTTTCGCACGTCCTGCTCGAAAAGACCGATCATCTTTCCGATACGATCTTCAAATATCAGAAGGGCAAGCACGTCATGGCGACGCCGAGTCAGCTCGTGCTGCGCTCGGACGTGGACTTCGACGCAGGTAAGCGCGAGAAAATTCTCGGCATCTGGGACGAGCAGGCCGCCGCCGCCGGCATCAATGTCCGGCTGAACAGCGAAGTGAAGGCGATCACCGGCCAGAAGGGGGACTTCACGATCCTCCTCGCCGACAAGGCCGAGATCAAGGCCGAAGCGATCATCCTGGCGATCGGGACGCAGGGCAATCCGAACCTGCTGCGCTGTCCGGGCGCCGAAGGCAGCGGCGTCACCGTCCAGTATCAGCTCGACGATCCCGGCGAATATGTCGACGAGCATATCACCGTCGTCGGTTCGGGCGACGCCGGTATCGAAAATGCCCTCGGCCTCGCGCAGGATCTTGCGCAGGGTAACGTCGTCACGATCCTCAACCGCTCCGCAGACTTCAGCCGCGCCAAGGGCGCCAACGTCAAGCTGCTGATGCAGGCGCGCGACGAGGGGCGCATCAACGTGATGACCGACACGGCGCCGAATCGCATCGAGGCCGGTCATCTGGTGCTCGATACGCGCGATGGCGAGGCGCGCATCCGCTGCGACCGCATCATCGCCCGTATGGGGTCGGCCGCGCCGCGCAAGTTCATCGAGGAATGCGGCATCCAGTTCACCAGCCCCGATCGCGAGGCCTTTCCGACCCTGTCGCCGCAGTTCGAGACCACCAACCCCGGTATCTACGTCATCGGCGCGCTCGCGGGCTATCCGCTGATCAAGCACTGCATGAACCAGGGCTATGACGTCGTCGAGTTCATCAATGGCAACACCTCGCTGAAGCCGGCCGACGAGCCGATCCTGGAAGGCAAGTTCGTCAACCTGCCGGTCCGCAAGTCGGTCGACGAGTGGCTGGAGTTCATCCGCACGCAGGTGCAGATTCTCAACGATCTGTCGCCGCTGCAGATGCGCGAGTTCATGCTCGACTCGGACGTCCGCTATTACGGCAAGAACGAGATCATCTTCGAGAAGAACGCGCCGGGATCGTCGCTCTTCTGCATCGCGCAGGGCTCCGTCGATATCCCGCTGCCCGATGGCCGGTCGACCGGCATCGTCATCCCGGAAGGCTCGATCTTCGGCGAGGTCGGCCTCGTGTCGGGCCGTCGCCGCGGTTCCACCATCCGCTCGATCGCCGAGACCATCGTGGTCGAGATTCCGCGCAATGCGATTCTCAAGCTGATGGCCTCCGTGCCCGGCGTGAAGCGCGCGGTCACCCGCATCTCGACCGAGCGCCAGCTGCTCCAGATGTGGCAGTCGGGCCTCCAGTCCGCCGATCTGGCCGAATTGCTCGAAACCGCCGAGATCAAGGGCGTGCGCGCCGGCGAGACGATTTTCCGCGAGGGCGAGGAGGGGACCGACGTCTACGTCATCCGCTCCGGCTCGGTCGTGGTGGAGAAGTCGATCGGCGGCAAGCCGGTGTTCCTGTCCTACGTCCCCGCCGGCAATTATGTCGGCGAGCTTGAGCTGTTCGACAACGGCATCCGCAAGCAGACGGTCCGCGCGGCGGTGAAGTCCGAGGTCATCAAACTCAACGGCCCGGCCTTCCACCGCCTGCTCGAGGCCAAGCCTCAATTCTTCGCCCGTGCCAAGACCGCGATCGGGGAGCGCGAGGACCTTGCCTCCTTCATCGAAGCGAAGAAGGACAGCTTCGCGACGGTCGTCGACATGTACAGTTCGATCGCCAATTTCCTCGTCGACAATGGCGTGGGCGAGGCAACCGACGTGCTGCTGATCGACGAGAATCTCTGCGTCGGCTGCGATAACTGCGAAAAAGCCTGCGCCGACAGCCATGAAGGCATTTCGCGGCTCGACCGCGAGGCGGGGCGTACCTTTGCGCATCTCCATGTGCCGACCAGCTGCCGCCACTGCGAGCATCCGCATTGCATGGCCGACTGCCCCCCGACCGCTATCCATCGCGGCCAGGACGGCGAGGTCTATATCGACGACACTTGTATCGGCTGCGGCAATTGTCAGCGCAACTGCCCCTATGGCGTGATCCGCATGGAGAAGGAGCCGCCGAAGAAGCCGAGCCTGTGGAAATGGTTCCTGTTCGGTCAGGGGCCGGGGCCCGGCGAGCCGAGCCACGAATGGGCCTATGCCAATGCGACGCCTGGCGTCGAGAAGGCGAAGCGGGCCGTGAAATGCGATATGTGTTCGGGCATCGAGGGCGGGCCGAGCTGCGTGCGCGCCTGCCCCACCGGCGCCGCGATCCGCGTCGCGCCTGAGGAATTTCTGACGGTTGCCCGTTTGCAAAGGGATGACGCCTGATGGCGAGCAAGCCTCTTCGTCAGGCGACATCGGGTCGCGAGCGCGCCTCGGATCATGAGGGTTTCCTGCGGTTTCAGCGCTATAAATGGCTGAAGATCGCGGTGGTGGTCAGCCTGCTGTGCCTGTTCGTCTATGCGGTCAACGACGTTCAGCCCAGGCCCAATGGCGGCAGCATCTATGGCTATGTCACCGGCACGGCCGGCGTCGCCCTGATCCTGTGGCTGTCGTTGCTGGGCGTCCGCAAAAGGGCGATCACGCCCGGTCGCTGGTCGCTCAAGTCCTGGACGTCGGCGCATGTCTATCTGGGGCTGGCGCTGATCGTCATCGGAACGCTCCACACCGGCTTCGACTTCGGGTGGAACGTCCACACGCTCGCTTATGTGCTGATGCTGCTGGTGATCGTCTCGGGCGTGTTCGGGATCGCGGCTTATGCGATGCTGCCCCAGGCTTTGTCCGCCAATCGCGGCGAGACGACCCAGATCCAGATGCTCGACAATCTCCGGATGATCGACCGCCAGCTCAACGAAGCCGCCCAGCCGCTCGATGCCGAGGGCGCGGCGATCGTGCGCATGGCGCTGGAGGATGATCCCTTCGGTGGGGGCCTGATCGCACGCCTGACCGGGCGTTATAATCGTTGCGGTACCCGCGCGGCCCTTGCGGCGGTGCGTGAGCATAAGAGCCGGCAGGAGGCAGGTCCGGATCCGCTCGATCATGTCGAGGTTCTGCTGGAGCGCAAGAAGTCCTCTCTGTCGCGCATTCGGAAGCATCTACGTTACAAGGCGCTGCTGGAGATCTGGCTCTACATCCATGTGCCGGTGACCTTCGCCCTGATCGCGGCGTTGCTCGTCCACATCGTTTCCGTCTTCTATTACTGGTGAGATCGCGCAGATGAGCTTCATCGTTCGCACGGTAGCGCGCACCGCCGATGGGCGGGACATCGTCCGCCCCAAGAGATTCGACCAGGCCGAACTGAGCATCGGCCGCAGCCCGTCGAGCGACATCCATCTGCCCGATCTGGCCGTGGTACTGAATCATGCGGTGATCCGTGCCGTCCCCGGCGGTATGGTCGAAGTCGCGGCGACGGCCGGCATGCCTTTCGTCGTCGACGGCAAGTCGACCGAGCATCAGCGCTTCTCGGTGTCGCCCGGCGCCAATGTCCGCATCGGCAGCCATTCGCTGACGATCGAACCGGGCGAGGGCGACGAGCAGGGTCTGATCATCGTCACGGTGGAGCGCGTCGGCGCGATTTCCAACGCTTCGGAAGACAAGGAGGAAGCGCGCGTTTTCTCGCTGGCGGCGGTGCTGCCGGGCAAGCGCGCAATGGCCTGGGCGGGCGCCCTGCTTGTCCTCGCCATTTTCCTGATCTGGCCGCTGACGTCGATCAACACCCAGCCGACCGATGCGACCCGCCAGGTCGCTTTCCATGCCGACGAGTTCTGGACCTCGGGCAAGCTGTCGCGCGCGCACAAGCCGCTCGAAAACAACTGCCAGGCCTGTCACGTCAAGCCCGGCGAATCGGTCAGGGACAGCGCCTGCATCGCCTGCCACACGACGGTTCACGACCATGGTGACCCGGCCAAGCTCAACGCCGCCAAGGGCCCGCTGGGTATCGTGACGGGGACGAAACAGTTCGTCGGCGGTTTCTTCGGGATCAAGCCCGGCCGCTGCGTCGAATGCCATACCGAGCATCAGGGCGAAACCGCCATGCCGGTGACCGACGAGCGTTTCTGCACGACGTGCCATGACGGCATGAGCAGCCGGATCAAGACGGTGCTCAAGGACGCATCGGATTTTGACAAGCACCATCCGCAATTCGCGCCGACGGTCCGGTCGGTGGGGCTCAACGGCGTGCCGATGTTCAGCCGCGTGTCGCTCGATCAGAACCCCAAGGAATATAACGGGCTGAAATTCCCGCACGACATCCATCTGTCGAAGACCAACGGCGTCGCGCAGATGGCAAAGACGCTCGGCAAGGGCGAAGGCTATGGAGCACCGCTCGACTGCGCCAGCTGCCACGTCCGCGATGCGACCGGGGCGAGCTTCGCCACGGTGAACATGGAGCCGGCGTGCGGCGCCTGCCATTCGCTGGCGTTCGACAAGGTCGGCGATACGGTCCGCACGCTGCGCCATGGTGATCCGGCACAGGTCATCGCCGATATTCGCGCCTTCTACCGCGCCGGCGCGCCGCGCGCGCCGATGCTCGGCGGCATGGAGCGGCGTCGGCCGGGAGAGGTCATGGCGGCGACGCATCGCGCCAATGTCGCGCCGACCAGCGCTCTATATGTCGGCAATGCCGATCAGGCGATCCGGTCGGTCTTCTCGAAGGGCGGTGCCTGTTTCGACTGCCACGTCATCCGCGAGACGGGGAACCGGACGACGCCCTTCGCCGTCGCGCCGGTGCAACTGGCGAGCCGCTATCTCAAGAAGGGCTGGTTCGACCATTCGGCACACGAAACCGAGAGCTGCACGAGCTGCCACGCGGTCAATCTGTCGCGCTCGGCCAACGATGTGAACCTGCCCAAGCTGGCGACGTGCCAGGAATGCCACGGCAGCCAGGACGCGCATAAGGAGGTGCCGTCCTCCTGTGCGCTCTGCCACGATTATCATCGCACCGAGTTCGCTCCCTCGGCGGTCCGCAAGAGCCGCGAGCGGGGCAAGGCGGCGGAGCATATCGAAGAAAAGGCGCTCAAGCAGGCGGGAACGGGAGTCTGAATCGCGCTTCACCCTCTTTTTGGGGCGGCTGTGTAGGAGATCACAGCGTTCGATCGCTGGTCGTGGTGACTTTCAGCAGCGTTGGAGTTGGGCCGAGAGTTTTTCGGCGGAGTAGAGGGTAATCGCATGCTGTTCGCCCAATTGACCGATCTGCATATCGGGTTCGAGAAGAACAATCCCGACGAGCTCAACTTCCGGCGGGTCGCGGCAGCCATCGATTATGTGAAGGGCCTTGCGCTGCCGCCTGACCGCCTGTTCCTGACCGGCGACCTGACCGACAATGGAGACCGGGAAAGCTATGAACGGCTGCGCGATCTGATCGCAGACTGCACCTTTCCGGTTCATCTTTGCACCGGCAATCATGACGATCGAACCGCGATGCGCGAGGTCTTTCCCGACCTCCCGATGCAGGACGGCTTCGTGCAATATGTGATCGACGAACCCGGCGTTCGCATCATCGTTCTCGACACGCTCGACCCCGGCCACCATGGCGGGGCCTTTTGCCACCGCCGTGCGGCCTGGTTGAAGGCGCGTCTCGCGGAAGTCCCAGGCCTGCCCGTTCTGATCGTCCTCCACCACCCGCCGATCGAGACGGGCATTCCCTGGATGACGGCACACCCGACCGAGCCCTGGGTGGTGACGCTCGACAAGGCCATTGGCGACCACCCGAACGTCACCATGATCACGGGGCATATCCACCGCTCGATCACGACGCAGTGGCATGGCCGGATGCTTGCGGTCGCGCCGTCGACGGCGCCGCAGGTCGCGCTGGAGATGGCCCCGATCGACCCCGCCTGTCCCGACGAGCGTCCGATGATCGTGGCCGAGCATCCCGGCGTTGCGCTGCATCTGTGGAGCGGCGAGGGCTTCGTCACCCACCATGCACAGGTCGGAGCCCCCGATGTGCTGGCGCGGTTCGATCGGCGTCTTCAACCGCTCGTCCAGGCGCTCGCCGAAGAGCATGAGGTTGCCGAGCCGGGCGCCGCTGCCGCCTGACCAGGCGGCCGGTCATTCGGCCGGAGCGGTTCGCGACAATATGCCCCCGCGCTGCGCGTGCCCCCAGGTCGAACTGCGGCCGAGAAAGGCGAGCCAGCCCCAGGCTGCACCGAGGTGGCGGAGCAATTGGAAGCTGAACGGTTCGACGAAGGATGCGAGCAGCACGCGGCCCCAGCCCTCGGGGAGCATGCCTCCTGACCAGCGCCGATAGAGCATGATCGACCAGAGGTGGAAGCCGAGGTCGATCGCGACCTTCGCCAGCATCGCGACAAGGATCGGACCGACCACGGGGAGTCTACCCGCTGCAAGGAATTTGGCCAGCAGAGCGAAGGCGACCAGCCCATAGAGCGGCTGCACCGTATCGAGCGCCTTGACCGGCAGCATCATCGTCCCGAGCCGCCCGAAGCGGGCATTGCCCACCATGTCCCGGTTCCAATATTGCGTCTGGAGGAAGCCGCCGAACCATCGCCGCCGCTGGCGGAGAAAGGCACCAACGGTGCCGGGCGCGTCGGTGCTGGCACGGGCTTCGCCGAGCACGCGGACCTTCCAGTTACGCCGGTGGTCGACGGACCACCGGTGCAGCCGGTGGATCAACTCATAGTCCTCCACCAGACAGTCGGGGTCGAAGCCACCGACGGCGACGACCGCGTCCCGCCGGAAGCCGGCGAAGGCACCCGAGATCAGCAGAAGCCCGTCGACGCGCATCCAGGCGAAGCGTGAGATGAAGTTGCGGACATATTCATAGGTCTGGAACCACTCGAACATGCGGCCCGACAGGCTGTGGTCGCAGATCGGGCGCAGCAGGCCGGTCGCCGCGACCAGGGCCGGTTCGCGGTGGAAGGCGTTGCGCATCGCCTCGATCGCATCCGGGGCGAGCAGGGTATCGGCATCCACCGTCAGCACGATCTCGCAATCGACCCGCTCCAGCGCGGCGTTGAGGGCCCGCGCCTTGCCGCCATGCGGCAGCCGGATCCAGCGGAGTTGCGGCACAATCGGGGACTGCGCGTCTTGCCCCACAGCGACATCGGCATAGCCGAAGCTGTGCCGCATGACATCGGGCGTCGCATCGGTCGAACCGTCGTCGACGATCCAGATTTGGTCGGGGGGTGAGGACTGGCGCAGCAGCGCATGGACCGTCGTTTCGATCACCGCGGACTCATTGTGCGCGGCGACCAGCACGGCGAGTGTCGGGGCAAGGCCTTCCGGTTGCCGAGCCGGGCGACTATGGCGCAACGGCGCAATGCGCGATCCGACGAAGATCAGCAGCAGCGTATCATAGCCGAGATAGGCGAGCCCGACTGACCAGGCCAGCACGCCCGATTGATGCCAGGCCTGACTCGTCAGCAGGATCAGGAGCAACAGTGCCCCGCCGTGCAGCGCGACGCTGGCCGGGGTGATCGGGCGGCGGTTCAGCCGCGGCGAATAGGCGGCGAAGCGGCGGCTGAGCGTGTCGGCTGTTTTCATGCGCTGGGTTGTTTCCGAAACGACATTGGGTCGATATGCACCGACAGACAGGTTGTGGGCGCTATGGGCGTCGCCTTTCTGCGGTGCAATACGAACTTGGGAGCATGATCGATGGCGGATGAACCGGGGCTTGCGGGCCGCTACACGACGCCCGCGATTGTCGCCCACTGGCTCGTCGCCCTGCTGATGATCGGCAATCTTGCGCTTGGCCTTCTTGCCGAAAAGCTCCCCGAGGAAAATATCCGCTTCGCTATCGACACCCACAAGTCGATCGGCATAACGGTGCTCGGGTTGGTCCTGCTGAGGATATTGTGGCGTCTGGGGCACAAGCCGCCTCCTTTCTCGGCGGGCATGGCGGCCTGGGAACGGGGGCTCGCCCATGTCGCGCATTTCGGGCTCTATGCGATCATGCTGTTCATGCCGCTGACCGGATGGATGCACGACAGCGCCTGGAAGGCCGCACCCGAAGTCCCGATGAAGTTGTTCGGTCTGTTCGAATGGCCGCGCCTGTCCTTCATCATGGCCATGCCCGACGAGCCGAAGGAGCGCCTGCATGGCCTTTTGGGAGAGATGCACGAAATCGGCGGATATGCGTTGATTATCCTGTTGATCCTGCACATTGCGGGGGCGTTGAAGCATCAATTCGTTGACGGTCATCCCGAATTTCGACGGATGTGGCCCCGCTAATATGCTTACATTCGTACGGACCATGGGGTAATTGGTCCGCAAACGAACAAGATGGGATGAAGGATGTCTGCTATTCGTGACCGCGAGCCGGAAGATCGCAACGCATTGCCGCAGAAGCTCGAAGTGCCGCAGGATGTTCAGGACGCGATTCGCACACTGATCCGCTGGGCCGGGGACGATCCCGATCGCGAGGGCCTGCTCGACACGCCGGCGCGGGTCGGCCGGGCATGGCGGGAATATTGCAAGGGCTATGAAGAGGATCCCTCGCTGCACCTCAGCCGCACCTTCGAGGAGGTCGGGGGCTATGACGAGATCGTGCTGCTGAAGGACATCCCCTTCCAGTCGCATTGCGAACATCACATGGCGCCGATCATCGGCCATGCGCATATCGCTTATCTGCCGCGTCACCGCGTGGTCGGCATCTCCAAGCTGGCGCGCGTGCTTCAGGGCTTTGCGCGCCGGCTGCAGATCCAGGAGCGGCTGACGGCCGAGGTGGCCGATTGCATCTGGCACCATCTCGAACCGGCCGGGGTCGCGGTGGTCATCCAGGCCAGCCATGCCTGCATGACCGCGCGGGGCGTGCGGACGCCCGGTGTCGGCATGACGACGAGCCGCATGATGGGCGTCTTCCGCGACGACGATCGCAGCCGTAAGGAAGTGCTGAGCCTGATGGGGCTCGGCTGATAGTCTGCATATGAGGTTGTGATGAAGCCTGCCCTGCTGCTGCTCACCTTACTGGCGCCTGCCGCTGCGCAGGCGGCTGTGCCCGCCAAACCGAAGGCGGTCGAGGCGGCCGCTAAGCCTCCGGCAGCGACGCCGCTGCCCCTCGTGCCCGGCGCGCGGAAGATCAGCCTGTCTCCCGAGGGGCGCGCGATCGCCGCGCGCGTGTTCGGCGAGGCCGATCCACGCACCGGCCAGATCCAGGCCGAGCTGGCGCAGCTCAAGCAGCAGAAGCTGGAGGTCGTCGGCGCGGCATCGATCGACGTCGACAAGCTAGAAGGGATCGTTCGCAAGGAAGAGGCGCTGCAGAGCGAATTGCGCACCCGCCAGAATGACCGCTTGCTGTCCCTGTTGCGCGCTTTGCCCGAAGGCGACCGCGCCGCGCTGGTGCAGGCACTCATCAACCCCGCAAAGCCGCAAAATTCGGTCGGTACCGCGCCGGCCAAGCCTGCCAATTGACGGCCCCGTCGCTCGTCTGGTTCCGTCAGGACCTGCGGCTTGCCGATCAGGCGGCCGTGGCCGAGGCGACGCGCAAGGGATCGTGGCTGGGTGTTTATGTCCTCGATGATGCGGTGGCAGGGCATTGGTGCCTGGGCGGTGCGCAGCGCTGGTGGCTCCACCACAGCCTGACTGCGCTGCAGGAGGATATCGCTGCGCGCGGCGGCCAGCTCATCCTGCGATCGGGCGACACGCTCGAACATCTGCGGGACATCGCCGAGGCGACGGGTGCGCGGCGGATCCATGGCCTTCGCCATTATGAGCCCTGGTGGAAGAGTCTGGAGGCGCGCGTCGGCAGCGAGTTCGATCTTGTGCTCCATGACGGCAGCCGCCTCGCGCCCCCTGAGGGCGTACTGACCGGAACGGGTGGCCGCTATCGCATCTTCACGCCCTTCTGGCGGGCGCTGAAGGAGCAGATGCCGCCGCCCAAGCCGTCGCCGCCCCCGACGGCGTTCGAGGCCCCCTGTGCATCGGCATCGAGCGAGCCGTTGAAGCAATGGAATCTGCTGCCGACCGCTCCCGACTGGTCGGGCGGTTTCTCGGTCTGGACGCCGGGCGAGAAGGGCGCACGCAAGGCGCTCGACCAGTTCCTGCCTGCGCTCGAACGCTACGATCATGATCGCGACATGCCATCGGTCGAGGGCGTCTCCCGCCTGTCTCCGCACCTGCATTTCGGGGAGATCTCGCCGGCGACCCTGTGGTTCAAGGCGGCAGGTCAGTCGCGGGCAGCAGCCGAGCCCTGGCTCAGGCAGATCGCCTGGCGCGACTTCTGCGCGAACATCATCGATATCCAGCCCGATTATGGCGATGCACCTGGGCGCGAGGGCTTCGCGAGCTTTCCATGGCGGTCCGGCGCTGCCGCCGACAAGGATTTCGCAGCCTGGACCAAGGGGAAGACCGGCTATCCGATCGTCGACGCCGGCATGCGAGAGCTGTGGGCGACGGGGTTCATGCACAATCGGGTGCGGATGATCGCGGCGTCCTTCCTGATCAAGCATCTGCTGATCGACTGGCAGAAGTGCGAGCGCTGGTTCTGGGATACGCTGCTCGACGCCGATTATGGCAGCAACGCCGTCAACTGGCAGTGGGTTGCGGGTTCGGGATTCGACTCCAACCCCTTTGGCCGGATCATGGCGCCGCTCGTCCAGTCGCCCAAGTTCGATGCCGGCGCCTATATCAGGCGCTGGGTCCCCGAACTGGCGATGATCAAGGGGGATGCGATCCACGATCCGTTCGAGGCCGGACTGTCGCCGCCCGGCTATCCGCGCCCGATCATCGGGCACAAGGAGGGCAGGGCCCGTGCTCTTGCCGCAGCGGAGAAACGCTGACGATATTTCTTGCTCACCTGCAACAAAGCCTCTCGCGGGACCGTAAGCCTGCATATAAGCGGAATGGGACCGCGCCGATTTGGGGATAGGACGGACAGTTTCGAATGAATGCCCAACCGCCGCTGCGTGGCCAGCACCTGCTTCTCGCCGATCGCCGTTTCGCCACGGGCGCCAGCTGGCTCGCCCGCCTGCTGTCGCCGGGCTTTCAGCGATTGCTCGACACGATCGACCGGGGGCTCGAAGAAGGCTCCATAGAGGCAACTTTGCCGGATGGCAGTTTCCGCGTTCTCGGCGGTCGCAAGCCGGGGCCGGTGGCCGTGGTCGAACTCAAGACCTGGCGCCCGCTCGTTCGCCTGGTCACGACCGGCTCGGTGGGTTGGTATCGCAGCTGGGCCGAGGGTGAGTGGACCAGCCCCGATCCGGTGCCGATCTTCGACCTGTTCATGCGCAACCGGCATCCGCTCGGAGAACTTGGCCGGGCACAGGGACCGCTGCGTCTGTTCAATCTCGTCCTGCATGCGTTCCGCCGCAACAGCCGCGCCAACGCTCGCAGGAACATCGCCTTCCATTATGATCTGGGCAATGACTTCTACGAGCAATGGCTTGATCGGACGATGAGCTATTCATCGGCGCTGTTCGCCGATCCGATCTCGGACAGCGAGAGCCTCGAGGACGCCCAGCATCGCAAGGTGTCGGCTTTGCTCGACCGCCTCGATCTGCGTCCGGGATCAAGCCTGCTCGAAATCGGCTGCGGTTGGGGCGGGCTCGCGGAGATCGCTGCTGCGGGCTATGGCGCAGACGTTACCGGCATCACCCTGTCGGTCGAGCAGAAGGCCTATGCAGATGCGCGCATCGCCGCTGCGGGCCTGTCCGACCGGGCCCGTTTCGAGATCTGCGACTATCGCGATGTTCCCGGCCAGTTCGACGCGGTCGCCAGTGTCGAGATGGTCGAAGCCGTGGGCGAGGAATATTGGCCGGCCTATATGGACGCCATCGCCCGCGCGCTGAAGCCGGGCGGGCGGGCGGCGATCCAGTATATCGACATCGACGATGCGATCTTCGAGAGCTACCGGACCGACGCCGACTTCATTCAGACCTATATTTTCCCCGGCGGCATGCTGATCTCGGAAAGCCGCTTCCGTGCTGCGGCCGAGAAGGCGGGGCTGCGCTGGGAACAGGAGAGCCTGCACCGCTTCGGACTGCACTATTCCGAGACGCTGCGACGCTGGCGCGAAAGCTTCGATCGTGCGGTCGCCGCCGGCACGCTGCCCAAGGGGTTCGACGAGGCCTTCGTGAAGCTCTGGCGCTTCTACCTGATGTATTGCGAGGGCGGCTTTGCCGGAGGCGGGATCGACGTCGTGCAGGTGACGCTGGTCAAACCCTGAACCTACCGGATCGCTGGGGGAGAGGGCGATCGGTCGCCCTCGTCCTCAGGCTTCTACGCGGATACGCTTGCCGGTTTCGTAACCCTCGCTGACCAGATCCAGGATCGCCTTCGCCACCGTCTCGGGGCTCTTCAGCGTCGACGGGTCCTCGCCGGGAAAAGCCTTGCTGCGCATCGCGGTCGCGGTGGCACCCGGATCGACGATTGCGACGCGAACCGGGCTGATGTTGGCGACCTCCAGGCCATAAGCGAGCAGCAGCGTGTCGAGGGCCGCCTTCGACGCGCCATAGGCACCCCAATAGGCTCGTGGTGCAGCGCCGACGCTGCTCGTGACACCGATCAGGCGGCCCGCTTCGCTGGCGCGCAGCAGCGGATCGAAGGCTGCGATCATCTGCTGCTGTGCCATCAGGTTGAGCGTCAGCAGCTTGGCAAACTCCTTAGCGTCGATCGCGGCAACCGGCGCAAGCGTGCCCAGCATGGCGGCGTTGAGGACGAGGATGTCGAGTACCGGCCAGCGTCCGGCGATGGCTTCGGCCAGCCTGGCGATGCTGTCATTTTCGGCCAGGTCGACGGGAGCGATGGTGGCGCTGCCGCCCGCCTTGTGGATCCGCTCCTCGACCTCTTCGAGGCCACCGGCCGTCCGTGCGACCAGAATCACATGAGCCCCGGCAGCCCCGAGGGCTTGCGCCGTTGCGGCGCCGATGCCGCGCGAAGCGCCCGTGACGAGCGCGGTCTTCCCGGAAAGGGGCTTGGTCATGCGAATGTCCGTCGGTTCAGGCGACGACGCGCTCGCCGTTCAGCGCCAGCTGGTCGGTCGGCGTCATTTCCTCGTGGTCGGTGAGATGGGTTGGATAGTCGCCGGTAAAGCAGGCATCGCAATAGGTCGGTGCCTTGTCGTCGCGCGACGGCTCGCCGAGCGCCTTGTACAGGCCGTTGATCGACAGGAAGGCGAGGCTGTCCGCGCCGATATAGGAGGCCATCTCGGCGACGTTCATCTGAGCTGCCAGCAGCTTCGCCCGTTCCGGCGTGTCGACGCCGTAGAAGCAGCTGTGCCGTGTCGGCGGGCTGGCGATGCGCAGATGCACCTCACGCGCACCGGCATCGCGCAGCATCTGCAGGATCTTCACGCTGGTCGTACCACGCACGATCGAATCGTCGATAAGGACGAGCCGCTTGCCGTCGATCAGCGCACGGTTGGCATTGTGCTTCAGTTTCACGCCGAGGTGGCGGACCTGATCGCCGGGCTGGATGAAAGTGCGGCCGACATAGTGCGAGCGGATGATCCCGAGTTCGAACGGGATCCCCGATTCCTGCGCATAGCCGATCGCAGCCGGCGTGCCCGAGTCGGGCACCGGGACGACGAGGTCGGCGTCGATCGGGCTTTCGATCGCGAGCTGCGCGCCGATGCTCTTGCGAACCGAATAGACCGAAGAACCATCGACGATCGAGTCGGGACGCGAGAAATAGACATGCTCGAAGATGCAGGGGCGGGGACGCATTTCCGCGAACGGGCGGATCGAGCGGATGCCCTGTTCGGACACGATCACCAGTTCGCCCGGCTCGACCGAGCGCAGGAAGGTGGCGCCGACGACGTCGAGCGCAACCGTCTCCGAAGCGAAGATATAGGAATCGCCGACCCGGCCGAGGACCAGCGGGCGCACGCCCAGCGGATCGCGACAGGCGATCATCCCTTCCGGCGTCATGCAGATCAGCGAATAGGCGCCTTCGACCTGCTTGAGCGCATCGATGAACCGGTCGATCAGCGTGCGATACTGCGACGTCGCGACGAGGT
>JAIYAJ010000202.1 GCA_027489105.1 Zymomonas sp. | reverse complement strand
CGATGCCGAGACGTTCGCCGACCGCCTTCACCTGTTCGAGGTGGCGCCCTGTCTCGGCGCAGGTCTGGTGGATGTTGTCCAGGGGCGCGCCCGACAGTTCGAACTGTCCGGCCGGTTCGAGGCTGACATTGCCGTCGGCACCTTCGAGCGCAATGATCTTGTCGCCCTCGTAGACCGGTTCCCAGCCATATTTGGTCAGCCCGATCAGCAGCGCGTGGATGCCGCCGCGCTCTTCATAGGAGGGCGCGCGGTGTGAGTCCTCGAAGAAGACGAACTTCTCATGCTCGGTGCCGATGCGCCAATCGGACTTCGGCTTCTCGCCGTCAACGAAGACCGAGATCAGGTCGTCGCGGGATTCGACAATGGGATCTTCGCCTTCGGCGGCCTTGCGCGTGCTCATGGCCGCGCCATAGCGGACCGATCGGTACCTTGCTAGCGCTGATTGCTCAGCGCCAGTCCCCCGCCAGCGCCATCCACACCGAAATCGCGGCAGCCATCGCGGTGTCGGCGCGCAGGATGCGCGGCCCCAGCGAAACCCCCACCGCCTGGGGCAGCGCCTTTATGGCGGTGCGTTCGTCAGGCGTGAAACCGCCCTCAGGACCGATCAATATCGCGGCGGGTCCCGGCCGGGCGACCTCGGCCATCGGTGCGCCGCCTTCCTCGTCGGCGAAGATCAGCATGCGATCGGCGGGCCAGTCCTTCAGAAAGGCCGACAGCTTCACGGGTTCGTCGAGCCGGGGCAGAGCAGTGCGCTCGCATTGCTCCGCGGCCTCGATCATGTGCGCGCGGAGCCGGTCGAGGTTAAGGCGGTCGACGATCGTCCGCTGGGTGATGACGGGCTGGAGGCGCGCCACGCCGAGTTCGCAGGCCTTCTCCGCGATCCAGTCGATCCGACCTTTCTTGATCGGCGCGGCGATCAGCCACAGGTCGGGCACCGCTTCGCGCTCGCGGGTTCGCTCCTCGACGCGCACCGATACGGCACGCTTGCCGACAGCTTCGATCATAGCGCGCCATTCGCCGCTGACGTCGTCGAAAAGGGCGATGCAGTCGCCCGCCTTGAGCCGCATCACCGAGCCCAGATAATGAGCTTGTCCCCCATCGATGACGAGGCCGAGGCCGGCGCTGAGCGGCTGATCGATATAGAGACGGGTGAGACTGGCGGGGGGCCAGGCGGGGGTCTGGGCCATGGGACTTCCGGAGGCGGGGCTTTTGTCCTAACTGCCGCCCATGATCGAGGAAGTCGAGCAAATCATACCCGACAGCGAACTGCGCGGGGTTGCCGGTCGCCTGCCCGCATCGATCCGGCCCTTCTGGCTGCTCGGCCGCTTCGACCGTCCTATCGGCAGCTGGCTTCTCTTCTGGCCGGGTGCCTGGGCGATCGCGCTGGCGGGCAAGGCGTTCGAGCGGTGGGACCTGATCCTCTGGTTTGCCTTCGGATCGATCGTGATGCGCGGTGCCGGCTGCGTCTATAACGACATCGTCGACCGCGACCTCGACCGGAAGGTGGCGCGCACCGCCGCCCGCCCGTTGGCGAGCGGCCGGGTCGGCCTCAAGGCGGCCTGGATCTGGCTGCTGCTGCTGTGCCTGTTCGGTCTGATCGTGCTGCTCCAACTGAACCTCGTCGCTGCGATCACTGCGCTTGCCAGCCTGGGGGCGGTCGCTGCCTATCCCTTCATGAAGCGGATCACCTGGTGGCCGCAGGCGTGGCTCGGCATCGTCTTCTCCTGGGCGGCGCTGGTCGGCTGGCCGGCGGTGACGGGCGGCTTCGGCCCTGCGCTATGGCTGCTCTATGGCGGGTCGATCTTCTGGGTGATCGGCTATGACACCATCTATGCGCTGCAGGATATCGAGGACGACGCTCTGGCGGGGGTCAAGTCGTCAGCGCGCGCGCTGGGCGCTCGCGCCCGCCTCGGCATAGGTCTCTGTTATGCGATCGCCCTCTGCCTTTGGGGTGCTGCCTTCTGGCAGATCCGGCCGCAGCTTTTGGGGCTGGCGGCCCTGCTTCCGCTCGCGCTGCATTTCGGCTGGCAGCTGTCGGGGCTCGACCGGCACGATCCGGCCGACGCCCTGCGGCGCTTCCGGTCCAACCGCTTCGCCGGCCTGCTGATGTTCCTTGCCTGCCTCGTGGTCGGGGCCACCGCCTGAACGGATCCGGGCCGATAAACACCTCCGGCCATTTGACCTTTACGGTGCCGATACCTAAGTCGCCCCGATGCTGACCCTCTCCGAAGCCCAAGACCGTACCGCCGAACTCGTGGCCGCCGCCCGCAAGGCCGGCGCCGACGCGGCGGACGCGCTCTATCTGTGCAACAATTCGACCCAGATCTCGGTGCGCCTCGGCGCGCTCGAAGATGTCGAGCGCTCGGAGGGCGAGGAGATCGGCCTGCGCCTGTTCGTCGGCAAGCGATCGGCCAGCGTCTCGTCGTCTGACCTGTCCGCCGATGCGCTGGCAGCGCTCGTCGACCGCGCGGTCGCCATGGCACGCGAAGCCCCCGAAGACCCCTTTGCCGGCCTCGCGCCCGAAGAGCGCCTGCTGCGCGGCGAGGCTGTCGAGGTCGATGGTGACGACGGCGCCGATCCTTCGCCCGCCGCGCTGCGCGCGAGGGCTGAAGAGGCGGAAGACGCGGCGCGCGCGATCGCGGGCGTGACCAACAGCGAAGGCGCAGGCGCTTCGGCGAGTCGCACGCTGATTGCGCTGGCGACCAGCGCCGGCTTCGCCCGCGGCTATTCGAACAGCGGCTATGGCTGCCATGCCAGCGTGATCGCCGGCGAGGGCGGGGCGATGCAGCGCGACTATGCCTATCATTCGACGCGCCACCTGTCCGATCTGGAAGCCGCGTCGGCGATCGGGCGGCGTGCGGGCGAGCGGGCGGTGAAGCGGCTGAACCCCGGCCGGCTGGCGAGCGGCGCGATGCCGGTCATCTTCGACCCGCGCGTCGGATCGAGCCTGCTGGGGCATCTTGCCGGTGCCATCACCGGTTCGGCGGTGGCGCGCAGGACGAGCTTCCTGCTCGACCGGCTGGGCGAGCAGGTGTTCGCGTCGGGCATCGTCGTCCGCGACGATCCGCACCGGCTGCGCGGGCTGCGGTCCAAGCCCTTCGACGGAGAAGGCTTGCCGACCGTGCCGCGCGACATCATCGCCGACGGCGTGCTCACCGGCTGGGTGCTCGATTCGGCCTCGGCGCGGCAGCTTGGGCTCGAGCCGACCGGCCATGCAACGCGCGGCATTGGTGGCCCGCCCGGCGCAGGGCTGACCAACCTTTATCTCGAAGCCGGCGTCCTCTCGGTCGAGCAGTTGATCGCTGACATCAAGCTGGGCGTCTATGTCACCGAGCTGATCGGCCAGGGCGTCAATGGCGTGACCGGCGATTACAGCCGTGGCGCGTCGGGCTATGTCATCCGTGATGGCCAGCTGGCCGAGCCGGTGGCGGAGATCACCGTGGCTGGCAATCTCAAGGATATGTTCCGCGAGATGACTCCGGCATCGGATCTGGAGTTCCGCCGTGGCGTGGATGTTCCCACGCTGCGCATCGACGGGATGACCGTCGCCGGTGCCTGACACCCTCCTTAACGCGGTGAGCGCGATCGCGGCCGAAGTCGGCGCGATGGCGCATGCCTCGTGGCGGGGAGACTTCAAATATTGGGACAAGGTGCCGGGCAGTCCGGTGTGCGATATCGATCTCGCCGCCGATGCGCTGCTCCGCGAGCGGCTGATGGCACTTGATCCCGAGGCGGGCTGGCTGTCGGAGGAAACCGCCGACAGCGCCGAACGGCTCAATTGCGTCCGCGTTTGGGTGGTCGACCCGATCGACGGCACCCGCGACTATGTGCGCGGCCGTGAAGGCTGGGCGGTGTCGATCGCGCTGGTCGAGGGTGGCCGTCCGGTGATCGGCGTGCTCGACGCTCCGGCGCGCGGCGAGCATTGGCGCGCGCAGGCGGGGCGCGGGGCCTATCTCAACGGGGAGCCGATCCGTGCTTCGGCCCGGGCGAGCTTGCCCGGAGCGCGCGTTCCCGCCGATGTGCTGGCCCGCGCGGACGCGGATCTCGTCACCGTCGGCAAGCCCAATTCGATCGCGCTGCGCATTGCGATGGTCGCCGCTGACCGCGCCGACCTGCTGGCGACGCTGCGCTGGGGCAATGAATGGGACATCGCCGCCGCCGCGCTGATCGCGCAGGAGGCGGGTGCTGTGGTGACCGACGCGATGGGGCGGCCGCTGCGCTACAACAGCACCAAGGGCGAGCAGTTCGGCGTGTTGGCAACGGCCCCGGCGATCCATGCCGATGCCGTCGAGCGGCTCTCGGCGCGCGCCGCGCGCGCGATCATCCGCTAAGCAGGGCGACCCGGCCGCTCAGAGGCCGAGGCGGGGAATCTCGATCGCCGGGCAGCGATCGACCACCGCCTTCAGGCCGGCCGCCTCGGCTCGCTCGATCGCCTCTTTCGGCGTCACGCCCAACTGGGTCCACACGGCCTTCGCGCCTGCGGCAATGGCCTCGTCGATGACCGGCCCCGCCGCTGCCGTGTTGCGGAAGATGTCGACAAGGTCGATCGGCTGCGACACCTGTTCGAGCGCAGCGACGACCGTCCGGCCGTGGATCGTCTGACCCGCCAGCTGCGGGTTGACCGGCGTTACCTCATAACCGTGCGACAGCAGAAAGCGCATGACGCCGAAACTCGCACGATCGGGCCGGTCGCTGGCGCCGACCATCGCGATGTGCCGGGTCTCGCGCATCAGCTGCCGAAGGTCGTCGTCCTCGGTGATCGGCATTGCGCTCTCCTGTTGCCCAAGCCCTCAAGATGCGATCGATCGCGGCGCCTTCAACCAGTCGGCGATCCTCCGGGCGAGCGGAGCGAACAGTTCGTCGTCCTCATGCGCGGCCGGCGGGCGTCCGGCATCGGATGCGGTGCGGATCGCGATGTCGAGCGGCACGCGGCCGAGGAAATCGAGATCCATCGATTTGGCGGCTGCCTGTGCCCCGCCCTGGCCGAACGGATCGGAGATTTCGCCGCAATGGGGGCAGGCATAGCCCGCCATATTCTCGATCATGCCGATCACCGGCACCGACGCCTGGCGGAAGAAGTCGATCGCGCGCGTCGCATCCATCAGGGCCAGGTCCTGCGGGGTCGAGACGATGATCGCGCCTGCCGGCTTGTACTTCTGGACCATCGTCAGCTGCACGTCGCCGGTGCCCGGCGGCAGGTCCAGGATGAGCAGATCGGTGTCGCCCCATTCGGCGTCGATCAGCTGGCCCAACGCATTCGCGGCCATCGGCCCGCGCCAGGCAACCGCCTGTCCGGGCTTCACCAGCTGTCCCATCGACAGCATCGGGATTCCGTGCGGGGAGAGGACCGGATCCATCTTCTGCCCCTGGGCCGTCGGGCGGACGCCTTCGGTCGCCAATAGCCGGGACTGTGACGGCCCGTAAATGTCGGCATCGACCAGCCCGACCTTGTGGCCGAGTTTCATGAGCGCGATGGCGAGATTGGCCGACAGGGTGGACTTGCCCACCCCGCCCTTGCCGGACCCGACCGCGATGATCTTGCGCCCGCGCTTCTCGGCGGTCATCGCAACGCGCACTGTCTCGACGCCCTCGATGGACGACAGCGCCTGCTTGACCCCGGCCTCGATCCGCGTGCGCGCATCGGCGGACAGGCCGGTCACGTCGAGCACGACACTCGCCGTTCCCGTGTCGAACCGGGGCGGCGCTGCGCGGCCAGAAGCGAGGAGCCCCTTGCCGGAAATCGGGTCGAGGATGCGGTCGAGGGCGGCGGCGAGCGATTCAGCGATATCCATGGCGGCAGCAAATAGGGCTTCGTCGACCAAAGGGCACTGTTTTTCCGCCGATCGCCTCCTATAATGAATGCATGAACGATAGCGAAAGCAGCGCAATGCCCGGCCAGCCCCTTCTCAACGAGGGCGGCCCCTGGGGCGGCGGAGGATCGGGCGGCGGCGGAGACGAGCCCAACCCCTGGAACCAACCCCCGCGCGGTCGGCCCGGTCGCGGACCTGCCGGACGCTCCGCGATCGACGAACTGGTGCGTCGTGGACGGGCGCGCTTTGGCGGGCGCGGTGGACCCGAGCCAGATGCCGGCCGGCTTCTCCTGTGGGGCGTCGGTGGGCTGTTGCTGATCTGGGTGCTGTGGACCAGCAGCCACCGCATCGACCCCCAGCAGCGCGGTGTCGTCACCCGCCTTGGCTCCTATGCCAAGACGCTCGGCCCCGGCATGCAGTTCACCTTCCCCTCGCCGATCGACCGGGTCACCAAGATCGACATCGAGGACATCCGCGTGAAGGATATCCCCGAAGGCGGCGGCACGGGTCAGAATCTGATGCTGACCGGCGATCAGAACATCATCGACCTGGCCTATTCGGTGCGCTGGAATATCCGCGATCCCGAACTCTTCATCTACGAATTGGCCAATCCGGAAGAAACGGTGGGCGAGGTCGCCGAAAGCGCGATGCGCGCCGAGATCGCCCGCGTCGCGCTGAACGACGCCATGGGCCCGCAGCGCAGCCAGATCGAGCAGCGCGTCCAGCAGCGTATGCAGGAAATCCTCGACGGCTATCGGGCCGGCATCACCGTGCAGGGCGTCGCGATCAAGCAAGCCGATCCGCCGGCCGCCGTGGTTGAGGCGTTCAAGTCGGTTTCGGCGGCGCAGCAGCAGGCGCAGGCCTATCTCAACGAGGCGCGGGCCTATTCGCAGCAGCTCGGGGCCAAGGCCGAGGGCGAGGCTGCGGCCTTCGACAAGGTCTATGCCGAATATCGTCTGGCGCCCGAGGTGACCCGCCGTCGCATGTATTATGAGACGATGGAGCGCGTGCTGGCCAAGACCGACAAGACGGTGGTCGAGGCCCCCAATGTCGTCCCCTATATCCCCCTGCCGCCCCAGCAGGCAGCGAAGGCGCAGCAGCAGCAATGAATATGAGCGACAATCTCGCAAGCCGGAACGTCATCGGCCTCGCCATCGGTGCCATCTTCGGCGTCGTCGTCATCAGCAGCTGCTTCGCAGTCGTGCCTGAGACCAAACAGGCGCTGGTGGTGCGCTTCGGGAAGCCGCAGACCGTCTACAACGCCTATAAGCCGAACGAGGATTTCGGTCGGACGGGCGCGGGCATCATCGGCAAGATTCCCTTCATCGACCAGATCGTCTGGATCGACAAAAGGGTACGTAATTTCGACATGGAGCGCCAATCGGTGCTGTCCACCGATCAGCTGCGGCTCGAGGTGGACGCCTATGCGCGCTACCGGATCATCGATCCGCTCCGCATGTCGATCACGGCGGGCACCGAGCGCCGCGTGGAGGAGGCTTTGCGCCCGATCCTCGGGTCGTCGCTGCGCAACGAGCTGGGCAAGCGCCCCTTCGCGGCGCTGCTCAGCCCCGAGCGCGGCGCGGTGATGGACAATATTCAGACCCGACTGAACCGTGTCGCGCGTCAATATGGGGCGCAGATCGTCGATGTGCGGATCAAGCGCGCCGACCTGCCCGATGGTACGCCGCTCGATTCCGCCTTCAACCGCATGCGCACCGCGCGTGAGCAGGAGGCCCGGTCGATCCTGGCCGAGGGCCGCAAGCAGGCGCAGATCATCACCGCCGAGGCGGATGCAAATGCGGCAGGCACCTATGCCGAGAGCTTCAACAAGGATCCGGACTTCTATAATTTCTATCGGGCGATGCAGTCCTATCGGGTCACCTTCGGCACCGATGGCACCGATGCGCCGGGGTCTTCCAACGTGATCCTTTCGCCCGACAACGAATATCTGCGCGAGTTCAGAGGGCGTCGCTGAACGGCAAGCGGGAACGCGACCGTTCAAGCGGTGTTCAGCGATCGGAACCGAAATAAACCGCTCGCAATGTCGGCAGAAGCAGAACAGGAGTTTTAAGGAGTTGGCCAAAGTGCGTTATGCCTATGCGATCACCGCGGCCTTGCTGGCAGGTGGTACCACCGCAACCCTGACGATGCAGCAGCCTGTGGGAGCACAGGTGGCGCAGAACGCTCCGGGTTCTATCAGCGCCGCCGCCCCCCGTACGGGCGCGCCGATGAGCTTCGCCGATCTCGCTGCCCGGCTGCAGCCGGCGGTCGTGAACATTTCCACCACCCAGAAGATTCAGGTCCGCAGCGGCGGCAACGCCTTTTCGGGCACGCCGTTCGAGGAGCTTTTCAAGCGGTTCGGCGGCGGCGGTTCGGACGGCCAGCCGATCACCCGCGAGGCGACTTCGCTCGGTTCGGGCTTCATCATCTCGGCCGACGGCTATGTCGTCACCAACAACCACGTCATCTCGGCCTCGCCCGAGGGCGGGAGCAATGCGGTGGTCAGCTCGATCACCGTGACGCTGCCCGATCGCAAGGAATATAAGGCGACCGTCGTCGGCCGCGATCAGGCCTCCGACCTCGCTCTGCTGAAGATCGAGGCGAAGAACCTGCCGTTCGTACAGTTTGGCGATTCGACGCGGACCCGCGTCGGCGACTGGGTTGTCGCGATCGGTAATCCCTTCGGTCTGGGCGGCACCGTTACCGCGGGTATCGTGTCGGCCCTGCACCGCTCGATCGGGATCAGCGGTCCTTATGATCGCTACATTCAGACCGACGCGTCGATCAACCAGGGCAATTCCGGCGGTCCGATGTTCGACCTGCAGGGCAATGTGATCGGCATCAATACGGCGATCTTCTCGCCGACCGGCGGAAATGTCGGCATCGGCTTCGCGATTCCGGCCGAGGAGGCAAAGCCGATCATCGACCAGCTGATGACCGGCAAGCGCGTTCGTCGCGGCTATCTGGGCGTCGGCATCCAGCCGATGACCGAGGACATCGCGGCCAGCCTGGGCCTGCCCAAGGATCGCGGTGAGATCGTCGCTCGTGTCGAACCGGGCGAAGCCGCGGCGCGCGCGGGCATTCGTCAGGGCGACATCATCGTCAAGGTCGACGGACAGGAGATCACCCCCGACAACACCCTGTCCTATATCGTGGGCAAGGCCGCCGTCGGCGCCAAGCTGCCGGTCGAGGTGATCCGCGAAGGGCAGCGCAAGACGCTGACCGTGACGCTTGGCGAGCGTCCGCCCGAAGATCAGCTGATCAGCGGCGGTCAGGATGCCGATCAGGACGACAGCGTGCCCGACAGCGGCCAGTCCGCTCCCGATCAGGCGACCCGCAATTCGCTGGGGCTCGGCCTGCAGACGCTCACCCCCGACATTGCCCGCAGGCTCGGCCTTTCGGCCTCGCTGCGCGGCGTTGTGGTGAGCTTCGTCGATCCCAGCAGCGATGCGGCGGCCAATGGCTTCCAGCCCCGCGACGTCATCCTGCAGATCAACAATATGCCGGTCACGACCGTGCAGGCGGCTGCCGCGCAGATCGATGCGGCGGTGAAGGCCAAGCGCCCGTCGGTGCTTCTGTTCGTCCAGCGCGGCAACAATCCGCCGCGCTATGTCGGCGTGCAGCTGAAGAAATAAGGTCGCATCGCCATCCCCCGGGGGTGGCGATGCCCATCTGACGCAGGCAAAGAAAAAGGGCCGGCGGATCGCTCCGTCGGCCCTTTTTTACAGGCGATAGCCGATCGTCAGAAGCGATAGCTGACGGTCGCGCGAACCGAGTGGAACGCGAACTTGCTGAACGAACGCTGGAAGTCGGTACCTGCGGCGTTCTGCGCAATGAACGGGTTGGTCGCGGTTGTAACGCCGGCGAGCGAGCCGATGCGGACCGTGCTGTCGTTGTTCTTCAGTGCGGTAAAGGTGTAGAGCGCGCCGACCGAGAAGTTGCCGATCTTCTGCTCGATACCGCCGCCATAGGTCCAGCCCCAGGCATTCTTCGTCGGGTCGTTGACGGTCGCGCTGTTGACCGTGTTCGACATCGAGAAGCTGTTGCGGATCTTGCCATAGGCCGCACCGCCGGTGCCGTAGATCAGCGTGCCGGTCTCGAACGAGTAACCGGCGCGGGCGCGGATGGCGCCGTCGCTCTTCAGCTTCGCCTGCAGCTTGTAAACGGCCGGAGTGGTGCTGAAGGCGGTGACGTTGTCGTACAGGTACGACTTGCCATATTCCGCGATCAGGCCGACGACCGGGCCCGACGTGTCGCCGAACTGATAGTCGTAGCCGGCGTGCAGCTTCCACGCGGTCGAGTCATTGTCCTTGGAGCAGCCCGTGGTCGGACGAGCCGAGGTCGGCGCGCCGCCGCAGAAGCCCGGCGAGAAGTTCGGGAAGGCGTCGCCGAAATTGCCGTCGAGGTTACGGTCGAACGAAACGACTTCGTCGCCGTCCGTCGGCTGCCAGTTATAGCCGAGCTGGCCACCGACATAGAAACCGGTCCAGTTGCTCGAGGCCACGTCCTGCGCCGAGGCGGCGCTCGCAGCCATCGCGGCTACCAGTCCGGCCGCCGCAGTGGTCGTGAGGAAAAATCGCATGTGAAAAACCCTTTCTGCTGCCGTTACGGCACAGCGGTAACGGTTCCCACAGCATTTCGATCCTGAGTGCAAGCAAGAAAAACGATGTGATGCACAAACGACACAACTGCGAATTTTTGCTGAAAAGTGAAATACATCACAGCTACTGGCCGTAGCTTGCCTCGCCGGCATGCTTGATTGCCTCCCGCGCTGCCGCGATCAGGGCGCCAGCCTTGGCTTCACATTCGCGCTGCTCATAGGCGGGGTCGCTATCAGCGACGATGCCAGCACCGGCCTGGACGTGCATCACGCCGTCCTTCACCACGGCGGTACGCAGCACGATGCAGCTGTCCATCGACCCGTCGGGGGAGAAATAGCCGACGCCGCCGGCATAGGCGCCGCGTGCCTCGGGCTCGAGCTCGGCGATGATCTCGCAGGCGCGGACCTTGGGGGCGCCGGAAACCGTGCCAGCGGGAAAGCCGGCGAACAGAGCGTCGAGGGCATCCTTGGATGGGTCGAGCCGACCAACGACGTTCGAGACGATATGCATCACATGGCTGTAATGCTCGACCGTATAACTGTCGGTGACTTCGACAGTCCCGGCCACCGCAACCCGGCCGACATCGTTACGCCCCAGGTCGAGCAGCATCAGATGTTCGGCGCGCTCCTTGGGATCGGCGAGCAGGCTCTCGCGGTTCGCGCTATCCTCCAGCGACGTCGCGCCGCGCGGGCGGGTGCCCGCAATCGGCCGGATCGTGACCTCACCGTCGCGTGCCCGCACCAGAATTTCCGGGGACGAACCGATCAGGGCGAAGCCGGGCAGGTCGAGGAAATAGAGGAAGGGTGACGGGTTGATCCGTCGCAGCGCGCGATAGAGGTCGACCGGCGGCAGCGGAAAATCGACGGTGAAGCGCTGGGCGAGCACGACCTGGAATATGTCTCCCGCACCGATATAGCCCTTTGCGCGGTCCACCATCGCGGCATAGCGGCCGGGTTCAAGCTGCGGCGTAGCGGCGACCGTGGAGGGATCGGGCACATCGACGGTCGGACGCGGCGGCAGCGTGCCCGTGAGGGTCGCCGCCTGCGCTTCGATTCGCTCGATTGCGCCTGCCACCTTGGCTTCCGGTGAACCGGGACTGTCTGGCCACAGAGGCGCGACGAGGAACAACTGGTCGGCGAGGCGATCGAAGATCAGGATCAGGGTCGGCCGCGCGAACAGCATGTCGGGCAGGTCGAGCGGATTGACGGGTGCGCGCGGCAGCTTCTCGACCAGGCCGATCGTTTCATAGGCGAAATAGCCGACCAGACAGGCGAGCGCGCGGGGCAGTCCTTCAGGGACGTCCATCCGGCAGCTGGTCACCAGCCGTCGCATCTCCGTCAGCGCGCCGCCAGGCAGCGGCTCGAACGCGTCGGGCCGGGTCGCCCATTCGCGGTTGATTTCTGCGCTGTTACCTCGCGCTCTGAACAGCAGATCGGGCGCAAGGCCCAGCAGCGAATAGCGGCCGCGTACCGCGCCGCCCTCGACCGACTCCAGCAGGAAATCACCCCGCCCGGGAACGATCAGCTTGAGCGCGGCAGCGACCGGCGTGTCGCAGTCGGCGACCTGGGTACGCCAGACGAGCGCCGGTTTGCCCCGGGCCAAGGCTTCGAGGGCAGCCTGATCGCGCGCGTCCATCCCTTTGCCTGTCCCTTATTGCGGTGTGGCGATCTGGCGCTTGGTCGCCGTGATGGCGTCGGGATAGCGCTTCACGTCCACCTCGTCGCGCGCGGCGCGGATCAGCTGGTCGCCCAGCTCGGGCGTGTAGGAGCGGGTCAGTTCCTGCTGCGTGACGCCGACGAGCGCCGCCGCCTGCGACAGGTCGCCGCGGTCGACCCTGTTCAGAACGGTCACGAAATAGGCGCCCTGATTGCCGGTGACGAGGCGAGCCTTGCCCGGCTGCAGCGCGAACATGGCACGTAGTGGCTCGGGGATTGGCTGGCCTGCCTGCTGGGCTCTGATGATGTCGAGCTGGCGCGCCCGGCTCGGCTGCACCGGCGGAAGCGCCACACCGCTGTCGGCCATCGCCTTGGCGAGCGGGGTGCCCGCGTTGACGGCCGCGACGATCTTGTCTCCGACCGCCTTGGCCCGCTGCTGCGCGCGCTTGATGACCAGGTCGCGGATGACGGCTTCGCGGACCTGCGCCAGCGGGAGCGGTGTCGGCGGAATGATCTTCGCGACGTTCATCAGCGCATAGCTCTGGTCGCGGATCACCGTCTCGACCGTGGGGCGATCGTCGGCGGCGGCCTCGAAGCCGGTCTTGAGCAGCGCGCTCACCTCGGGCGGGGCCTTCCAGCCGGGCTGATCGATCGCGGTGCCGTTCGACAGCAGGGCCGGGGTTTCCTTGATCGCCAGCTTATTGGCCGCAGCGATTTCGGCGAAGCTGCTGCCGTCCGCGATGGCATCCTCTATCTTTCCGGCGAGCTCGGACAACGCTTCCTGCATCTTCTGGCGCTGGAGGACCGGCAGGATTTCGGCGCGGGCCTGGTCGAGCGTCTTGCCCGGCTTGCCGGCGACGCCTTCGACCTTGAGCACATACCAGCCGAACGCCCCCTTGATCGGCCCCACAACCGCGCCCTTCGCGGCGGCGAAGGCCTGGTCTGCGGCGGCTGCGCCTGCCGACTCGCTATAGTCCTTCTTCTGCTGATCTGCGATCGTCGAGGCTTCGAGCCCGGCCTTGGCGGCAGCAGCGGCCATGCTGGCGCCACCCTTGACGGAGGCGGCGATCGTCTGGGCCGCCTGCTGGGTCGGCGCGATGATCTGCGCGATCGTCCGGGTCTCGCGCGCGGCGAAGCTGTCGGCATTTTCGCGGTAATAGGTCGCGATATCCTGCTCGGTCGGCTTCGCCTTGTCGGCCAGCTGCGCCTCGCCGAACGCCGCATAGCGAAGCACGCGCGCCTCGGGGCGGGTATAGGCAGCGATGTTGGCCTTATAGGCGGCGGCCACGTCGGCGTCGCTCGGCTGGGTCTTGTTTGCCACCAGCGCCAGCGGGATGATCCCGACCGAACCCTCGCGGACCTCCATCAGCAGCGCCGCATAGGGACGCGCCATCTTCGACGGAACCGGTGCGAGCGCGGCGGCGGGCGTCAGGATCTGGTTGCGGATGATCTCGCCCGCGATGTCCGCGCGCAATTCCTTTTCGCTGATGCGGGCCTGGGCGAGCACGGTGCGCATCACGGTCTCGTCGAACTGGCCGGCAACATTGCGGAAGCCCTGCATGCCCGCGATTTCGGCGTCGACCATGCGCTTGCTGATCGCGAAGCCCTGATCCTTGCCCCAGGCTTCCATGGCGCGGGCGTTGATCATGCCGTTCAGGACCTGCTCGAAGCCGCCCGAAGCGAGGAAGCTCTGTGCATCGATCTCCGGCCGTTCGCGGCGCAGGCCGTCGATCTGGTTGCGGACACGGTTGGTGAGTTCGAGCGCGCTGATCTTCTTGCCATCGACCTTGGCGACGGTCGCGCCGCCCCCGCCGCCGCCCAGCATCGACGGCGATTCGACCCCGGTGATGATGAAGGCGACCATGATCAGGGCCAGCAGGCCGAGGACGATCCAGGAGGAGAGGGCACGGCGGAAAAAGGAAATCATCGGGCGGTCCGTATGAACGTGACTGGCATGAGCGCTGCCATAGGGGGCATTCCCGGCCTCCGCAACGTCCGCCGCTGCGGGACGCAGGCGCGGCCGCGCTCGCGGTTGCGTGCTGCGGTCCTGCCGCTTAAGGGGCGCTCGACATATCGGAGGGGTAGATCATGGCTTTGCGCAAGCTCGTCGCTGGCAACTGGAAGATGAACGGATCGCTCACCGCGCTGGCCGAGCTGGATGAGATTGCGGCGGCTGCCGCGAGCCATGCCGCAGTCGATGTCGCGATCTGCCCGCCCTTCACGCTGATTGCAGCCGCTGCTGCCCGGACACCGCAGCTCGCGATCGGTGCGCAGGACTGTCATGGTCAGGCAAAAGGCGCCCACACCGGATGCGTCAGCGCATCCATGCTGGCGGAAGCCGGTGCCAAGCTGGTGATCGTCGGACATAGCGAAAGGCGCGCCGATCAGCATGAGACCGATGCCGAGGTGCGCGCCAAGGCGAGTGCCGCCATCGCGGCGGGCCTCACCGCCATCGTCTGTGTGGGCGAGACCGAGGCGCAGCGCGACGCCGGCGAGGCCGAAGCCGTCGTCGCGTCGCAGCTCGACGGTTCGATCCCGAGCGAGGGCACCGGTGCCACGCTCGTCGTCGCTTATGAGCCGGTCTGGGCGATCGGAACCGGCCGCACGCCGTCCACCGCCGATGTCGCGGCGATGCATGCGGCCATCAGGGCAAAGCTAACAGCGCTGTTGGCAGCCGAAGGTGCCAAGGTCCGTATTCTCTACGGTGGATCGGTGAAACCCGACAATGCCAGGGAGTTGCTCGCCGTGGCCGATGTCGACGGTGCTCTGGTCGGTGGCGCGAGCCTGACCGCCGCTCAGTTCGTGCCGATCATCGCAGGCGCAGTTGCTGCCAGCGCGTGACTCGGGGCGAAGGTTGAACCTTCGCCGCCGATGGACTAGATGCGCCGCACGTTGATATCGAAAGCCCGCAATGTTCACCTTCCTGCTCGTCATCCATCTGATCGTCGCTGTCGCCCTCGTGGGGGTGATTCTCGTGCAGCGCTCGGAAGGTGGTGGGCTGGCCTCGGGCGGCAGCCCGGCAGGACTGATGAGCGCGCGCGGTGCAGCCGACTTTCTGACGCGGATGACCGCGATTCTCGCGACGATCTTCGTGGTGCTGAGTATCGCGCTTGCGGCGCTGGCATCGGTCGAGCGTTCGCCATCGAAGGTCGACACATCGCTCGTCGGCAAGACTGGCACATCGGCTCCGGCGCCCGCCGCCCCGACCGACGATCCGCTCGCTGCCGCGGCAGCGCAGGGCGGTGACGTGATCCTGAACGGCACAACGCCGCAATAACGCAACATGTCCTGGAGCGGAGGGCTTCCGGTGCCTGCACCGGGGGCCTCGTCTGATTGGGCCGTCGAATTGGTCCACAGTTTTTATCGAAAAGAAGGAATGCCCACCTTGCCCTTCGCCCCCTCGCGCGACTAAACCCATCCTCCCATGGCGCGGTTCATTTTCATCACCGGCGGCGTGGTCTCCTCGCTTGGTAAAGGTCTCATGGCAGCAAGCCTTGCTGCCCTGCTCCAGGCGCGCGGCTACAAGGTCCGCATCCGTAAGTTCGATCCCTATCTGAACGTCGATCCCGGCACGATGTCGCCTTACCAGCATGGTGAGGTCTATGTGACCGACGACGGGGCGGAGACCGATCTCGACCTTGGCCATTATGAGCGCTTTACCGGTGTTCCCGGCCGGCAGTCGGACAATGTCACCTCAGGGCGAATCTATCAGACGATCATCCAGAAGGAGCGTCGCGGCGACTATCTTGGCGCGACCGTGCAGGTCATTCCGCACGTCACCGACGCGATCAAGGAATTCGCCCGCGCCGACACCGACGATCTCGATTTCGTCCTGTGCGAGATCGGCGGCACCGTCGGCGACATCGAATCGCTGCCCTTCATCGAGGCGATCCGCCAGTTGCGCAACGATCTGGGCCGCGGCAATTCGGTCTTCGTCCACCTGACGCTGGTGCCCTATATCGCGGCGGCCGGTGAACTGAAGACCAAGCCGACGCAGCACAGCGTTCGCGACCTGACCTCGCTGGGGATCCAGCCCGACGTGCTGGTCTGCCGGTGCGATCGGCCGCTTCCCGAGGGCGAGCGCGCCAAGATCGCGCTGTTCTGCAACGTTGCCAAGGAAGCGGTGATTCCCGCACTCGATGCGAGCAGCATCTATGGCGTGCCGCTGCAATATCATGACGAGGGGCTCGACGAGGCCGTGCTTGCCGCCTTCGGCATCGCACCTCAGGGTGAGCCGGACCTGTCGCGCTGGAGCGAGATCATCGATCGCCTGGAGAATCCGGAGGGCGAGGTCACGGTAGGCGTGGTCGGCAAATATGTCGGGCTGCTGGATGCCTATAAATCGCTTCACGAGGCTCTGGTCCATGGCGGCATCGCCAATCGGGTGAAGGTCAATATCCGCTGGATCGATGCCGAGCTGTTCGAGCAGGACGAAGCGGCGATCGCTGCCCAGCTCGAGCCGATGCATGCGATTCTCGTTCCCGGCGGTTTCGGCGAGCGTGGCTCTGAGGGCAAGATCGCGGCCGTCCGATTCGCGCGTGAACGCGGAGTGCCCTATTTCGGTATCTGCCTCGGCATGCAGATGGCCTGCATCGAGGGCGCACGGAATACGGCCGGCATCGCGGCTGCGTCGACGACGGAGTTCGGCGCGACCGAGGAGCCGGTCGTCGGCCTGATCACCGAATGGATGACTGAAGCCGGGCGCCAGAAGCGGGAAGCCGGTGGCGACATGGGCGGCACCATGCGACTCGGCGCCTATGACGCGGTGCTGGCGGGCAACAGCCATGCCGCATCCATTTATGGCAGCACGACCATCTCCGAGCGGCACCGTCACCGCTATGAGGTGAATGCAGGCTATCGCGATCAGCTCGAAAAGGGCGGCCTCGTCTTCTCCGGCATGTCGCCCGATGGCGAACTGCCCGAGGTGGTGGAGCGGCCCGACCATCCCTGGTTCGTCGGCGTGCAGTTCCACCCCGAGCTCAAGAGCAAGCCGTTCGACCCGCACCCGCTGTTCCGCAGCTTCATCGAAGCGGCGGTGAATCAGAGCCGGCTGGTCTGATTCTGTAGACCGGTCCTGTTGCATGGTTCGGCCGCAAAGGATTGCTTAGGGAATAATACGTAAGACCTTCGTCGAGTTTGCGCTTCGGCTGCTCGGGGGAGACGTCATGGGGATAGGTGGAACTTGCAGATGGGGGGCGGGGGCGCTCGCCATCATTTTCCTGACATGCGTGGGTCTGTCGATACTGATGCTGCAACAGGTCAGGATCGGCGGCCCATCCTATATCGCCGACCGTCAGGCTAGCGACCTTATCGCGGACATTCTACCGCCCCCGCTCTTTATCATCGAAGCGCAACTCGAGGTCAGCCGCGCCAGCAGCAACCCGGCATCGGTGTCGCGCCTGACAGGCAAGATGGCTGCGCTGGAGCGGGACTTCCGCGAGCGCAGGGCCTATTGGCAGTCGGCCGATATCCCGGAGGATCTGCGCAGGTCGATAGAGACGGTGACAGCCACCGCCGGGCGCTACTGGTCCGAGCTCGATCGGTCCTTTCTCCCTGCTCTTCGCTCGGGCAACGACGCAATGGCAGCAGTCAGCCGCAGTCGGCTCGACGCCTACTACGCGGCCCATCGCCGCGCCGTCGATAGTCTGGTCCGTCAGAGCCGTGACTATCAACATGGGCTCACGGAGGCGGTCGCGGCACGGCTGCGCAATGCGCTGCTGGTGATGGCCGGTGCCGCCTTGGTGTTTTTCGCCGCCTTGTTCGGGGCAGTTATCTGGCTCGACCGCCGTGTCGTTGTCGCCATCAGCGGGACGGCATCGGTGATGAGAGACCTGGCCGAGGGGCGCGCGCAAGCCGTTCTGGAGGGGCGCGAACGCCGCGATGAGATCGGGTCCATGGCGCGGTCCGTCGAGAAGTTTCGCGAAGCAGGAATCGCGCGCGCCACAGCGGAAGCACAGCTTCGGCGCTCCTCCGCCGAGCAGCAGGAGATGGCCGACGCCATGGCGGAAGCGCTTCGCGCGTTGAGCGCAGGCGATCTCGCCTTTCGCATCGAACATCCTTTTCCGGAGAGCTTCGAGGCGCTTCGTCATGACTTCAACGATGCCTGCGAGTCGCTCTCCAGCGTGATCGAGGGTGTCGCCACTGCCGCGAGCAGCGTTGAGACCGCGTCCGTCCAGATCGATTCGGCGTCGCATGATCTGGCGCAGCGCACCGAGCATCAGGCCGCCAAACTCGCAGTTTCGTCCACCACTTTGTCGGACATCTCGACATCGTTGATCGAGACGCAACGACAGGCCAGTCATGTGAGCGAAGCGGTTTGTCGAGCCCATGACGATGTGGCACTGGCCGAGGCGACGGTGGGCGAAGCGATCGCAGCGATCGGTCGCGTGGCCGACGCGTCGAAAGCCATCGAGGCCTTGGTCGACCTGATCGATGGCATTGCGTTCCAGACAAACCTTCTTGCACTGAATGCCGGCGTCGAGGCTTCGCGCGCGGGAGAGGCGGGGCGTGGCTTTGCCGTGGTCGCAAACGAAGTGCGGGCCCTGTCCGAACGCTGTGCCGATGCCGCCGGACGGATCAAGGGTGGGATTTCTGCCACGACCCAAGCCGTGGCAGGGGGGGTCACCCTCGTCGAGCGTGCATCCGGCCTGCTGGCGACCGTGATCGGCCGTGTGGAAGCAGCCCGGGGCATGGCCGAGCAGATGGCTGCGGGCTCATCGATCCAAGCGCAGCGCGTGGCTCAGGTCGACAAGTCGGTCGGCGAGATCGACGCGCTGACCCAGCAAAACGCTGCAATGGTCGAGCAATCGGCCGCAGCGGCACGCGACCTGCTGGGGCAGGGGCGCTGCCTCACCCGCAGCGTTGCGCAGTTCACCGTTTCCGCCGTCGCGCTCCGCCGTCGCGCGGCTTGATCAAGCCGGCAAACCAGGAATCACCGGGTCGCTCGGTGCGCCCGGATCCGGGTCGGCCGGCGACGGCACCGGAATGTCGATCGGGGTTTCGGCGGGGACGTCCTGCGGAATGGGTGGTTGGCTGGCCATGATGCTCTCCTCAGAAGGAGAACGCGCAGGGGCGCCACTATGTCCTTCGGGCTGTCGCGACGGGCAGATCGGTTCGCCCTGAAAGCGCAAACGCCGGGATCGTTTCCGATCCCGGCGCCGCGTGACGATTATTCGCCAACCCCCTTGGCGGGCTCTACACCAACCACCCCTTAAATGGCGGCGGAGCCTCACTTTTCCCCGAACCATGGCCGTTTTTGTTGCTCATGTTCCGTGGAAGTTTTCCTACAGCGCGCCTTGGTCCTTGTCATTGGCTTTCAAGAGTCACGGAATCGAAACACGGCGGGTGTGTTCTATCGGCAACAGAGACTGACCGGTACGACTCCAGTTTTCGGCGCGAAGCGGTTGCCGAGCGGCCCGGTCGCGCATAGACAGCCGCATCCGCACCTCTTCTTGCGAGCTGGCTTCTTCATGCGTCTTTCCCGCCATTTCCTCCCCGTGATGAAGGAGTCGCCCGCCGACGCCCAGATCGTCAGTCATAAGCTGATGCTGCGCGCGGGCATGATTCGCCAGACTGCCGCCGGCATCTATGCCTGGTTGCCGCTCGGCCATCGCGTCCTCCGCAAGATCGAGCAGATCGTCCGTGAGGAGCAGGACCGCGCCGGTGCGATCGAACTGCTGATGCCGACCATCCAGTCGGCCGATCTCTGGCGTCAGTCGGGTCGCTATGACGACTATGGTCTGGAGATGCTCCGCATCAAAGATCGTCACGAACGGGAAATATTGTTCGGCCCGACCGCCGAGGAAGTGATCACCGCGATCTTCCGCGACAATGCGCGAAGCTACCGTGATCTGCCCCGCACGCTGTACAATATCCAGTGGAAGTTCCGCGACGAGGTCCGCCCCCGCTTCGGCGTCATGCGCGGCCGCGAATTCCTGATGAAGGACGCCTACAGCTTCGATCTCGACGTCGAGGGCGCGCGCCACAGCTACAACCGCATGTTCGTCGCCTATCTGCGCACCTTCAAGCGCCTGGGCCTGTCGGCGATCCCGATGCAGGCCGACACCGGCCCGATCGGCGGCGATCTGAGCCACGAGTTCATCGTGCTTGCCCCCACCGGCGAGAGCGAGGTCTTCTATCACACCAACTGGGAGGCCGAGCGCTCGCTCGACGTCGACGCCGACAACGCGGCCGCGCTGCAGGACTTCGTCAGCGGCTTGACCGACGACTATGCCGCGACCGACGAGAAGCGTGACGAGGCGCGCGAGGCCGAGGCGGGCGACAAGCTCAAGCAGTCGCGCGGCATCGAGGTCGGGCATATCTTCTTCTTCGGCACCAAATATTCGCAGGCGATGGGGCTGAGCGTGCAGGGGCCCGACGGCTCGCCCGTGACCCCGCAGATGGGCAGCTACGGCATCGGCGTGTCGCGCCTGATGGGTGCGATCATCGAGGCCAGCCATGACGATGCCGGCATCGTCTGGCCGGATTCGGTCGCCCCCTATCAGGTCGGCCTGATCAACATGCGCGCCGACGATGCGCGCTGCGCGGCGGCCGCGGACGATCTCTACGCGCAGCTACAAGCGGCGGGCATCGAGACGCTGTACGACGATCGCGACGAGCGCGGTGGCGCCAAATTCGCGCCGATGGACCTCATCGGCCTGCCTTGGCAGATCATCATCGGTCCCAAGGGGCTCGACAAGGGCGTGGTCGAGCTCAAGCGTCGCGCGACCGGCGAACGGGTCGAGCTTTCGGTCGAGGACGCGCTGGCGAAGGTGACGGGTTGAACCCTGTTGCCGGTCTCGGTTGCCGGGGAGCATCGCGATGATCCTCAACCGCTATGAGCGGATGATCGCCAAGCGCTATCTGCTCCCGGGCCGGGGCGAGGCGTTCATCTTCCTCGTCGCCTCGATCAGTCTCGTAGCGGTCGCGCTCGGCGTCGCCGCGCTGATCGTGGTGATGAGCGTCATGAACGGCTTTCGGGCCGAACTGTTCGACAAGATCGTCGGGCTCAACGGCCATGCGGTGGTGCAGGGCTATGGCGGCAAGCTGCCAAATTGGCGGATCATCGCCGACGATGCGCGCAAGCTGCCCGGCGTGGTGTCGGCGACGCCGCTGATCGAGCAGCCCTTGATGGCGAGCTATGACGGTCGGGTCGAGGGCGTGCTCGTCCGCGGCATGACGGTAGAGGATATCCGTCGCAACCCGGTGATTCGGGGCAAGGTGCTGCGCGGGTCGATGGACGCGCTGGTGCCCGGCTCCAGCCGCGTCGCGATCGGTGCGCGCCTTGCCGAGCAACTGGGCGCCGATCTCGGCAGCCAGATCAGCCTGATCAGCCCGCAGGGCCAGTCGACCCCTTTCGGCACGGTACCGCGCATCGTCTCCTATGAGGTCGCCGCAATCTTCGAGGTCGGGGTCTATGACTATGACAAGGCGTTCGTGGTCATGCCGATGGGCGATGCGCAGACGTTGCTGATGCTCGGCGATGCGGTCGGCATGATCGAGATCCAGACCGTCGATGCCGACAAGGTCGGGCAGATCCTGGCGCCGCTCAGGGACGAGGTCGTCCGCGTCGGGCAGCTGAGCGACTGGCGCGATCTCAACAAGTCGCTGTTCGAGGCGCTGGCGGTCGAGCGGGTGACGATGTTCGTCGTGCTTTCGCTGATCATCCTGGTGGCGGTGTTCAACATCCTGTCATCGCTGATCATGCTGGTGCGCGCCAAGCGGCGTGACATCGCGATCCTGCGCACCATGGGCGCCTCGCGCGGCGCGCTGATGAAGATCTTCATGACCGTCGGCACCATAATCGGGGTGCTCGGAACCGGCGCGGGCCTCGGCCTCGGCGCGCTGTTCCTGTTCTACCGGCAGGCGGTGGTCAATTTCGTCCAGTTCGTCACCGGCCAGAATCTCTGGGACCCCTCGATCCGCTTTCTGACCGAATTGCCGGCGAAGAGCGACCCGGTCGAGGTCGGCGTGATCGTCGCGATGGCGCTCGGATTCAGCTTCCTTTCGACGCTCTATCCCGCGTGGAAGGCGGCGAGCACCGATCCGGTGGAGGTGCTGCGCTATGAGTGACGTGCTCGAAGTCCGCGCGCTCACCCGCACCTTCCGCCAGGCCGATGTCGACATCCATGTGCTCCGCCAGGTCGACCTGTCGATCACGCCGGGCGAGATCGTGGCCCTGCTGGGCCCATCGGGCTCGGGCAAGTCCACGCTGCTGCAGGCGGTAGGCCTGCTCGAAGGCGGCTTCGAGGGATCGATCCGCATCGCCGGCGAGGAAGTGGCCCGGCTCGACTCGGTCGGCCGGACGCGCGTCCGGCGCGACCGCCTCGGTTTCGTCTATCAGTTCCACCATTTGCTTCCCGATTTCACGGCGGTCGAGAATGTCATATTGCCGCAGCTGATCCACGGCGCGGAGACCCAGCCCGCGCAGGAGCGCGCTGCCGGTCTGTTGAGCGCGCTCGGCCTGGCGCAACGCCTCAGCCACCGCCCATCGCAGCTGTCCGGGGGCGAGCAGCAACGCGTCGCCGTGGCGCGCGCGCTGGCGAACCGGCCGGCGCTGGTCCTGGCCGACGAGCCGACCGGCAATCTGGACGAGGCTACCGCCGACATCGTACTGGCCGAATTTCTCCGGCTCGTCAGGCAGGAAGGCTCGGCGGCGCTGGTCGCGACGCACAATGAGCGGCTCGCCCAGCGGATGGACCGTGTCGTCCGCCTGCACGAAGGTCGGCTGACCTGATCGAGCATGGCCATTAACCATAGCCGCTGGGCGGTCCCTTAAGCATTTTTCCCTAGGCCGGCTGCATGGTCCGGGCCTGGAGCAAGTCAGCCAGCGACGCTGTCGGTCGCCTTGCGCGCTGCGCGCGCGGGGGCGTGGCCGTTATCGGTGCGCTGTCGCTGACGACCATCGTCGGCATGGGGGCCTTCGCGGTCGAGCTGGGGCGCGGCTATGCCACCGACGCGACCAACCAGCGGGTCGCCGACATGGCGGCGCTGGCCGGTGCGCTTGCCTATAACGTCAACAACAACACCACGCAGATGACGGCTTCGGCCAAGGCGGTCGTTGTGGCGCAGGGCCTGCCGGCCAGTGCCGCAACCGTGGCGCTGGTGACCGACGCGCCGACCGGCAAGCAACTGGTGCAGGTCACCGTCACGACCTCGGTCCCGCTGGCTCTCGCCAGAGTGCTCACGGCATCGCTGTCCTACGACGTCACGGCAACCGGCTCCGCTACCACCTCGACGACCAGCAGCACCGCCCCGCCCTGCATCGCGGCGCTGTCGGCGACGCCGACCCATGGCATAACCCTGACCGGCGGCGTCAGCATCAATGCACCGGGTTGCGCGATCGGCACCAATGCCGGCGTCACCGTGCCCTATGGGACCACCATCACGGCCAAGCAGGTCCTCGCCGGCAAGAGCGTCAACAATCCCGGAAGTGCGATCACGACATCGCCGACCGCCAACAACATCCTGCAAAACAAGTCGGGCGCGGCGAGCGACTGGATGAAGGACGACAGCGGGGTGAAGTCTGCCCTGTGTCAGGTCAACAAGCTGACGGGCACGAGCGATGCCGATTATGCCGACGGCAATACGACCTGCATCTCCGCGAAGGTGGCACCGACGACGGTCAGCTATACCGGGCCGGCAACCGACTGGACGCTCGCTTATGAGGCGGTCGGGACCACCGAACCAGGCAAATATCAGGCGAGCGCCCATAGCTGCAATTACAGCATCCCGGCGGGGACCTACACGATCCGCAAATTGACCGTGCCTGGTGGCTGCAAGATCAGCTTCGCTTCAGGATCGACGCTGACCTTCGGCTCGATCGACATGAGCGGCGACACCATGACGATCGGCAACGGGTCGGTCACGGTCGCGGGCGATTTCAAGGTCAATGCCAACAACCCCATCACCGTCGGCAATGGCGATCACAGCTTCGGCTCGCTGACGATCCTGGGCGGCAAGAAGCTCGACATCGGAAGCGGCAATTTCAATCTGGCCGGCGGCATGAGCCTGTCGGGCGGCGCATACATCAAGGTCGCGATCGGCGTCGGCAACACCGTCGTCATCGGCAAAGATAGCTCGGGTAACTCCATCACCGTCGCAGGCGGCAGCCAGGTCTGCTTCACGTCCGATTGCACCAAGGCGACGGCTGCGGCCGGCGTCTTCAGCGCCGACGGCAACATCTCGAACACCGGGGGTGGCAGCCTGATCGTGTTCCCCAAGTCGGTGAACCATGTGATCAACGGCAATCTGTCGCTGTCGTCCGGCGCGATCTTCGGTGCCGGCCTCTACATCATCAAGGGCAATTTCACGAACGGGACGGGCGGCACGATCCAGGGCACCGATATCAGCTTCGCGCTCGGCGGCACCTTCTCCTTCGCGGGAGGCACCACGCTCGACCTCGCCGCGCCGGGCGCCAGCGCCAGCTATGGTGTGCCGAACGTCCTGCTGATGACGAAGAGCAGCAGCGCGACCCAGCTGGGTGGCGGTGCATCGGGCAAATATTCGGGCCTCGTCTATGCGCCAAAGTCGGACATGGTGGTCGACGGCGGCGCGTCCATGTCCTCGGGCACCTCGGCCTGCCTGATGCTGATCGTGAACACGCTCAGCCTGAACGGCGGAACGGCGATCGGCAGCACCTGTACGGGCGTGTCGAACGCTTCGAGCAGCGTCGCCAGCGTGGCCCTGTTCAAATGAGGCGGCGTCTCGATATGCGTTCGCTCTCGGCAAACGAGCGCGGCATGGCGACTATCGAGTTTGCTTTGCTCTCGGTGCTGTTCTTCTTCGTGATGACGGCCGGGCTCGATATCGCCATGTGGTATCACCAGCGGTTGCGCCTCGACAGCGCGGTGGAGCAGGGGGCGATGATCGCGTTCAACGGGCGCACCGCCGTCAACCAGAGCGCGATCGGCACCTATGTCGGGGCAGCGGCCAAGCTGTCGACCGCGCCTACGGTGACGGTCGGATGCAATGGCGGCACGTCCAACTGCGTCAACAGCGCGCGGACCTGTGCCTGTCTCGGTGGCACATCGGCCGCGCCCACCTATACGACCGCTGCCTGCAACTCGACCTGCAGCGACGGCAGCCTTGCTGGCTATTATATGACGATCAAGGCGACCGCGACGAGCAACACGATGCTCGTTCCCGCCGCGATGCTCGGCGGCGCGCTGACGCAGACCCGCACCGCCGTGGTGCGGCTCGAATGATGCTCCGACTGCTTCTCCGGGACCGGCGCGGCGTCACCGCGACCGAGTTCGCGCTGGTGGCACCGGTCTTCCTCGCCTTCATGTTCCTGATCATCGACGGCGCGCGCATGGCGTGGAGTTTCCAGGCGCTGCAGGAGGTCGCGACGAACAGCGCGCGCTGCGCCGCGCTCGGTGCGACCGGCTGTACCGATAGCGCCGGAGTGAAGAGCCATGCCGTCGCCCGCGCCGCCGCCAATGGGATAAAGATCAACGCAACGGCGGTCACACTGACCAGCGCAGCGACCTGTTCGTCCGTGTCGGGCATGACCAAGGTCGCGATCTCCACGACCTATCAGGGCGCCTCGACCAAATTGCTGCCGAGCACGCTCACGACGCTCGCCGCCGAAAGCTGCTTTCCTACAGCGCCGTCCTCATAGTCGCTCCAGACTGGCTGCCAAGACTGTGGATAAAACAGGCGGCGAGGGCTGACGAATCCCTCCGGGGGGCATACATTCCGGTTCATGCCCTATCAGCCCTTCGTCCCGCTGCGGATATTTTCCGCCTACACGATGCTCGAAGGCGCGATCGATCCGAAGGCGATCGCCAAGCACGCCCGTAAGCGCGGTTTTCCGGCTGCGGCGCTGACCGACCGCAACGGCCTCTATGCGGCGATGGCCTTTTCGGATGGCGCCAAGAAGGAGGGCGTGCAGCCGATCATCGGTACGATGCTCGCCGTGCGTCGGCCGGGGATCGACCAGCTGGTGATCGACTGGATCGCCCTCTACGCGCAGGACGAGCGGGGCTATGACAATCTCTGCGCGCTCGTCTCGGCGGCGCATCTGGAGCGCCCCGTTCATGAGGACGCGCATGTCCCGCTGTCGAAGCTGGAGGGACGGACCGATGGCCTTATCGCACTGACGGCGGGGGGCGAGGGTGCGCTGGCGCGGCTGTTCGCCGAACAGCAGATGGCGGCGGGCGAAAGCTATGCTGACAGCCTCCAGGCCTATTTCCCCGGGCGGCTTTATGTCGAGCTCTGCCGGCGCGGCAATGCGGTCGAGGAGCAGGCCGAAGCGGCGCTGATCGACCTGGCCTATGCGCGCGATCTGCCGCTGGTCGCAACCAACCCGGCCTGCTTCGCCGAGCCTGAATTCCACCCCGCACACGACGCGATGCTGTGCATCGCCAGCTCTTCCTATATCGACACGGCAGAACGCCCGCGCAGTTCTCCCGACCTCTGGCTCAAGCCAGCGGCGGAGATGCAGCGTCTGTTCGAGGATCTGCCGGAGGCGCTCGCCAACACGCTGGTGGTCGCGCAGCGCTGCGCCGTTTCGGCACCCTATCGCAAGCCGATCCTGCCCAGTCTCGCCGGCGACCGCGATGGCGAGGCCGAGATGCTCCGCCGCGATGCGCGCGAAGGGTTGGAGCGGCGGCTGGAGAAGCTCGGCATCACCGACCCGCTCGAACGCGAATCCTATTTCGACCGGCTGGCGTTCGAGACCGACATCATCATCAAGATGGGCTTTCCGGGCTACTTCCTGATCGTCGCCGACTTCATCAAATGGGCGAAGGAGCAGGGCATCCCCGTAGGGCCGGGCCGTGGGTCGGGCGCGGGTTCGCTGGTCGCCTGGTCGCTGACCATCACCGATCTGGATCCCTTGCGCTTCGGCCTGCTGTTCGAGCGGTTTTTGAATCCCGAACGCGTGTCGATGCCCGACTTCGACATCGACTTCTGCGAAACCCGACGGGGCGAGGTGATCCGCTACGTCCAGCAGAAATATGGCCGCGATCAAGTGGCCCAGATCATCACCTTCGGCAAGTTGCAGGCCAAGGCGGCGGTGCGCGACGTGGGGCGTGTGCTGGGCATGCCCTATGGCCAGGTGGACAAGATCG
>JAIYAJ010000143.1 GCA_027489105.1 Zymomonas sp. | reverse complement strand
CCACGATCAGGATGAGGAAGGCGGCGGCACCATCGCCGACGTTGAACGACCCATAATCGAGACCGCAGCACGGGCAGCGCTCGGAGAAGCGCAGCATTCCCGCAAACAGGCCCGGGCTGCCGCATCGCGGACAGAGCCCGCGCAGGGCAGCTTGAAGCGGCTGTGGCGCCGTGCGCTCGGACGGCTCGATCATTCGCTTACCCCGCAAATAGAAAAGGCGCGGCGACAGGTTGCCCCGCCGCCGCGCCCCTTGTTCGACAAGCGTCGGATCAGCCGTGAACCGGCGCGCCCCAGCCGCCCCACACATAGACGACGATGAAGAGGAACAGCCACACGACGTCGACGAAGTGCCAATACCAGGCAGCTGCTTCGAACCCGAAATGCTGCTGCGGGGTGAAGTGGCCCTTATAGGCGCGGACGAGACAGACGATCAGGAAGATCGTGCCGATCAGCACGTGGAAGCCGTGGAAGCCGGTCGCCATGAAAAAGGCGGCGCTGTAGTTCAGGCCTTTGAAGACGAACGGCGCGTGCATGTACTCATAGGCCTGCACCGAACTGAACACGAGGCCGAGGATGATCGTCAGCCACAGGCCCTTCTTGAGGCCGTCGCGATCGCCGTGCAGCAGCGCGTGGTGCGCCCAGGTCACCGTGGTGCCCGAGCAGAGCAGCAGCAGCGTATTGAGCAGCGGCAGATGGAAGGCGTCGATGACCTCGAGGCCCTTCGGCGGCCACAGGCCGGCAGCCTGGGTCACGCTGTTCGGACCGGCGATGATCGAGGTGACACCCTCATTATATTCGAGGGCGACCGGAAAGAGCGAGAAGTCGAACCAGGCCCAGAACCAGCCGACGAAGAACATCACCTCGGAGGCGATGAACAGGATCATGCCATAGCGCAGGTGGAGCTGGACGACCGGGGTGTGGTCGCCGGCATGCGCCTCGCGAACGACCTCCGCCCACCAGCTGTACATGGTGAACAGGACGCCGAGCAGCCCGGCGAAAAAGACATAGCCGCCAAAGGCAGCCTTGTGCATCCACATGATCCCGCCCGACGCCATGACCAGCGCCGACATCGAGCCGAAAAACGGCCAGATGCTAGGCGGTAGGATATGATAATCGTGGCTCTTCGCTCCGGCCATTTTCCGTGCCCCTGATATTTTGCTGGAACGTCCTTAACCGCCCACCCGTCCGGAATCCACAGCGGATTTGTCGGGGTAGAAGGTGTAGGACAGCGTGATTTCGTTGAGTTTCCCGGCTTCCTTGTCGGTCAGGATGGCGGGGTCGACATAATAGATCACCGGCATGCGGATCGTCTCGCCGGGCTTCAGAGTCTGCTGCGTAAAGCAGAAGCATTGGATCTTCGTGAAATAGGCACCGGCAATCTCGGGCGTGACATTGAACGCAGCGGTGCCGGTGATCGCGTGGTCGCTGAGATTGGTCGCGGTGAAGAAGGCCATCTGGCGCGCACCGATGGCGACGCGGGCGACCTTCTTTTCCGGTCCGAACTGCCAGGGCAGGCTGGGCGAGACATTGGCATCGAAGCGGACGTCGATCAGCTTGCCCACGACCGCGCCGGGCGCGACCCCCGTTTCGCTGCGCTGGGTCGTACCGCCGAAGCCGGTCGCCTGGCAAAACATCCGGTAGAGCGGCACCGATGCATAGCCGAGCGCCAGCATGCCGAGCGCGATCATGAGCGCGATCGCGCCCACGCGCTTGTTACGGGCTTCCGGCGCGATCACAGCATCTTCGCGATCGAGATCGCGTAGAAGAGGACCACCATGCCGCCCAGGATCAGGGCGGTCACCAGCGCGCGCGACTTCTGCCGCCGCTGGATTTCCTTCTGCTCTTCAGGGGTGAAGCTCACGCCAGCACCTTGTCGGCCACGAGCAGGCCGAAGATGATGAACAGATAGAGGATCGAAAAGCCGAACAGCCGGCGCTCCGCCTTCATCTTCGCGGGATCGGCTTCGCGGCTGAGCCCCACGCGAACGGCGAGCAGCAGGAAGAAGGCCGACAGCAACGAAGCACCGACGCCGTAGATCGCGCCGGCCAGCCCGAGCGGCCAGGGCGCCACGGCGGTGGCCGCCATCGGTACGGTATAGAGCATGATCTGCAGCCGCGTGACGCGCTGGCCGACGACAGCCGGCAGCATCGGCACACCGGCGCGGGCATAGTCGGGGTTCACGAACAGCGCGAGCGCCCAGAAATGCGGCGGGGTCCACAGGAAGACGAGGAAGAACAGCAGGACCGGAAGCGTATCGACACGCCCCGTCGCCGCTGCCCAGCCGATCAGCGCCGGGAAGGCGCCGGCCGCACCGCCGATGACGATGTTCTGCGGGGTCCGGCGCTTCAGCCAGACGGTGTACACCACGACGTAGAACAGGATCGACACCAGCAGGATGAACGCAGCCAGCAGGTTGACCGCCAGCCCCATCAGCAGGACGGAGAAACAGGCCAGACCAACGCCGAAATGCAGCGCCGACTGGGGATCCATACGTCCCGACGGCAGCGGACGGCGTGCCGTGCGCGCCATCATCGCGTCGATGTCGGCTTCGTACCATTGGTTGAGCGCCCCCGCCGCTCCGGCGCCCAGCGCGATGCAGAGCACGGCGGTGAAGGCGAGCACGGGATGGATCGCCTGCGGCGCGGCCAGCAGGCCGCAGAGGCCGGTGAAGACCACGAGCGTCAACACGCGCGGCTTGGTTAGCGCAAGGAAATCGCGCCACTCGGCCGTTGCGACCATGTCTATCGGGAAAGCCTTGCTCGCCATTGCTCTTCAATCATCGTTACATGAAACCGCCGCTCTGACGCTGGAGGTCGAAGCGGCGGTTCATCGTCAGGAAATCACCGTCGATCAGTGGCCGTGATCGTCCCCGATCTGCGGCAGCTTCTCGAACTGGTGGTAAGGGGGCGGGCTCGACAGCGTCCACTCGAGCGTGGTCGCGCCTTCGCCCCAATAATTGCCCTCGGCCTTCTTGCCCGCGAAGAGCGACCAGAAGACGTTGATGAAGAAGAAGATCATGCTGAACGCCATGATCTCATAGCCGTGGGTCGCGAGCGAGTTCCACTTCTCGAACGCATCCGGATAGTCCGGAATACGACGCGGCATGCCATCGAGACCCAGGAAGTGCATCGGGAAGAACAGGACGTTCACGCCGACGAAGAACAGCCAGAAGTGAACCTGGCCCAGGAACTCGTTGTACATGCGGCCCGACATCTTGCCGAACCAGTAGTAGAAGCCGGCGAAGAGCGAGAAGACCGCGCCCAGCGACAGCACATAGTGGAAGTGCGCGACCACATAATAGGTGTCGTGCATATAGTTGTCGACGCCGCCGTTCGCGAGGACGACGCCCGTGACGCCGCCGACGGTGAACAGGAAGATGAAGCCGATCGCCCAGAGCATCGGCGTCTTGAAGGTCATCGAGCCGCCCCACAT
>JAIYAJ010000084.1 GCA_027489105.1 Zymomonas sp. | reverse complement strand
CGGTGGTCATCGGTCTGGTGTTCCTGCCGGAAACCTTCCGCCGCGACATCGACCGTTAAGCCAAAGCCCTGGCGGCGGGGGCCTGCCCAACAGGGTCGCGTCCGCCAGCCGCATTCGCCATCCGTATGTTTACGAATGGAGCACGGCACGTCCCCTTGCCTAGCTCAACGCCATGCACTGGAATATCGTCCGCCTCGACCTAGACCCTGCGCCGGACGATCCGGACGGCCTGCGCGATCATTGCTACTTTCTGCGCCTCCCGCTCAACCCGGCGGGTTTCGTCGACCAGCGGCGCCTGCGAGAACAGCCCGAAGAGGCCACCGTGCTGCGATCGGCGCCGGACGAACCCGAACGCACCGGCCATCTCGCCCATGTGCGCGACCGCTGGGTGATCTCCTACGGCCCCGACGAAGAGGACGAGGCGCTGTTTCACCTCGAAACCCATGCCTTTCGCGCCGGTGGCCATGTCACCATCACGGGGCCCAAAGGGCGATCCCTGTCCTTCAGGGTCTGGAGTTGCCAGGCTCTTTGAACAGCACCTTCCCTAACGTCCATCCAGCTTTAGGCTGGCTTAAACCGATTGATGCGATAGCGTGACGATATTCCCCGCTGATTCTGTCGGGGCAAACGGTTCGAGGGCGTCATGCGGTTTGCTTCCCTGCTGGCTTCTGTCCGAAATCTGTTCGCCGTCTGGCTGCTGGCCATGGGCCAGATCGCGGGAGCCTCGATGATCGCGGAGGCGGACTTCCTCTACGAATGGAATCTCGTCGTCTTCGACAATCTCGACTCGCGCAAGGAAATCGAGGGGAAGACGTTCGTCGGCGGCGAGGCCCGCTATCGCTATGAGACGAAGGGCGACGCGAAGGATTATAGCGAGGAGATCGCCAAGCAACGCGAGGAACTGCTCCGCGCGACGAGCGGGCTGAGCGAGAACCTGCAGTCGCTCGCATCGACGGACAAAGTCTCGATCGAGAAGAACAGCCTCATCCTGAGGAGCGACGCCAAGCTGGGCGTCTTCGATCTCAGCCTCGACGATCTGCAAAGCCTTGACGGCATCCGTATCGAAATCGCCGATGGCACGAGCATGATCGTCAACGTGTCGGGGAAGGCGGGGGGTATCGACGCAGATTTCGATGCGAGCGGGATCGGCAAGAACAGCCAGCTGATCTGGAATTTCTACGAAGCGCAGGAACTCGAGTTCGAGCAGAGCTTCTTCGGTACGATCCTGTCGCCCTTCGCATCGGTGCGGAACGACGGCAGCATCACCGGTACATTGGTAGCCGAGTCGCTCGATCAGCGCGGCGCGCTGAAAATGGGCAGCTACACGCCGGCCGGCGAGGCGATCGTCGGCGATGCCGGCGGCGGCGGGCTGGAAAGCGTTTCTGTTGCCCCCGAGCCGTCGAGCTGGCTCCTGCTCATGGCCGGATTCGCAGCAATCGGCGCTGTGCTGCGACGCCGTCCTCCTACATTCCACCCGGCCTCCGCCTGAGCGGTCGTCCCGTCTCTTCCTGGGGATCGCAGGCGATGCTATGCGCTGGCCCCCTCACTTTTCGGGAGAGGCAGGATGAGAGCACGGATCACCCAGGCCGGCATGATCGGCATCGCAGCGGCGATCATGGTCGCGGGAGCAGCCGTCATCGCCGCCGACACACCACCCGCCATGACCTCGCCGGTCAACACGCTGCTCGCCCAGGGCTATCTGGCGCGCGAAGCGTTGCCCGACAGCCTCGCCATCCTGCCCGCGCCGCCCGCTGAGGGGTCTGCCGCTCTGGCCCGCGATCGGGATGCGTCGAAGGCGGGGCTCGCGCTGGGCAAGGGCGCGCGCTGGGACCTCGCCACGGCGGACGCCGACCTCCGCACGCCGGCTGCAACGGGCGCCTTTTCCTGTGCTGCCGGCTTCGAGATCAGCCCGCAGGCGACACCCGCGATCGATCGCCTGATGCGCCGCAGCCTGCCCGACCTGGGCCTCGCGACCTATGGCGTCAAGGAACGCTACAAGCGGGCGCGCCCCTTCATGGAGAATGGCGAAGCCAATTGCTCGCCCGATTATACCGAGATGCTCCGCAAGGATGGCTCCTACCCGTCCGGGCACAGCGCGATCGGTTTCGGCTGGGGCCTGATGCTCGCCGAGATCGTGCCCGATCGCTCCGCGCGGCTGGTGGCACGCGGCATCGCCTTCGGGGACAGCCGGCGCATCTGCAACGTCCACTGGCTCAGCGATGTCGAACAAGGACGGATGATGGGAGCAGCGGTCGTTGCCCGCCTGCACGCAGACCCTGGATTCCAGGCCGATCTTCAGGCCGCCAAAGCCGAGGCGATCGCCGCCCGATCGACGGCGCCGTCGCGCAACTGCGCGCAGGAAGACGCCGCCCTGGCCCAGAAGCCCTGATTGATCAGGCGGGGTCGGAGCAGCGCTCCGCCACCGCCGCAACGGCCGGCCGCTGGCGGCGGTTGCGCCAGTTCGCGATATGGGCACCGGCAAGGAGCAGGCTGCCAGCGACCGTCAAACCCGTCTCGATCGCCTCACGGCTGGCGAAGGCGATACCGGCCGCCATCAGCACGAGTCCCGCCGATCCGACAGCCAGCGGCACCGACGCCCGGTGCCGCCGCCAGCCGGCGACCAGCGCAAAAGCACTGGTCGGGATCGCCAACAGCAGCACGATCAGGTGAAAGCTCTCACCGGGGTCGAGCCGATCGGCAAAGGCCGGCAGCGCCGCCAGCAGCAAGGGCAGCAACAGGCAGTGCGCCATGCAGGTGAAAGAGGCACAGACCGCAAAGCCGTCCAGCAAGCTCTCGGCTCTTGCCGAGCGCTCTTCGCCATCATCCTGCATCATCACCACCTCTTTCCCTTTTGATCGGCGGCTGATATGTTATGGTGTATCATTACTTTCAAGGATGAATCGGTGGCTGTTGCTCTTTCCATCGCTCCTGCCACTTCGGTCTCGCCCGTCGCGAGCGGGTATTCGGAGGCGATCCTTTCGGCCATAGCCGATCGCGACATCCAGCTGGCGATCTGGCAGAGGCCCCGCCCCTTCGCGCTCGCGCCCCTGGATAGGCTCGATCCGAACGGCGTTGCGGACATCGACGTGGAGATCGCCGTCGAAGAGCTTGGCAATGGCGTCGCCCGCGCCATTAACGATGCCGGTCCCGGCTATGTTCCGGTCTGGGCTGCGCTCGTTGCCGAGATCACCGAACGGGCAACCGGCTTTGCGGCGCTTTTCCCGACGCCGCGCCTCCGCCTGCGGCTGGAGGTCGTGCAGACAAACGCCTGCTGGAAGTTTCACATGGACTATGTCCCGGCGCGGCTCCTTGCCACGCTGTCGGGCCGCGGCACGGAGTGGTGTCTGGCTGACCAGATCTACGCAGTTCAGTCTATGGCGGCCGGCGACATCGCCATCTTCAAGGGTCGGATGCTGGTGGACGAGCCCCGCGTCCTCCATCGTTCGCCACCGATCGACGGCAGTGGGGAGTCCAGGCTCCTGCTCGCGATCGACCCGGTGCCCCCCGACCGCCACCGGATCGCCTGACGCAGACCGGCGCAGCGCAGCGTCGAGCGACGGATGGGCGCCGGACGCCTGCGATGCTAGTCATGCTTCGGAGCAAGGGGTGGCCGGGCGCTGCTGTCCGGACCGGCCCGCTGAGACCGTCTCGCAGCGGACACAGATCGCCCTTTCTTGTCGCCCGCAAAGCCGTTAGGGCGGCGGCATGATCCTCGTCATCGATAATTATGACAGCTTCACCTGGAACCTCGTCCATTATCTGATGGAGCTGGGTGCACGGGTGGAAGTCGTCCGCAACGACGCGATCAGCGTCGGCCAGGCGATGTCGAGCGGCGCCGAGGCCTTTCTGATCTCACCCGGTCCATGCACGCCGAACGAAGCGGGCATCTCGCTCGAACTGGTCGGTGCCTGCGCCGAGGCAGGACGTCCGCTGCTCGGCGTATGCCTGGGCCACCAGTCGATCGGCCAATATTTCGGCGGCCGGGTCGAGCGGGCCCCGCAGCTGATGCATGGCAAGACGAGCCCGATCCATCATGACGGCACGGGTCTGTTCGATGGCCTCCCCTCGCCCTTCACCGCGACGCGCTACCATTCGCTGGTGGTTCCCGAAGAGACGATGCCGGAGGTCCTGTCGATCAACGCGCGGACATCGGACGGACAGGTGATGGGCGTGCGCCACCGCTCGCTGCCGATCCACGGCGTTCAGTTCCATCCGGAAAGCATCGCGACCGAACATGGCCATGCGATGCTCGCCAATTTCCTGCGCAGCGCGGGCATCGCGGTGAAGGACCGCGGCTGACCTTGGCCACGCTGCCCGATCCGCTGTTTCCGTTCGACCAGGACACCGCCCATGCCGTCTTTGCGTCGATCCTCGATGGCCGGCATGAGGAAGAAGAACTCGTCACCTTCCTGACCGCAATGGCGGAACGCGACGAGACCAGCGCGGAGATAGCCGGCGCGGCCCTCGCCATGCGCGAACGGGTCGTCCCCGTGCAGGCGCCACCGGGTGCGATCGACGTCTGCGGGACGGGGGGCGACGGGGCGCACAGCCTGAACGTATCGACTGCCGTCGCGATCGTGGTCGCGGGCGCCGGAGTGCCGGTGGCGAAACATGGCAACCGGGCCGCCTCGTCCAAGGCGGGCGCCGCCGACACGCTCGAAGCGCTGGGCCTGGACCTCGACCGGGCGTCCGACCGCGCCGAAGCGAGCCTCAACGAGATCGGGCTGTGCTTCCTGTTCGCGCAGAAGCACCACCCGGCGCTGAAGCCGCTCGGCCCGATCCGCAAGCGCATCGGCCGGCGGACGATCTTCAACCTGCTGGGGCCGATCTGCAATCCCGCCGGCGTCACCCGCCAGCTGATCGGTGTCGCACGGCCCGACTATCTGCCCGTCTATGCCGGGGCGCTCGAACGGATCGGCTGCGACGCGGCCATGATGGTGTCGGGCGACGAACCGCTCGACGAGCTGTCGATCGGCGGGCCGAGCAGCATCTTCCGATTGGGCGCGGTCGGTTTCGGCCCCGAGCGGTTCGAGCCCGCCGACGCGGGCCTGTCGCGCCACCCGCTCGAAGCCATTCGCGGTGGCGACGCCGATTACAATGCCGCCGCGCTGAGCCGGCTGCTCGATGGCGAACAGGGGGCCTATCGCGACGCCGTCCTGCTCAACGCCGCTGCAGCGCTGATCGTGGCAGGACGCGCGCAGGGCTGGACCGATGGTATCGCGATCGCCGCCGAGGCGATCGACAACGGAGCCGCGCGCCGGCTCCTGACCCGCTGGATCGCCTTCTGATCTGACGGCCACGTCGAGCCACCGAAGCCTGCTCACAAACGCTCGTTCCGCATTCCCCTCCACCGCCTTCGGCGGTCCCCCTCCCCGTTCCGGGGAGGATCTTGGCCGCACACTATGCCTTGGTTCCTCCCCGGTACGGGGAGGGGGACCATGCGCAGCATGGTGGAGGGGAAGCGGCGCTGACCGACTCAGTCGATTAAGCGGTGCGGCTTGCACCTCGATCAACCCCAAACATTATTGCGACAAATTCGCATTTAATTAATTGCGAATCGTTCTCACTATCGTTAGCAGCCGCCTAGCGACATAGTGAAGGGGATCCGCATGACGAACAGAGATTTGGCCGGCTCGGGCTTTCTGGCATTGGCCTGCGTGGGATTCATCGCGAGCGCGCCGGCTGCGGCGCAGACTCCCGCGAAGCCGGACGAGGAGAAGCGGCTCGGCGGCATGACCGTCAGTTCGACCGCGATCGACGAGGACACGCCCAAGGTCGAGCGCATGGAGTCCCCCAAATATACCCGCCCGCTGCTCGACACGCCGCAGACGATCACCGTCATCAACAAGGCGACGATCCAGCAGCAGAATCTCCTCACCCTGCGCGACGTGCTCAGCACCGTCCCCGGCATCACCTTCGGCGCGGGCGAGGGCGGCTTCGGCTATGGTGACCGCATCATCCTGCGCGGTCAGGATGCCAAGAACGACGTCACCGTCGACGGGGTGCGCTCGGCCGCCTTCCTCAACCGCAACGAAGTCTACAATATCGAGCAGATCGAGGTATCGAACGGCGCCAATTCGGTCATGAACGGCGGCGGATCGGTCGCCGGCACGATCAACCTCGTCACCAAGCGGCCCCAGGGCGACGACCAGACGATCGTCGATGCCGGCGTGGGCACCGACAATTATTACCGCGCGACGCTCGACGCCAACCGCCGTGTCAGCGATCTGATCGCGGTGCGCCTGAACGCGGTCTATCATGAGAATGACGTACCCGGTCGCGACGTCGAGGATTACAAGCGCTGGGGCATCGCGCCCTCGGTCACCATCGGCATCGACAGCCCGACCAGCCTGACGCTGCAGTTCGAGCATCTCGACGACAAGGCGATGCCGCAATATGGCCTGCGCTATTACGCCAATCTCGGCGGCTTCCTGTCCGACTTCGACCGCAGCGGCTATTATGGCTTCGCCAATCTCGACCGGCAGGATTCCAAGACCAACTCGATGCAGGGCATCTTCAGCCACCGCTTCAGCGATGCGCTGAGCGTCCGCAACCTCACCCGCTACGAAAAAATCCGCCAGCACACTGTCACCAGCCAGCCGACCGGCACCTTCTGCCTCGCCTCGACCGGCCGCCAGCCGGTCGCACCGGACGGCACGGTCGCGGCCTGCCCGGCAACCGTGCCTGCCGGCTATTATCTGCCGACCGGCGGTCGCGGCGTCGAACGTTTCATCACCAACGAGACCGCCTATACGCAGACCGACCTGACGGCCGAATTCGCGACCGGCGGGATCGAGCACTCGATGGTCGCCGGCGTCTCCGCGCTCTGGCAGGACTATCGCCAGACCCAGGGCACGCTGCCGCGCAACGCCGACGGTTCCACGCCCACTTTCCCGCTCGTCAGCATCGCCAATCCGGGCGCCGTGGTGCAGGGGCCTGCCGGCTTCACCTATGGCAGCAACATCTACACCGGCCCGGTCAACTTCATCCTGACGAGCCGCAATTTCGGTACGCAGAAGAGCTACGCCGCCTATCTGTTCGACACCGCCAAGTTCACCGAATGGTTCGAGCTTAACGGGGGTGTGCGCTATGAGCATGTCAAGGGATCGAACCGCACGCTGAGTTATGTCACCACCGCAGGCGCCGCCAATCTCGGCGACCTGAGCGCGGCGACAGGCCCGTTCCGCCTGAGCGACAATCTTCTCTCCTATCGGATCGGTGCGGTCTTCAAGCCCTCGGCAAACACCAGCCTCTACATCGCCTATGGCAATTCGAAGCTGCCGTCGCAGGCCTCGGTCGATGGTGCCTGCACCAACGCCAATTGCCGCCTGAAGCCGGAAACCACCTATAATTACGAGATAGGCGCCAAGGCCGACCTGTTCGACGCCCGGCTGCTGCTGACCGCCGCGCTGTTCCGCAACGAGCGCAACTCGATCCGCGTGAACTCAAATGACGTCAATTTCCCCGAGCAGGTGCTCGACGGAAAGCAGCGTGTCGAAGGCGTCTCACTCGGTGCGTCGGGGCAGATTACCAGCAACTGGACGATCTCGGCCAATTATATGTATCTCGAGTCGAAGGTGCTGCAGGGCGTATCCGACTTCTGTCTCGCCAACCCCGGCACCGCCTGCAGCAACAGTGTCGCTTTCCCCGACCCCACGCGCGGCTATGAACTGCTAAACACGCCGAAACATTCGGGCAGCCTGTTCACCACCTATCGGTTCGGTTTCGGGCTCGAGGTGGGCTATGGCCTGACCTATCAGGGCAGCTTCCTGCTCAACCAGCCGACCGTGGCCCAACTCGCCGCCGGCAATTATGTCGGCTACCGCGTGCCGAGCTACACCATCCACCGCCTGATGCTGTCCTACCCGATCAGCGACCAGCTGAAGGCACAGGTCAATGTCCAGAACTTCACCAACGAGAAATATGTCACGACCGTCCGCAACAACGTCAACGGCAGCTGGGCACAGCCCGGCGTGACGCGGCAGGCGGTGTTCAGCCTGAACTACAGCTTCTGATCGATCGCGACGTTCGCACGAACGCATCCGCCGCCGGCGTGCCGGCGGCGGATTTGCCTTGCGCGCAGGGCGGAGACACTCGCAAGATTAGGCCATCACCCGGGGCCGGAGCCTGCCAGATGTCCTTGTCTCTCGATCGCCGTACGCTGCTCGCCGCGAGCGGAGCCGCCATCGCCTTGTCGGCCACCCGCGTCCGCGCGGGCACGTCGTCGCCGACAACGCCCGTCGCCCGTATCCAACCGGCCATCGACGATTATTACGGGACCCGGGTCACCGATAATTATCGCTGGATGGAAGACCCGAAGGACGCGGACTGGCTGCCCTTTCTGCGAGGCCAGAATGCCGGCACGCGCGTAGCGCTCGATGCCCTTCCGGGACGCGCCGCGCTGGCGAAGCGCATCAGTGCTCTTTCCGGCGATGCCGCGCTCACCCTCCGCGTGGCTCCCGCCGGCGACCTGCTCTTCTATGAACAACGACCGGCCGGTGCCGACAATTTCCGGCTGATCGTGCGCGACGCGGCCGGGAAAGAGCGCGTCCTGATCGATCCCACCGTGATGACGATGGACGGAGCGCATGTCTCGCTCGACTGGTGGCAGCCGAGTTTCGACGGCGGGCATCTCGTCTACGGCTTGTCTGCGGCCGGCTCGGAAGCATCGATCCTCCATGTGATGGATGTGAAGGGCGGCAAAGTCCTGCCCGAGCGGATCGAGAACACCGATTTCGGCGTGACAGGCTGGCTGCCCGACGGATCGGGCTTCTTCTACATCGCCTTCGTCAATCCAAGGGGTACGCCGCGCTTCTATCTGGACGGAGAATGCCGCCTCCACCGGCTGGGAACCGATCCGGCTACCGACCGCGTCCTCTTGAAACGGGGGATGTACCCGGACATCCCGATGGGAGAGACGCAGATCCCGTCGGTCCAGACGAGCGAGAATGCATCGGTCTGCCTGATCGGAGTGGGTGACGTCCGGCCGGAAGGCTCCTACTGGACCGTGCCGCTCGCCGACCTGCTCGGCGGCACCCCGCGTTTCGCTCGGGTAGCGACGCTCGATGACATCGTCGTATCGACAGCGCTGACGGGGGATGATCTCTATCTGCTGACCAACAAGGGCGCGAGTCGCGGCCGTGTCGTGCTGACCTCCGCCGGCAAGCCCGACATCGCCTCTGCCCGGGAAGTGATCCCGCAAGGGCCCTCGGTCATCGAAAGCCTGAGCGCCGCGCGTGACGGCGTCTATGTCACCGTCATGGACGGCGGCATCGAGACGCTCTCGCGTCTGAGCAACGGCCGGGTCGAAGCGATCAAGCTGCCGTACGAAGGCTCGATCGGCGGCCTGTTCACCAGCACCAGCCGCGACGGCGCCTTCCTCAACCTCAGCGGCTGGCTCCAGCCGTCGAGCATCTGGGCGGTCGACCGCGCCGGCACGGTCAGCGACACCGGGATCAACCCGCCGCCGCCGATCGACGTCCGCCCCTATATGACCGAACGCGCCTTCGCGACCGCGCGGGACGGGACGAAGATACCCTATACGCTGATCTATCGCCGCGGCTTGAGGCGGACCGGCAACGCACCCACTTTGGCGACCGCCTATGGCGCCTATCAATATTCCTACTCGCCGCGCTTCTCCGCCTCGCTGCTGGCTTTCCTCGACGAAGGCGGCGTCCATTGCGTGGTCAATGTGCGCGGCGGCGGCGAATATGGCCGCGAGTGGCACAAGGGCGGACAGAAGGAAACCAAGCCCAATACGTGGCGCGACCTGATCGACACCTGCGAGACGCTGATCCGCGACAAGCTGACCAGCCCGCGGCATCTGGCGATCTCGGGCACCTCCGCCGGCGGCATCACCGTCGGTCGCGCCATGACCGAGCGGCCCGATCTGTTCGCGGCGGTGATCTCCAATGTCGGCTGGGCCAATCCGATCCGCTACACCGCCGAACAGAATGTATCGGACATCGATGAATGGGGGCCGATGGTCGACGCGAAGAGCTTCCGGATCATGTACGACATGGACAGCTATCAGGCGGTGCGCGACGGCACGCCTTATCCCGCCCTCCTTTGCATCACCGGTGCGACTGACCCGCGTGTGGCGCCGTGGCACATGGCGAAGTTCGCCGCCCGGGTGCAGGCCGCCACGAGCAGCGGCAACCCCGTGCTGCTGCGCGTTGACTTCGATGCGGGGCATGGCGTGGGATCGACCCGGGCGCAATCGGACGCACTGGCGGCAGACAGCTATGCCTTCGTCTTGTGGCGAACCGGCGCGAAAGCCTTTCAGCCCCGCTGAAGAGCCAAGCGGCCACCGCGCGACTCGGACGGTCTTTACGCATTCATAATCAACGGCATGTTAGCCATGTTTCCCGGATCGAGAGGGAAATCGATGCTTTCTGCCGAAGTCACCGTCATCAAACCGTCGCGCCGCCGGGAAGAGAGACTGCCGGCCGACATCCGCGCCCGCTATGGCGCCTCGGGCAATCCCGAACGCGCGCTGTGCCGGATCATCGACGTCTCCAAACATGGCGCGCGGCTCGAAGTCTATTGCGACCTGCCGCTGTCCACCAGCATCACCCTCAAGCTGCCCAACAGCGAGGCGCTGGCCGCGCGGGTGGTCTGGTCCAAGGATTTCGAAGCCGGATGCCGGTTCAACGAACCGCTGTCGGACGACGAACTGGAGTTCATCTTCCGCAAGGGAAACGCCTGACGCTGTCCCCCACCCGGCGATCGTCGGGCCGCTAGCCCGTCGGCGCCGACCGGACAAGGGAGGACGGCGCCCCCCCTTTCCCGCGCGGCCCATGCTGGACCCGCACTGCGTCCGGGGCTATGCCGCGCGACCATGAGCAACAAGCTGACCGAGATTTGCGACGTCAAGCGCGCGCTGGTGGCGCAGCGCAAGACCGCGATCGCCTTTT
>JAIYAJ010000298.1 GCA_027489105.1 Zymomonas sp. | reverse complement strand
CAGCGCCGGACCGACATCGATCGCCGCCCGGATCAACCGCCGCGCCACCTCAGCTTGAGACAGGCCGAACTGTGCCGACGCGGCCAACAGCAGCCGGTGGTCCGCTTCATCCAGATCGAGGCGATGCCGCTTGACGCCCATCACAACCTCCACACCCGAAGTTTGTCCCACAAACTGCTATCTTGTCAATATAGAAAGCCGCATTCTCTCCCCTCCGATGCATATCCCTATCAATTCCTCTGATATGATCTATAAATTTGCCTGTTCGCTAAACAATCGTATCTCTCTATAGACTCCTATAGTATAATTTTATCCCGTAATACGGTCATCCCTGCAAACATGAATGCATTTTTACCGGAAAACCGTATTACCAGAATACCAATCCATCAAGATGTATGCTGCCGCAACCGGTCTGATGGTGATCCGGTCTGACAGGCATGCGGTTCTTCGGGTAAACCGGAATCAGGTCATCCGGTTGGACGCAAGCATATCGCACCGGTCGACCGTCTGACTGTAATGCGGCAATGGGGTTGTCCGGTTTTCCAGCATTGCGGGCCGACCGGATCGCGGGGTTGATCCGCATCAAGGGCGTGGACCGGCAGACCGTTCGTCCGCTTCACCGTCTTGCTGGATGGCGGTTACCCTGGAAGACGGTTGTTCCGGAAGGGCGTTGTCCGGGAATACCGCACCACCGAGGTCGCCCTGTCCTGTCGATCAAGAGAACCGCAATACGGTTTTCCGGTGTGACCGGTATCAGGCGAAACGGTTGTTCCGCGAAACCGGCCAACCGCCCTGCGGTCGTCCGGCATGCCGGGGACGGCACCAAACCGGAAGGCGGGTATGCGGTTGGACGCTAGATGACATAGGGCCCAGCAGCCGTCCGGTCTGACCGTAAAGCAACACGCCGGTTTGCCGGTTTATCCGGGACACAGTCTGACCGGGGAACCGGATCCCGTTCGGCTTGCGCGCAGGGCCGGCAGACCATCTTCCGGTTTTACCAGATGCCTGGACGGCGGTCATCCCGGAATGCCGGGTCACCGCAAAACTGTTGCCGTTGGTTCCTTATCATTGGGCCGGACCGCTACACGGTCCTACCGTTTAATTGGCATCATGTGAAACAGTCATTATGTTAAACTGGTAGACGTTTTTGCGGTACTGCTGTATGCCGGTGGTCCTGTAGTCCGGCAACACCGCCAAGCGGCTTTGCGGTCTCCCCGCATGACGGTTCCGGTTCAATGTTGATCGGAGGTTCTGGCCCTTGCCACGCACCCTCGCCCTCATCACCGCCAAGGGTGGCTCCGGCAAATCCACCATTGCCATCCTGCTTGCCGATGCGTTGGCCATTGAGGGGCGCAAAGTGCTGCTGATCGATGCCGACCCGCAGGGCTCGGTCTCGCAATGGTTCAAGACGGCCACGGCAAGAGGTGATCGCCCAGCCAACATCGATGTGGCGCGCGCCACGACCGATACCGAGCTCGCAACGCTGCTGGGCCAGGCGTCCAGCCATGACGACCGCATCATCGATGTCCCGGGGGTCGCCGACAAAAGCCTGATCGTCGCGGCCAATGCGGCGGACCTCATCATCATCCCCGCACGGGTCGGTGCCTTCGATGCTGCCCAGGCGATCCGGACGGCGGCCGCGCTCGGCGCCGTGGCCAGAAGCCAGGGGCGATCCATGGCTCCCTACCGCCTCGTCATGAACGGCGTGAACATCGTCGATCTGCGCGGCGTCGCCCTGCGCGAGGTCCAGCGCCTGCTGCTCGAGGCCAAGGTGCCGATCCTGTCGGCGTATTTCGCCGAGCGCGGCATCTTCAAGACCTTCGTCAGCGGCTTCGGCTCGCTCATGACGACCAGGGCGACAGATCGCAGCACCACCGAGGCCAGGCGCAATGTCCGGGAGGTGGTGGAGGAACTCGGGCTTCTGCCACCACGAGCAAAAGATCAGGCTGCCGATCTCGAGGGAGATCAAGCACGACCTCAGGCGGGAGGCCATTCATGAGCAAGAACCGATTGCCCAACGCCCTACCAGCGGTCCCGGTCCAACTTGACCTCAATGCACCCGGCGCTGTCGAGAAGCTGTTCTATGGTGAGCGGGAGCCAAAGGACGGCCAGGCGGAGCAACCGACAGGGAGCCCTACTGAGCTGGCCATACCTAAGGCTTCGGTGCCATCACCTCCGCTGGCGCCCAAGCGGGCAATGCGGAAGCCCGAACGGTCAGCGGTCGCCGCCGACGAATTCTTGACGGCGCTGGAACGGCTGAAGGCACTGGGTCCACGCGGCGAGCGGCCGCATCACATCCATCTGCCGGACGAGCTCGACATCGCGCTCCGGCGCTTCGCGGCCGACCGCAAGACCAAGGCGACGAATGTCCTGATTGTCGCCTTGATGACCTACCTCGACGCGCAAGGCGCGGCCTGAGCGATCATGGATGGCGGCGCGGTCGCGGTGAAACGCGTCTGCACCACCACAAAGGGCTGGGTCAAAAAAACAGGAGACCGTTGCCGGCCTCCCGTCTTATGCGCCGTCAGAACAGCAGTTGGTCGAGGCTGAACCGCGCGCTTGGCGGCAGGTGCTCGACGTCCCGCTCAATGGCATCGAAGTAGGATGCTTCCTCCTCGATGCGCTGCTGCTCTTTGAGCCAATCCAGTTCGATGATGGCGGCGCGGCGCTCGCGCTTTGTCAGTTTGCAGTGGGCGATCTCAAGCCTGAGCTCGGCGATCTGCTGTTCGATGGTGATGATGGACATGATGTTCTCCTCTTTGTCCTGAATTGGACGAGGAGGTCCGGCACGGGACGCGCGAGGACGGGCTCAAGGATCGGCGTCAGCCGACCGCCAGCGGCGGCGCGCGGGGGAGCCGAAATTGTCGCGGGGCCGCACGCTCCCCAGTGAGTTCGCACCGTCCTCCCCGGCCCCGCGTCAATTTTGGGGGAACCGCCGCGTCCTTGAACCCGGCCGAGCCGCCCGTACCCTCGGAATTCCAGACAGACCCTTGGTGGGGGAGTGCGCACCCAGCGGAGCTGATGCAGGGCTCAAGGCTGTCCGAGACTGGCGTCCGAAAGCTGATGCCAAACATCTGGCGCCTGCCATGATGCCGTTCCGGCTGTCCGCACATGACGCTTCGGCCCCGCCGGGATGGCGGGGCCGAGTGAT
>JAIYAJ010000280.1 GCA_027489105.1 Zymomonas sp. | reverse complement strand
CCACGGGCGAGGAGACCTACGCCTTCGCCAAGACTGATGCCGGCATGATCGAGCTGGAGGAGCACGAGAACCCCGACGTGCAGGCGCTGGTCGCCGCCCGGCTCGGCTTCAAGTCGACGATTGAGCAGACCCGCACGGCGCGCTTCCAGGCGATCGCCAACCTTACCTGGCCGGGTAAGGAGCCGCTGCCGTGGATGCCCATCCCGCTGCGCTACTCCGGCGCCCACACGCACCGCTTCTCAGGTGACTGGAAGCTGAACATGCAGAACCTGGGGCGCACGTCGGTGCTGCGCGAGGCGCTGGAAGCCATGCCCGGGCACAAGGTCGTCGTGGTTGACGCCTCTCAGATCGAGGCGCGCTTCAACCCCTACTTCGCTGGGCAGGATGACCTCGTCGAGGCGTTCCGGCTGGGCCACGACATCTACTCGCAGTTCGCCGGCGAGGAGATCTACCGCCGCCCGGTGAACAAGAAGGAGCATCCTACCGAGCGCTTTGTTGGCAAGCAGTGCCTTGCCGCCGGTACGTTGGTGCTCACCAACAGGGGGCCCGTTGCTATCGAGAAGGTTACAACCGACCACAAGGTCTGGGACGGACAGGAGTGGGTATGCCACAAAGGATTAGTTCAGCAAGGCTGGAAGCAAACCGTCAAGCTCTCCGGTGTCTCATTGACACCGGATCACCTCGTATTGTGCGGGACCCAGTGGTTGGAAGCGCAGTATCTGGTTTCCGACGCAAAAACCCGCTCCCTGGCATTGGCCACCGCAGCGGCGGAATTGTCGTCACTGGTTACCTCCAGGGTAAACGCCGCGGGGTCTCTGCCCTCATTGTCCAGTGCGACTGCGGTCGGCCCGAGCACACTGTCGCCCACAATAATTTCAAAGCGTTCAAATCAACCCGGTGCAACGATTGCGCCAAACTGGCTGGCGCGCGTAAACGGTACTGGTGCTACCGTGAAGCAATGCCTGATGACAGCCACAGGCCACGACTTCTCAACCGGCTCTCCTCTGCGATCAGTCGGTGCCATGCCCCAACAAACCGGCACTACCGCCATTACGGCGGGCGCGGGATCGCTGTCTGGCCTGAGTGGCGCACAGACCGGGCTGCGTTTCTCAGGTATGTTCAGTCGCTTCCGGGCTGGGATGACCCAGCGCTCGAAATGGACCGGACTGATGTCAACGCCGGCTACCAGCCCGGCAACATCCGCTTTGTCACCAAAAGCCAAAACACCCGAAACAAGCGACAAATCGCAGATCTCGAAGCTGAGGTTGCCCGTCTACGACTTGCTCTCAGCCGGGCCGCGACACCGCTTCACCATCCTGACGAATGATGGCCCGCTGATCGTACACAACTGTATTCTAGGGCTCGGCTACCAGATGGGCGCACCGAAGTTCCAGAACACGGTGCGCGTCCAGTCCCGCCTGCAGCTGGGGCAGGAGCTGATCATCCCGTTGGTGGACGCCGGCAACATCGTGCAGGCCTACCGCAGGCGCTTCTCCAAGATCGTCGATGGCTGGAAGACAATGCAGAACGCCCTGCCCGCGCTCGCCAGCCACGACAGCGGGTTCGAGTACGGGCCGTTCAAGTTCCGGCACCAGAAGATTGTCGGGCCCAACGGGCTGTGCCTCTTCTACCACGGGCTCAACCATGAGCTGTTCAAGGGGCAGTGGCAGTGGCGGTTCAAGTATGGCCGCGAGTGGAAGAGCCTCTATGGCGGCAAGCTGGTTGAGAACCTTGTCCAGTTCGCCGCCCGCATCCACACCATGGAGGCCGCCTCGCGCGCCTCGCGCCGCTTCCACAACTACGGCCTGACCTTCGTCAACCAGGTTCATGACGAGCTGGTCTTCGTCGTGCCGGATGCTGTCGTGTCCGAGTTCCTGCAGTGCCTCATCGAGGAGCTGTCAAGTGCACCTAATTGGGCGCCCGGTATCCCCCTTGCCGCCGAGGGCAACTTCGGCTTGTCCTATGCAGAAGCGAAGTGAGGTTACCCTATGAGTAATGCGATCGACGAGCAGAAGAACCGCGATGAAGCCGCGCAGCAGCTGCGCACCCTCGCCGACCGCGTCATCGCCGGCAAGGTCGACGGCATGGTGCTGCACATCGTGCACGAACACAGCGATGGGTCGACCGCGCTGGAGACCTGGAAGATCGGATCCAAGCAGGCGATCAAGATCATCGAGGCAAACCACGGCAACGTGCCGGTGCCTCCGTCGGGCAAGCTGAACTAGCAAATTACTTATCTGAGTAAACAAGTATTCAGGTAAGTATAATTTGACTTTTGCTTGGCCTCAACCTATATTGTTGGGGCGTGTCCTCCCGGAAACGCACCTCATGGGTCTAAGCGTACTTGGCTGGCGGGCGTAATAGCCCGCCGGTCCTTTCCGACTCGTGCCGGACCACCACACGCCGGCCTCACCCAATGGAGCCGCCATGAAATACTTCGCTGTCGACGTGCGCCTCGCCCGCACCGTCCGCTTCATGATCGCCCGCGAGAAGATCGGCGGCGGGCTCGTCACGATCTGCGAGCTGCACACCGAGCATGAGCGCAACGAGATGCTCGAAGCGCTGAACCGCCCCTACCAGCAGGCGGGTGCCGCTGCGCCGCGGCGCGTCGCCTGATTACCCAGGAGGTAAGCGTGAACCCCATCAAGCCACCTAGCCGCTCGCTGGAGCAGGAATACCGGGCGATGATCGACGCAGCAGCCCTGCAGAACAAGCCCTCGTACGGTATCACCAACACGGTAAACTCCTTGCCGAGGCTGGAAGCCGACTGGGCCGCGGCGCGCAACCAGACCGCGACGGCGATGGCGATCGCTGGCGAGCTCTACGAGCCCAAGTTCTTTGGGCAGCCGATGGCTGAGAGCCACGACGCCGGCTACGGCAAAAAGGTGAACGCGCTCTGGGCGCTGGGCTTCCGCCTGCACCTGGCCGGGCTCTACCAGGGCATGCAGCAGCGCGTTTACGCCGCCGCGGTGGCCGGCGACGAGATCCACATCTTCATGCAGACCAAGCAGGGCAAGGCGGTCCTCGTCACCGACGGCAAGACCAACTTCCCCAGCGATGAGCTGATCACCAAGCTGCGCATGCTGGAAGGCTGATCATGGCCGCCGTCACTACCTACCAGGGTAAGAAGTCGTGGTCGTGGTCCTACTCCAAGATCAAGAACTACAAGGACTGCCCCAAGCGCTACTTCCACACCAGCGTCCAGAAGGACGTGGTCGAGGAGGAAAGCGAGCAGCTGACCTACGGCAACCACGTCCACAAGCTGCTGGCTGATGCGATCGCCAAGGGCAAGCCGATCCCGGCGCCGCACGACAAGACCCTGCAGGGGTGGGCTGACAAACTGCGCGGCGGGACGGGGGTCACCCTGGTCGAGCAGAAGTACGCCATCACGGATGATTTCCAGCCGACCACCTACTTCGCCAAGGATGCGTGGTTCCGCGGCATCGGCGACGTCGTCAAGGTCGTCGGGCCGGTCGCGCTCATCGTGGACTGGAAGACCGGCAAGATCCTCGAGAACAGCGAGCAGCTTGCGCTGATGGCGCAGTGCGTGTTCGCCCATTACCCCGAGGTAAGGAAGGTCCGCAGCGAGTTCATCTGGCTGCAGTACGACGCCACCACCCGCGAGGATTTCACGCGCGAGGACATGCCCGGGCTGTGGGCTGGGCTCCTGCCCCGGGTGAAGGAGCTCCAGAACGCCGAAGAGCAGAAGATCTTCCCGCCGCGACCGGGCGGGCTGTGCAAGCGCCACTGCAGTGTCAAACAGTGCCCGCACTGGGGGGAGTGATGGAAGACCTGGACCCCGCGCCGCGGTGGCGGGATATGCTGCGGGAGCGCTCGGCCGGTGCGATCCTCATGGCGCTGGACGGGATCGTGCAGAAGCACGGTGTGACGGTCGTCGCGATCGACGGCTGGGAAGACACCGCGGGGTTCCAGCAGCGCTGGATCATCCACTGGCGCGTCAGTAGGTGGGCGCCGTCAGCGCGCGGCGCGGTCGCCCCGATCGAGACACACGTCACCGTCGTGCAGTTCCAGTGTCATGCCGAGTTCAGTGCGGCGGCTGAGTTCTACCGGCGCGCAGAGAAACGGTTGAAACTATTCGCGGAGCTGTGCCGTGACTAGTGAGCAGCGCAAGCAGCGGCAAGAAGAAATCGCCCGCGGCGTGTTCCAAGAGTGTATGTCCCTGAACAGGGGCAACAAGAAATTAGATAAACTAACATACTATATGTTCGGCCACCGCATTGTAGTCAGTATGGCGTGGCACAAAGGTTTGCTGGGTACTGCGAAACGCATCCAATTCTTTGAAGAGATCATCGGCGACGGGAGTTGGCTGTGAGCAAGTTTACCCCCGAGGGTAAGGTCAAGGCCGCCATCAAGCGTGTGCTCAAGCTGCACGAGGCGACGACCGATGGTTGGTGGCCGGTGCCGGCCGGCTACGGCGAGAACTGGCTCGATTACCAGGGCTGCAACGCTGGGAGGTTTTTTGCCGTCGAGGCGAAAGCCCCGGGCAAACCCCTGCGCCCCCTGCAGGTCGAGGTGAAGCGCCGCATCGAGAAGGTTGGCGGGCGCGTGTTCGTCATCGACAGCGAAGACTGCGACGACATGCGCGCATTGAAGGAGTGGTTGGTATGATCCACGTTTCTGCCAAGCATCAGGTCGTCGCCGTGCCGTTCCGCCCCGATCTGGGCGCGCTGTTCCCGGCCGCACAGCGGGTGTCGTTCTCGGGTCAGGATCTGATTGCGATCCCCCACGGCGTGTCCGAGACGAAGCTGCTGCAGGCGATGGGTATGGATGTGCCGGCGCCAATCCTGAGCCAGTACAATTGGGGCGGCGGCAAACCTTTTGAAGTACAGCGTAAGACTTGCGCGCTTATGACAACCAATCCGCGCGCCTATATTTTGAACGGAATGGGATGCGGGAAAACAAGGTGCGCAATTTGGTCGTTTGACTACCTTAGAAGTAAAGGTCTAGCGCGACGAATGCTTATCACGGCGCCGCTCTCCACCCTTAACTTCACCTGGGCGAGGGAGATCTTCGACACCGCGCCACACCTCAGCGTGACGGTGCTGCATGGCGACCGCGCCAAGCGCTTCGCCCGGCTCGCCGAGGACCACGACGTCTACATCATCAACCCCGATGGGCTGACGATCCTGCAGGACGAGCTCATCAAGCGCACTGACATTGACGTGTTCTGCATCGACGAGCTGGCGACCTTCCGCAACGGCTCGGCGGTGCGCTCCAAGGCCTGCCAGAAGATCGCCGCCGGCAAGGGCTGGGTGTGGGGCATGACCGGCTCGCCGACGCCCAACGAGCCCACCGACGCCTGGGGCCAGGCGCGCATCGTCACGCCCAACACCGTGCCGAAGTTCTTCAAGGGGTTTCGGGATGCGACGATGCAGAAGCTCTCCGAGTTCCGGTATGTGCCCAAGAAGGAAGCGGCTGACGTGGTGTTCAACGCCCTGCAGCCCGCCGTGCGGTTCAGCCTCGATGACGTGGTCGAGCTGCCGGAGGTGATCGAGCGGACCATGGACATCGACCTCGGGTCGAAGCAGGCCAAGGTCTACAAGGAGATCAGGACCGCGGCCTACGCCATGGTCCAGAACAAGGAGATCACCGCGGCCAACGCCGGCACGGTGCTGAACAAGCTCCTGCAGATCTCGCTCGGCTATGTGTACTCCAAGGACAAGGGTGTGGTCGGCCTCGACAACGACCTGCGCCTGGATGCGCTGGTCGACGTCGTCAACTCCACGCCCAACAAGGTGCTGGTCTTCGTCCCCTTCACCCACGCGCTGCTCGGCGTCGCGGAGCGGCTGGCGAAGGAGGGCATCGACGCCCGCACGATCGACGGCTCTACCCCCCGGGGTAAGCGCGAGGAGACGTTCTCGCTGTTCCAGAACACGGGCAGCGTCAAGGTCATCGTGGCGCACCCGGCGACCATGTCCCACGGCCTGACCCTGACCGCCGCCGACGTCGTGGTCTGGTTCGGTCCGACGACGTCGCTTGAAACCTTCGAACAAGCAAATGCTAGAATTCGAAGGATAGGACAGCGGAAGAAGCAGCAGATCATCATGCTGCAGAGCACGGCGGCCGAACGCAAGATCTATGCCAAGCTGCGTCAGAAGCAGAAAGTGCAGGACGGTATTCTCGACTTGTTTGCGGAGCAGTCGAGCAAGTAACCACCACATCCGCTTTACCCAACGAGGTAACCATGAGCGAAGCAACCCCCGGAGTGGGGCACAACAACCCGCCCCCTGAGTTCGATCTGGAGAAGCGCATCGGCCAGTATGTGAAGCTGCGCGACAAGATCAAGGAGATCAAGGACCGGCACAAGGAAGAGCTGAAGCCCTTCAACGAGGGCCTGGACATGCTCGGCGCCATGCTGCTGAACCACCTGAACTCCACCAAGCAGGACAGCGCCAACGCCCGCGCTGCCGGCACGGCGTATCGCACCAAGCGCACGACTGCGACGATCGCCGACGCCGAGGCGTTCCGCCGCCATGTCATCGGCACCGAGGACTGGGGTCTGCTGGACTGGAAGGCCAACGCCACCGCTGTGGCTGCCTTCCTCGAAGAGCACGAAACCCTGCCGCCCGGCGTCAACTATTCGGTCCGCGACGAGATCGGCGTCCGTCGGGCCTGACCCATCACCCCAACCCCCACTAGGAGTTAGCCTATGTCCAATCTGATCACCATGCCTCTTGGCGCGCTGCCGGCAGCGTTCGCCGGTCAGGCCCAGAACGTCGCCAACGCCGAGCTCTCGGGTGGCATCACGGGCGGCTTCGCCGTCCTGTCGCTGCGCGGCAAGTCGTGGCGCGTGAAGCACCGCGGCGAGGAGCGCATCATGATGCGCGACGACGGCGACGGCGCGCGGTCCTCGCTCGAGGTCGTGCT
>JAIYAJ010000330.1 GCA_027489105.1 Zymomonas sp. | reverse complement strand
CCTCGTCGACGACGACAAGCGCGGGATACCAATAGTCGCGGGGCGCATCGAACAGCGCCGACAGGAAGGTCGCCGCGCAGCGCATCTGCTGTTCGATCTCGAGCTCGTCGAGCGCGAGCACCACCGACACGCGATGTTCTCGGATGCGATTGGCGAGGCGGACGATCTCGGCCTCGCTATGGTCGAAGGCCTGGATGACGACATGGCCGAAGCGATCGGCGAGCGTGACGAAGTCGCCCTCGGGATCGACTACGACCTGCTGGACGACATTGGCCGATTCCTCGAGCAGCCGGCGCAGCAGATGCGACTTTCCCGAACCCGAATTGCCCTGCACGAGCAGACGGGTCGCGAGCAGCTCCTCAACGTCGAAATGGACCGACTGGCCCGGGCCGCTGGTGCCGATGTCGATTCGTGCGGTCACGTGGGGTGTCTGGCGGATCGGAGGCCCCTTGTTCAAGCCGCCTGCGGCAGAAAGCTGTGGATGACTCGCCTTTGCCGTCCGGTAGCGCATCGTCGGTGGGGATGACGATCCCGGTACCGAGCGCTATATCGGCGCGATGACCGACATCGCAGACCTGACCCGCGTCCCCAGCACCTCGCTGGCGATCGCAGACCAAGACGTTCATGGCTTCGCACAGGCGATCGGGCGCTCGTTCGAGCGCTTCGGCTTCGCCGTGGTGGCCGATCACGGCATCCCGGCCGAGCTGATCGCGCGCGCGGAAGCGGCGGCCAAGGCGTTCTTCGCGCTGCCCGAAGAGGTCAAGCGGGCCTACCATGTCGCGGGCGGTGGCGGTCAGCGCGGCTATACGCCCTTCCGGGTCGAGACTGCCAAGGATTCGACCGAGGCCGACCTCAAGGAGTTCTGGCATGTCGGCCGTGAGCTTCCGGCCGGCCATGCCTATGCCGATCAGATGCCGGCCAATCTCTGGCCTCAGGAGATCGCCGATTTCCGCCAGACCTATCTCGACCTGTTCGCCGCCTTCGAGCGGACCGGCGCCCGGATCCTGTCGGCGATCGCGCTCTATCTCGACCTGCCGGCGGATTATTTCGTCGATGCGGTGCGCGACGGGAATTCGATCCTGCGGCTGCTCCGTTATCCGCCGATCGGCCCCGATGCGCCGGGCATCCGGGCCGGCGCGCATGAGGATATCAACACCATCACGCTGCTGCTCGGCGCCGAGGAGGGCGGGCTGCAACTGCTCGATCGCGACGGCCGCTGGCTCGCGGTCGACATCGCGCCGGGCGAACTGGTGGTGAACATCGGCGACATGCTTCAGCGGCTGACCAATGGCCGGCTGCCGTCGACCAGCCACCGTGTGATGAACCCGCCGCCCGAACGGCGCGGCTTCGCGCGCTATTCGATGCCCTTCTTCCTCCATTTCCGGCCCGACTATCTGATCGAGACGCTGCCCCAGACGATCACGGCCGAGCGGCCCAACCGCTTTCCCGAGCCGATCACCGCGAATGATTATCTGCTCGAGCGGCTGCGCGAGATTAAGCTGATCTGATAGCGCGGATTTATTTCGCGACAGGCGCGTGAGAATTCACGCTTTCCCTCGCGGCGGAAGCTGGGTTAGCCTGTTCTCCTACAAGGGGATTCCGGAAATGCGCCTGACCACCAGCCTCACCGCTCTCGCCATCGCGCTCGCGCCGTTCGCGGCGCACGCCGCCGACAGGAAGAAGGACGAGGAGGCGGCCGCTGCGCCGGCGCCCGTTCCGCCGCCCATTGTCTCGGTGACGAAGCATAAGGGCGTCTTCGGCGGCCAGTCGATCGCCTACACGGCGACCACCGGCGAGACCTATCTCGACGACAAGGACGGCAAGCCGGCGGCGGCAATCTTCTCGACGACCTATGTCCGTGACGGCGGCGATCCGAAGACCCGGCCGGTCACCTTCCTCTACAATGGCGGGCCGGGCTCGGGCTCGCTCTGGCTGCACATGGGCGCCTTCGGCCCGAAGCGTGTCGTCCTGCCCGACGCGAAGGACGATGGCGCGCCGCCCTATCCGCTGGTCGACAATCCCGAGAGCCTGCTCGACGTCACCGACTTGGTGTTCATCGATCCGGTCGGCACCGGCTTCTCGCACACGCTCGGCGGCAAGGATCCCAAGGACTATTGGGGCGTCTCCTCCGACGCCAAATCCATCTCGGACTTCATCCGCAAATGGCTGAGCGAGAATGGCCGATGGGCGTCGCCCAAATATATCGGCGGCGAAAGCTATGGCACCACGCGCTCGGTCGCGCTGATCAACGAGCTGGAAGGCAGCTATAACGACGTCGCGGTCAACGGGATCATCCTGATCTCGACCATCCTCGACTTCGCGGCCCCGGCCGAGGTGCAGGGCAATGAGATGCCCTATATCCTCAACCTGCCCTCGATGACGACGACCGCCTGGTATCATCGCAAGCTGCCCAATCCGGCCGCGACCGTCGCCGAGGCGGCAGCGCAGGCGCGGGCCTTCGCGATCGGGCCTTATGCGGCGGCGCTGCTCAAGGGCAACCAGCTGGGCGCGGAGGAGCGCGCTTCGGCCCGCGCCGAACTGTCGCGTCTGACCGGCCTGTCCGAGCAGTTCCTCGACAACGCCAATCTGCGCGTCACGCCGGGCCGATTCTACAAGGAGCTTCTCCGCGACCGCGGCCTGACCGTTGGCCGGCTCGATTCGCGCTATACCGGCGTCGATTATGACCGCGCGGGCGAGGAGGGGGACAATGATCCCAGCTTCTATGGCATCGATGCGTCCTATACTTCGGCTGTGAACAGCTATCTGCGCGGGGACCTGAAATATACGACCGACCGCCAATATGTGACGATCGGCGGTGTGCGAGGCTGGGACTGGAAGCTGGCGGACCAGGGCGGCCGCGACGGCGAGGTCTATGTCAACGTCGCGCCCTATCTCGGCCGTGCGCTGCGCGAGAATAGCGGGCTGCGCGTGTTCGTCGGGCAGGGCTATTATGACTTCGCGACGCCCTTCTTCGGCGCCGAATATTCGCTGAACCGGCCGGGCTTCGACCCGTCACGGATCCAGTTCCATTATTATGACGCCGGCCACATGATGTATGTGCGGCAGGAAGATCTGCGCAAGCTGAGCGCCGACGTGAAGGCATTCATCCGCGCGCGCTGATGCCGATCAGGCCCCTCCCTGCGGTAGGGGTCAGCCCCGGCCGCGATAGCCCGCCACGCCCTGGTCGGGCACCCACAGACCCTCGGGCGCGGGGCCCGATTGCCAGAAGACGTCGATCGGGATGCCGCCGCGCGGATACCAGTAGCCACCGATCCGCAGCCAGTGCGGCTTCATCTCGTCGAACAGCCGCTGGCCGATGCCGACGGTGCAGTCCTCGTGGAAGCCCGCATGGTTGCGGAAGGAGCCGAGGAACAGCTTGAGCGACTTGGATTCGACGATCGTCTCGGCCGGCGCATAGTCGATCACCAGATGCGCGAAATCGGGCTGGCCGGTCACCGGGCAGAGCGAGGTGAACTCAGGCGCGGCGAAGCGCACCATATAGAGCCCCTTGCGCGGGTTCGGGACATAATCGAGGATAGCGTCTTCGGGCGAGGCCGGGAGCGCGCTGGTCTGGCCGAGATGGAGCGGTTTGGACATGGGGCGCCCTTAGCGAAGCGTCGACAGAATCGCCATATCTGTATGAAAATTACAAATATGAGCCGTTGGAACAAATATACTTGCCATACATTATTACGATACGTAACTAAGCGACGCCTCCCCGGGCGTGTCGATTCGTTAAGTGAAGGCGTGGCGCTCTGTCGCGTTGGTTTGAGGAGGTTTTGATGGACATGCTGGTTTCGACCGAATGGCTTGCGGGCGAGCTCGGAGCGAATGATCTCCGCGTCGTCGATGCGACCTATTTCGCGCTCGATGCCGGGCGGGATGCGCAGGGCGAATATGAGGCGCGCCATCTTCCCGGAGCCGTGTTTCTCGACCTCGGCAATCTCAAGGACGACACGTCCAGCCTGCCGTCGATGCTGCCGAGCGCGGAGAAGTTCGCCAGCCGCATGCAGTCGCTGGGCCTCGGCGACGGCAGCCGGATCGTGCTCTACGACAACAGCCCGCATCGTACCGCCGCGCGCGCCTGGTTCATGTTCCGCATGTTCGGCGTCAACCAGGTCGCAATCCTCGACGGCGGTATCGCCAAGTGGATCGCCGAGCGGCGCCCGGTCGAGCAGGGCAAGGTGGCGCTGCGCCATCGCCACTTCACCGTCTGGCGCGACCCCGCCCCGGTGCGCGATCTGGCGCAGATGAAGGCCAATCTTGCGAGCGGTGCCGAACAGGTCGTCGACGCGCGGGGTGCCAAGCGCTTCACCGGCGAGGAAGTCGATCCGCGCGGTCTGGCGGCGGGCCATATCCCCGGCTCGCGTAATCTGCCCTATGAGCGGCTGTTCAACGAGGATGGCACCTTCAAGGACAAGGCTACGCTCCGCGCCGAATTCGACGCAGCCGGCATCGACTGGAACAAGCCGATGATCACCACCTGCGGCTCCGGCATCACCGCTGCGGTCCTCCTGTTCGCCGCTGCTCTGCTCGGCAAGGAAGACGTCGCGCTCTATGACGGCTCGTGGAGCGAGTGGGGCTTGCTCCCGGACACGGAAAAGGCGATCGGTCCTGCGTGAACGCGGAAGACCGGGAAAGACTGAAGACGGGAACCCGGCTGGCGACGGCCGGGCGACCGCATGGCGAGCGCCGGACGATCGTCAACACGCCCGTCTGGCGCGCCTCCACCATATTGTTCGACAGCGTCGCCGAACTGCGCGCCGCCACCCGCAAGCCCGATGACGGACTTTTCTATGGCCGGCGCGGGACGCCCAGCCAATGGTCGTTGGCGGAGGCGCTGACCGGACTCGAGCCGGGTGCTGGTGGGACGCAGCTCTATCCCTCGGGCGTGGCGGCGATCGCGGGCACGTTGCTCGCGCTGCTCGTGCCGGGCGACGAAGTGCTGATGGTCGACAGCGCCTATGAACCGACCCGCGCGCTGTGCGGCGGTCTGCTGCGGCGGATGGGCATAAGGACGCGCTTCTACAATCCCGGAATCGGCGCGGGCATCGCAGAGCTGATCGGTCCCGACACCAAGCTGATTTTCCTCGAAAGCCCCGGCAGCCTGACTTTCGAAGTGCAGGACGTGCCGGCGATCGTCACGGTCGCGCGCGACAAGGGCTTGCTCACCGTGATCGACAACACCTGGGCGACCCCGCTGCTGTTCCCGGCGCTGTCGCACGGCGTCGATGTGTCGATCCTCGCCTGCACCAAATATGTGGTCGGCCATTCCGATGCGATGATGGGATCGGCGACCGCGACCTCGGCGCTCTATCCGCGGCTCCGCCAGACCGCGACGGCGCTCGGGCAGAGCGTCAGCGCCGACGACGCCTTTCTGGCCCTGCGCGGGCTGCGCACGCTTGAGGTTCGGCTGCGCCGGCATGAGGAAAGCGCGCTGCGGGTGGCCCGCTGGCTGGCGGAGCAACCGCAGGTCGCGCGCGTCCTGCACCCGGCCCTGCCCGATTGCCCCGGCCATGAATTATGGGCGCGCGATTTTGCGGGCGCCTCGGGGCTGTTCAGTTTCATGCTGCGCGGAGGCGACGAAGCCGCCCGTGCCGTACTGATCGATGGCTTGCGCCATTTCGGTATCGGCTTTTCCTGGGGCGGCTATGAGAGCCTTGCCCTGCCGGTCGATCCGCAGACGCTGCGCACTGCAACGTCCTGGCAGGCCGAAGGGCCGCTCGTGCGGCTGCACATCGGGCTGGAAGACCCCGGGGATCTGATCGAGGATCTGCGCCTGGGACTCGAACGCTTTGCGGCGGCGATAGGCTGAGGGCAGCGCCCGTTCAGATGATGACGGGCGACAGGGTGGAGCGGATGCGGCGGGCGATGTCCTGCAGCGCCGTGTCGAGCGCGGCGACGGCGGCCTGGCTTCCCTGCGGCGAGCGGGTGTCGCTAGCGGCAACGGCGGTCAGACCCATGGCGGCAATCAACTCGGCTTCGCGCAGCAGCGCGTCGATGCGCCGCCGGGCCACTGGATGGGCGCCGGCATAGGCTTCGGTCAGGGTGGAGAGCAGCCCCGACACGCCCTCGCGCGCGGCGATGTCGGTCGAGCGGCCGAGCGTGCGATCGAGCAGTTCGAAACAATGCTGGGCGGTCGCGGGCGTCCCTGCATCGATCCGTATCGCGCGCTCGAACATATGTGTCTCCGACCTCTGGCTGTCGGCGACGATGGGCAGAAATGCTTAATATCCGGTCAACCCTCGG
>JAIYAJ010000502.1 GCA_027489105.1 Zymomonas sp. | reverse complement strand
CGCTGCCGACCGTCAACGCGATATGGCGCGACAATCTTCTCGATTGGGACGTGTCTCCGGTCCTTGGGAGGCCACGCTTCCGCGAGGTGCGGGCGCGCTGGTACGACCGGCAGGCCGCTCGCTGGCGCGACCAGATCGTGCAGGTTCCCCGCGAGGACGATGGCCCTACGTATACCCGCCGCCAGACAAGCGCCGACCAGCAAGAGGCGCGCAATGGTGCGGACAACGACGCGACAGACAGCGCCAAGAACAAGGGCGAGGGGAACGTCACGATCCTCGGCAATTTCAATGCAAGGCCGGAAGGGACGTGCGTCCTATCCGGCGCTCGCCCCGGCATCGACGGCAGCTACAAGATCGAAAGCGTCGAGCACACCTATTCGCGGACGGGCTGGCTGACCAAGCTATCCCTCAAGCAGCCCGGCGATGACACCGGGGATGACACCCGCACGCCGGGTCGAGGGCAGGGGCAGACCACGACCGCAACGGGCGCGGTGCCGACACCTCCTGCCCGCCCTGCCGTTCCAACAGCGCCGCCATCGGGCGGCGACCCTCGCTTCGTCCCGACCGTGGGCCGCGAACTTTAGTCAACACAAGACAGCTTCCCTCGGAGGGATTTTAGATGACCGACAAGACCGTACTGATCGACGGCAATGCGATGCGTGTCGTGGACCACACCGACGGCACCGTCACTCTCAAGTCGGCAGGCAGTGGGAACATCACGAACAAGTTCCGCGAGGCGTTCGAGTCCTATGTGCCCGGCGTTCGCTGGACGCAGGTTCTTGCCTCTGGCGACATCATCCAGCTTGACGGCAACGCAGCAGCGGCAAGCTATCTGTCGATCTCCAAAGACCCGCTCTCGACCGGCGTCTCGTCGATCACAAGTGTCCCCGTTTTCGGCATGCCTTTTGAGGCGTCGCTTGGCCTTCACATGAGCCAGCGCACGCTTGGGCAAGAGTTCTCGGTCGAGTTCGTTTCTGACGAGCCGCCGCTCCCGGCCCCGGCTGATCTTGCTATCTCGGCAATCCAGCAGGCAGCATCCGTTCTGACCGTCACCACGACGCTCCCGCATGGCTTGCGCCCCGGCATGCGCATCGGCGTCCGCGACTGCGTGGACAGCCGCCTCAATTACCCGGCCATGGTCGTTCTCGCGACGCCCACACCGTCACAGTTCACCGCGAACGCTGGCCCCGCTGGCGCGCTCCCGTCCGTCACCGCTGGCCCGTTTGCATCAGGGTTCGTGTTCCAGCGCTCGGCTCTTGGTCTTGCGCCGAACGGCACGAGCATGATCTTTGAAAACGCCACGGTCACGAACGCATCATTTTACGTGCGCTCCGAGTCTGGCGACGCGCTCCCGTCCGGAACCATCGCGGGCAACCACGCGACCACGATCCTGTCGACCGCATCGGTTCAGGCAATCAATGCCGCGCTGACGTACGCCTTCCAGCCGACCAACGAGTTTCGCTTGTCGCAAATGATCGACGGCATTCAGTGGTCTGACGCGGCCATCGACACGCTCGCGGTCTCAAACAACCGCTACAAGCGCACGCAGGTCGTCCCCGACATCGCGCACGACTACCGTCTGCGCATCCGCGCCACGAACAACCCATCCCTGACGCGCCCAATCGCCCAGATCGTCAGCGCCGCCAAGACTGGCACCACCACGGCCACGATCACCACGGACGTTCCGCACGGCCTGACCATCACGGACCAGATCAACGTCTACGGCATTCGTGACGGCACCAACTTTCCGAGCCTCGCCGTCGCGACCGCCGTCGCGTCGATTGTCTCGCCAACGCAGTTCACCGTCGTTCAAGGCGGCGCGGTCACCGCCACTTCGTTCGGCGGCTTCGTCGCCCGCGTCAACGGCGGACAGAACCAGCAGGGCATTGTCTCCAACGGCATTGCACTGTCCATTGCCCGCACGGCCAACGTGCTGACCGTCACATGCGCCGCCGCCGTGGGTGCTGTGCTCATTGGCGACTACGTCAACCTCGTCGGCTGCCGCAACAACACAGACGGCGCGTCCCTCGGCGTTGACGGCGCGTATCGCGTGCGCGACATCCAGACTGCAACCGTCTTCCTTGAGCCGATCGGCAACACCCCGACCGGCGCGGACATCCTCTCCACCAACTGCGGCGGCCATCTCATCCGTCGCACCTGCCTGCGCATCTCGTTCGTCCGCGTCCTCGACTTTGAGCGCGAGCGCGTGGACATCATGCCGCGCCCGGCTGGCGACATCTCGGCTGCTGCCTCCGTTAACGTCCAGAACGTCCCGGCTGTCACCGTCAACTCTGGCACCGTCACCACGCTCTCTGCCCTTACGGGCGGTGGCGTTGCAGAGGACGCGGCAGCAGGTGCTAACCCTGTCATCACGGGCGGCGTTGTCCGCACGGCTCGCGCCCCGGCCACGCTCGTCGCTGGCGATGCTGCCCGCCACACCATCACGACCGAAGGCTCGATGACGGTGCAGCCGGGTCCGGTCGTCCCAATCATTGAGGTCGGCTCCGCCGCTCGTACCGCGACCGGCAACTCTGGCCTGATCTCTGTCGCCACGGGCGGCGGTCTCTCCGGCCTCATCGCGGTCACGGCGGCGTCAGGCACCACGCCAACGCTCGATGTGACGCTTGAGGAGTCCTACGACAACGGCACCACATGGCAGCAAGTCTGGGCGGCTCCCCGCATCACGGGCATCTCGACCGTCGCGATCCCACCCATGCTTTCCGCTGGTCTCCGTCGGTGGGTCTGGACGGTCGGTGGCACCACGCCGTCGTTTACGTTCGCGATCACCGCCAACGCTGTCCCGAGCCCGTGCCCGCTTCTCCGTCAGTCTTTCGACCGGACGGCGGGCCTGCTCTCCGGCACGCTCAACAACACATCAGCTGCGCTCCCGATTGCAGGCTGCAAGGCGCTCACCGCGAAGGTCTCGCTCGCCGCCGCAACCACGCCCGGCACCTACCAAATTCAGGTGTCAGACGACAACGCTGCTTGGTCGAACGTCGGCACCGCAACGGTCGGCATCGCCAACGGCGTGCTGACGCTGATCGCACCGGCTGGCCTCACGGCGAACTTTGCCCGTGTGATCTGCACCTCTGCCGCAACGGGCCAGACTGGAAACTACGTCGCCATAAACGCTGTCTCCTGACGCAAGAGGTGCCCTATGGGTGAGCCCTATCAAGTGTTCGAGCCTGCTGACTTGCCCGGCGAGGTCGTCCTTGTGGGCGAGTTCGCCACCGTCTCGGAGGCCGCAGACGCGGTCGACGCCGGGGCGGGTCGCACCGTCGAATGGCGCGACGGCGGCACTGCCCGCAGCGTGCCAGCGGATGAACTGCCGGCAGAATAGCCGAGCACTTAGGAATTTCCGAACAACTGGAGACTGCCATGAATACGTGGCCGCGTCAGGCTGACGTAAACGCCTTCTATGGAAACCCGGACACGAACCGAGATGGTCGCCCGGACAGAGCGTGGGAGGACGCAAACCTCGTCAACCTCTCCCCGCCTTATCCGATGGTTCTGGCGTGGGACACATCCGCCCCGGTTCGCTCGATCCGCGTCCACACAAAGTGCGCGGCGAGCCTGAGCCGTTGCCTGACCCGCATCCGCGATCACTACGGCTCCACCGCCGCTATTCGTGAGGCGCGAATGCACCTGTTCGGCGGTGTCTACAACTTCCGGCTTATGCGCGGCGGGAATAGGCTTTCGATGCACTCGTGGGGCTGCGCAATCGACCTTGATCCAGAGCGCAATAGCCTCGGGGTCAAGTGGAAGCCGAACGCCGGAATGATCCCGCGCGAGGTCGTGGACATCTTCAAAGCCGAAGGCTGGACATGGGGCGGCGATTGGAGCCGCGCCGATGCAATGCACTTCCAGTGCGCCAACGTTTGACAAGGGGAACAAATATGAACGCAGTACAAACCGCATGGAGCGCCGCCAAGGGCTGGCGCACTTTGGCCTTCAACATCGTCGTCGCTGTCTTCGGCGCGCTGGAAGCCTTCGACTTCACGTCGGTCATCAACGACGCTCAGACCGCAGGCATGTTCGCGATGTTCGTCGGCATCATGAACGGCGTGCTTCGCATCGACACTACGGGTCCGGTCGGCTTCCGCAAGAGCGGCGAGCCGGAAGGCGAGCAGAAGCCGTGACAAACTGGCTAGGGCTGTTCAGGTGGGGCAATGTGATCATTGCCCTAGTCTTCGTAGCCCTAACCGCTCTTGCCGTTCTGGGGCTGTTTGTGACGGTTGACGGTATGGTTGAGCGCGCGGCCAAGCGCGTCAGCGAAGCCCGCGACGCTCACTGGACCGCCCAGATCGAGAAATCAAACGCTGACGTGGCAGCCGCACGCGCCGCACAGGCGCGCGCTGCCCTAGCCGAGCAGATGACCGCTCAGACCGAGATCGACCGGCTCCGGGCTCAACTCGTGGAGATTGAACGTGTCACCGCTTCGCTTCCCGGCGCTAATACTTGCGGCCTTGACCACGAGCGCGTGCGCCGTCTCCCCCGCTGAAACCGTGGTTCGAACCGTCATGATCCGACCCGAAATCCCGCCCTTTTCACGCCAGCCCTGCGCCCGCCCCGCCGTGCCTCCTGATCGCGCGCTGACCGCGCAGGAGACGTTCACGTATTGGAGCCGCACGTCGGTCTCCCTGCTTGAGTGCGAGCAGAAACGAGCGGGCGCTGTCCGCGCATTGGAGACTGCCCAATGACGCTCTATCGCATCCGCTGGATCGAATGGCAGTCTGCCGCGATATTCGTCGCGATAGGTCTTGCCCTAGCCCTCCCCGGCCAGACAATGAGCCAGCCTCTTTTCGGGGCGTTCCTGCTTCTGATGCCCGAGCAGATGTGGTCCGCGACGCTTATCGTCGCTGGCTGCATCCGGGCTGGGGCGCTCATCATCAACGGTCGGTCGCCTAGAGGATCGCCCGTCGTGCGAGCCGCGAGCGCCATGTTCTCTGCCGCCATATTCGCCGGGCTCGCTGCGGGCTTCGCCCAGAATGCGCCGACCGGATTGTGGGCGGCATCGGTCTACCTGACCCTAACAGCCTTCGAACTTGCCACGGTCTACCGCGCTGTCAGGGAGCTTCACGGTGCATTATTCGCTAACCATCCCGCCTGAGATCGGCGCTGGCATAACAGCCCTTGTCGCGGCATCCCTCGCTGCCATCGCAGCGTGGCTCAAGTCGAAGAAAGAGCCGGGCGAAAAGAAAGCCGCAACACTCGACGACGTTGTGCGCCTGCTGACTGAGATCAGCGAGCGGCAAGAGCGCCACGGGGAGACCCTTGTGCGCCTAGAGGATAGGACAAGAGGCCAGCGCCACGACTGACCCTGACAGGGGGCTAGCAATGTTCGGACCTGATCCATTCCGTCCTTCT
>JAIYAJ010000535.1 GCA_027489105.1 Zymomonas sp. | reverse complement strand
TATGAGACCGAAGGCTTCCGCCAGTTCTTCCGCCAGATGACCCCGATCGCGGAGATCGCCGACCTCAAGATCGGCTCCCGCCCCGCCAGCCGCACCAAGAGCGACCGGATCGAGGATCTGCGCGCGATCCCCTGGGTGTTCAGCTGGGCGCAGGCGCGCGTCATGCTGCCGGGCTGGTTCGGCGTCGGCCATGGCCTGAAGGGCCACAATGACATCGGCCTGCTGCGTGAGATGCTCGAAGCCTGGCCCTTTTTTCAGTCGACCCTGGCCAATCTGGAGATGGTGCTCGCCAAGTCCGACATGGACATCGCCGAACATTATGTCGCGCTGGTCGAGGATCAGGCAATGGGCAAGGCGATCTTCGGCCAAATCCGCGACGGATGGCAGATGACGCAGGACGCTCTGCTGTCGATCACCCGCCAGACCCGGCTGCTGCAGAAGAACCCGTCGCTCGACCAGTCGATCCGGCTGCGCCTGCCCTATATCGAGCCGCTCAATCTGCTGCAGATCGAACTGCTCAAGCGGCACCGGTCGGGCGAGGACGACCCCCGCGTGCGCGAGGGCATTCAACTGTCGATCAACGCCATCGCCACGGCGCTGCGCAACAGCGGCTGATCGCGTCCGTCAGGCGCCGGGCGCGCGTACGAGGCAGAAGGCGATCGCGTAGCTCACCATGCGCGGCCCGGCATCGAAGCGCGCCATCGCTTCGCGCAGGACGGCCGGCGGCAAGGGCCGATAGCCGGGTGCAGGAGTGCCGGCCCCGATCGTCTTGAGATCGCGCAGGAAGGACCGGGCGTCGCGCTGCGGATCCGGAAAGACGACCTGCTCGATCCGCACGTCATATCCGGCGGGGACCATCGCGCTGATCGTTTCGGCCGACGGATAGTGTGGTGTTGCGCGCGGCCAGCCGAGCGCCTCGACGATCGAGGTCCACTCGCCGAAGCTGCCGTCCGCCATCGTCGCGAAGGCGAGCAGGCCGCCGGGCTTCAGCATCGACGCCAGCCGCCCGATCGCGCCGGGGAGATCCTCGAACCACTGGAAGGCCATGCTTGAGGTGATCAGGTCGAAGCGGCCCAGCGATCTATCGGCGCGTTCGCCGTCGAGCACCAGCCAGCGCGCATCGGCCCCCAAGGCATCGGCCATCGAGAGCCGGGCTCTTTCCACCATCGCGGGGGACAGATCGGTGATGGTCCAGCGGGCGCCTGTCAGTGCACCTCGCAGCGCAGCCGTCAGGAAGCCGGTCCCGCACCCCAGCTCCAATATGTCGGGCCGTTCGGCGACACCCGCTGCGGCGATGCGGCGAGCGAGGTCGTCGGCCACCAGACGCTGGACGCGAGCCGCCGAGTCATAATCGCGAGCACGCCCGAAAGCGGTTGCGACGGTCGCGCTGCGATCACTGTCTCCGGCCATGGCGGGGCGCCTATCGGCTCCGGCCGCCAAGGGGAAGCGCGAAGATGCGACGAAGCGGGGCATAGGCCATCAAAAACTATTGATAGTCAGTCGCAATAGCCGTAAACATCGATTCGAGAGGTGCCGAATGCTCGTTTGTATCTGCAACGCGATTCGTGAATCCGATGTCCGGGACGCCGCCCGCAAGGGGGCCAGCTGCCCGCGCAGCGCCTATCAGACGCTGGGTCGGCGCCCGCGCTGCGGGCAATGCCTGCCCTTCGCCCGCAGCATCATCGAGGAAGAGTCGGTCGCCGTCTGAGCTGTCCGCACCAGCATTCCTCCCCTGGCCGCCTTATGGGCGGCCTTTTTATTTGGGTGAGAATGACTTTCGCTTTCGCTGCGAATGAATATCAGCTGCAAACCCTTGTTTATATTTGAATAATTTGGAAAGTATTCGATCGGAACCCTTCACAGCATCGGGCATTTCGTCTATCGAACGGCTCGACGACATTGGAGGTCCACATGAAGGGTGACGCAAAGGTCATCGAATTTCTCAACGAGACGCTCAAGAACGAGCTGACCGCGATCAATCAATATTTCCTGCATTTCCGGATGCTCGAACATTGGGGCGTCGCGCGGCTCGCCAAGTGCGAATATGAGGAATCGATCGACGAGATGAAGCATGCCGACCGGCTTGCCGAACGCATCCTGTTTCTCGACGGCCTGCCCAATTTCCAGATGCTTGGCCGGCTTCGCATCGGCGAGACGGTCGAGGAGGTGCTCAAGGCCGACCTCGCGCTGGAGAATGACGCCATCCCGCAGCTCAAGGAAGCGATCGTCTATTGCGAGCAGGTCCGCGACTTCGGCACGCGCGATCTGTTGCAGTCGATTCTCGAATCCGAGGAAGAGCATGTCGACATGCTCGAAAAGCAGTTCGAGATGATCGAACGGATGGGAATCCAGAACTACATCCAGCTTCAGTCGAAGCCGGCGCACGAATAGAGGGGGTTCCCGTCAGGTAAGATCACCGGGCGATTCGGAAGAGCAAACCAAGTCGACGGCCGCCCCCTAGAGCGGCCGTTTCGGCGTTCAGCCCTGCTTGCGTCCGAACCCCGCTGCCATGGCGGGTCGCCGGAAAGGTGTCGTCGGCATGGCAGGCACCGAGCACCGCGCCATCTCCCGCTCGAACTGCGCAAGCGTCTCGATCAACATCGGGCGCAAGCGCAGAATTTCGTCATCGAGCTTTTCAGGCGGCGCCTGCATCTCGACGCTCCGGCGGGCGCTATGTTCGATCTCCTCGGCCAGCGCACCGAGCGCCTCTCCGCCGAACTGCAGTGAATCGCCCTTCAGCGTATGGGCCGGACGGACCATCGCGACAGCGTCACGGATCTTGTAGGCCTGCTCCACCGCGACGACGCACTTGGCGGCGTCCTCGCGATAATAGCCGAGGATCCGCGCGAAATCGCTGCCGATCAGATCGCGGGTCTCGCCGAACGTCGTCCAGTTCACCACACGCATGCCGCTATGAGCCATGTATCGTCCCTGTTCGCACCCTGCCAGGTCCGACTCACCCTAGGCGGGTGGCGTAAACGAGCGGTTACTCTAAGACTATCGTATTAGACCGTTTTCCGCTGCAGCTGCGAAGAGAGGGGCGCCGTTCAGGGGGCCGGCACCGACACATGCCAGCCATGCGGCTCCTCCGCCGCGACCACTTCCCAGCCCCGCGCCTGGGCGAGCGCCGCGATCTCGCCCGGCGCGATCGGATCGTCGGCCAGGATCAGCACCTCCGACGCGCCCTCGCGCACGGCACGGGCCAGCCGGACGACCGGCCAGGGGCAGCGCATGCCGCGCGCGTCGATCCGCGTCACCGTCAATCGTCGAAGGGGTTGCGCGGCGCGCGCACGGTCAGCCGCACCGGCACCGCGCCGAAGCCCAGCTCGCGCCTGATGCCGTTGACCAGATAACGGCGATAGCTCTCCGGCAGCTGATCGACCCGCGTCCCGAACAAAATGAAGCTCGGCGGCCGCGTGCGCGCCTGGGTCAGATAGCGCAGCTTGATCCGCTTGCCGCCCGGCGCCGGCGGCGGGTTGGCCTCGATCGCCTTTTCGAACCAGCGGTTGAGTCGGCCGGTGGAGACGCGCAGCGACCAGGCTTCGCGCGTTTCATGCGCGACCTGCAGCAGCTGGTCGACGCCGCGCCCGGTCGCGCCCGAGACGGTCAGCAGCGGCAGGCCCTTGACCTGCGCCAACCCCTCGTCGAGCGCCGCACGCACGCCCTGGAACAAGGACGGCGGATCGACGGCCACATCCCATTTGCTCAAAGCGATGATCAGGGCGCGGCCTTCCTGCAGCACCTTGTCGGCGATGCGCAGGTCCTGCGCCTCGAGCCCGAGGGTCGCATCGAGCAGCAGCACGACGACCTCGGCAAAATCCACGGCGCGCAGGCCATCGGCGACCGACAGCTTCTCCAGCTTGTCCTGCACCTTGGCGCGCTTGCGCATACCGGCGGTGTCGATCAGGCGGACCTTGCGGACCTGGCCATCGGGCGCGTGCCAGTCCCAGTCGATCGCGATCGAATCGCGGGTAATGCCGGCCTCTGGTCCGGTGATCATCCGCTGTTCGCCGAGGATCTGGTTGATCAGGGTCGACTTGCCGGCATTGGGGCGCCCCACGATGGCGAGCTTGAGCGGGCCGCGGGCTTCCTCGTCCTCGCTGTCTTCTTCTTCGCCGAAACCCTCTTCTTCCTCGCGCTCGACATGCGGGCGCAGCGCATCGAACAGGTCGACAATGCCTTCGCCATGCTCGGCCGACAGCGGCACCGGCTCGCCCAGGCCCAGGCCGAAGGATTCATAGACGCCATGTTCGGCGGCCTTGCCCTCGGCCTTGTTGGCGACGACGATGACGGGCGTGTCCGAACTGCGCAGCCAGTTGGCGATCTGCTCATCGAGCGGGGTCAGGCCGGCGCGCGCATCGATCATGAACAGGGCGACGTCGGCCTCGTCCACAGCAGCCTGGGTCTGCGCCCGCATCCGGCCGGGCAGCGTTTCGGGATCGTCGGTCTCGAAGCCCGCCGTGTCGACGATCTTGAATTCCATGCCGAGCAGCGACGCATCGCCCTCGCGCCGATCGCGGGTCACGCCGGGACGATCGTCGACCAGAGCGAGCTTCTTGCCGACGAGACGATTGAACAGCGTCGACTTGCCGACGTTCGGGCGGCCGACGATGGCAACGGTGGGGAGATGTTTCATCGGGGCCCCATACAGGGCCGCGAGCCTTTTGTTTAGCCCGAGTCTTCAGCTGTGCGGCGCGGAGCCGGAAGCCCCGCGCCCGCGATCAGCGATAGGCGACCAGCTTGCCGCCGTCGGTCAGCACGAACAGCATATTGTCGGCAACGATCGGCGACGCATAAATGGTGTCGCCGAGCTTGGTCGTCCGGCCGACAGCGCCATCGGCGACGCCGACCTCGACCAGCTGGCCGAGCGTGTTGGTGAGGATCAGGCGGCCACCGGCCAGGATCGGGCCCGACCAGCTGACGGCGTTCTTCTTCTTCTTCACGTTCTTCCAGCGCGGCAGCTGGGTCTGCCAGCGGATGCGGCCGCCGGTGCGCGTGATGCACAGCAGGCGCGCATCGTCGGTAACGACGAAGATCCACTCGCCTGCCACGACCGGGGTTTCGAGGCCGCCGACATTGACCTCCCACAGCCGCTGGCCGGTCAGGATGTCCATCGCGATCATGCGGCCACCCTCGCCGATGGCATAGGCGCGACCCTGGTCGATCACCGGCGAGGCATCGATGTCGACGAGGCTCGCCACCGAGGTGTTGATGCTCGTCCGCGACAGCGAGTCCTGCCACACGACGCGGCCATTTTCGTAGCGATAGGCGGTCAGCTCGCCCGAAGAGAAGCCGGCGATCACGGTGCCCTGGCCGATGGCGGGGGCACCCGCGCCGAACACCCCGGCGTTTTCGAGACTGCCGCTGGCGGTCCACAGCGTCTCGCCATTGGCTTCCTTCAGCGCGTAGAGCTGGTTGTCCTGGCTCATCACGTAGATCGACTCATTGCCGATCGACGGGGCGCCGCGCAGTGGGCCGCCGAGATGGACCTTCCACAGCTGGCTGCCGGTTCCGGCGTCGAACGCGGCAGTGTCGCCGACGCCGTTGGTGGCATAGACCTTGCCCGCATTATAGCTGACGCCGCCACCAAAGAGCGACGCCTTGTTGCCGTTCTTGTCGCCCAGCACGGCTTCCCAGACCGGCGCGCCGGTCTTCTGGTCGAAGGCATGGATGCGCGCGTCGACGTCGATCACATAGATGCGACCGCCGCCTGCGACCGGGCCGGCCGCGAGGCGCGCCTTGCTCGTCGATCCGGCGATCTTCCGGCTCCACGCGACCGAAAGCTGCTGGCCCAGCGACACATGGCCGATCGCCTTGGCGGCATTGCCCCCCGGCTGCGGCCATTCGGGGTTCACCTGCTCGGTCGGCACGGTGACCGGCACGACGCCCAGCGTCGGATCGGCCTCGATGTCGGTGTCCGAGGTCAGCACGGCGATACGCTGGCCGACGACCGGGGTCTTGGGCTTCTTGCGCTCGCCGCCGCCGAAGATGCCGCAACCGCCAAGGGTCGTCATGATCGCCAACCCCGCGGCTGCGGCGAAAAGCTTACGGTTCATTCGGATCAATCCTTGTCAGCGGGGGCAGTCGCCGTCGCGGTCGCGGCGGCCTCGTCGACGTTCACGCCCAGGCTGGTGGCGAGGCGTGCGGCGCGGACGCGCAGCGTGTCGGGTGCTTCCTTGTCGCGCGCGACGGCGGCGAGCAGACGCCCGGCCTCCGCGGTGCGGTTGAGCTGGAGCATGGCAATGGCGGTCATCTCGCCCGCGGTGCCGAAAAAGGGTTGGCCCTCGATCGTCAGCGGCTTCAGCCGGTCGATGATCTGCTGCGGCGGCAGCGTGTCATATTCGAGCAGCGTCTGACGGATCAGCGCGATGTCGCGATAGGGCTGGGCGACGTCCTCATCGGCGGCGATGCCCGCGAAGATCGCGGCGGCGCCCTTGGCGTCGCCCCGGTCGAACGCCAGCGCGGCCTTGGTCATCAGGCCCGATACGCGATAGCCGGGACCGCCCTCGGTGATCAGCTGCTCGGCCTTCTTGGCGGCGTCGGTCTTGCGCGCGGCCTGCACGTCGGCGATCAGCGCGCCCATCGTCTCGCCCTGCTTCTCCGCCGCCTTCTGCTGCTCGGCGCGCCAGAAGAGGAAGGCCGCGAGCCCGGCGAGCAACAGCGCGACCGCGATCAGCGCCAGCTTGCCATAATGTTTCCAGACCTTGAGGAGCTGCTCCTGGCGAAGCTCTTCGTCGACTTCACGGACGAATGCGTCCTCGGTGGGCGGCAATGAGGCCAAGAACAGTCTCCACAACAGGCGGTGCCGGCCCTCTTAGCGGGCGACAGGGCCCCGTGCCATAGCCAATAGAGGGGTGCCATAGCCAATAGATATCGGCGATGAACGGACGCCGGAGCCGTCAGGCCTTGGGCTGATAGGTCTGCTCGGCCGTCGGAAAGCGCCGCGCGCGCACGTCTTCGGCATATTCGGCGACGGCGGCGTCGATCTCCGTCGCGAGCTGCGCATATTTCTTCACGAAGCGCGGCACCCGGTCGAACATGCCGAGCATGTCGTCGATCACGAGGACCTGGCCATCGCATTCGGCCGATCCGCCGATACCGATCGTCGGTATGTCGATCGCGCGGGTCATCTCGATCGCCAGCGGCTCGACCACGCCTTCGACGACCAGCGCAAAGGCGCCGGCCTCGGACACCGCCTTCGCATCACCGATCAGCTTGGCATATTCCTGCTGGCTGCGCCCGCGCGCGCCATAGCCGCCGAGCGCATTGACCGCCTGCGGGGTCAGCCCGACATGGCCGACGACCGGGATGCCGCGCGCACAGAGGAAGGCGATCGTCTCGGCCATCGCCTCCCCGCCTTCCAGCTTGATCGCCGCCGCACCCGTTTCCTTCATCACCCGCGCGGCCGATCGGAACGCCTGTTCGGGGCTTTCCTCATAGGAGCCGAACGGCATGTCGATGACGACCAGGCTGTGATAGCTGCCGCGCACGACCGCCGCGCCATGCGCGATCACCATGTCGAGGCTGACCGGCAGGCTCGACGGCAAGCCGTAGAGCACCTGCCCCAGGCTGTCCCCGACCAGCAGCATGTCGCAATGCGGATCGAGGATCTGCGCCATGCGGATCGTGTAGGCGGTCAGCATCACCAGCGGCTGCTTGCCCTTGGCGGCGCGGATCGCGGGCACGGTCAGCCGCTTCATCGGCGCCGGCGTCGGGTTCGCGCGGCTGGTGGCGGTGTCGATCTGGAAGGTGGACATTATATCTGGCCCTCAATTGCCGGGCGTGGGGCATCCGCCCCACTTGGCTTCCTCGCATAAGCTCGGGCGGCCTTTGGCCTTGCGGAGCCCTCGCGGGCTCCGACGTTAGGCCCGGCGTCGGAATATGTACATGTTTTGAAGGACCGGGCCTCAAGCGCCGGCGGCCACATCCGTGGCCTTGGCTATCCTCGCATAAGCTCGGGCGCGCGGTCGCGCTTGCGGTGCCCTGCGGGCTCCGACGTTAGGCCCGGCGTCGGAACATGTACATGTTCCGCGAGGTTGGCCCTCAAGCGCCGGGCGTGGGGCATCCGCCCCACTTGGCTATCCTCGCATAAGCTCGGGCGGCCTTTGGCCTTGCGGAGCCCTGGCAGGCTCCGGCGCCAGACCCGGCGCTTCCGGGAAGCCAGCATCTACGGATGCTGGACGCCCGGCGTCTGAGGGTCAATCCCTTAGAGCATCCCCAAGGCAGCCATGTAGGTTTCGAGGATCATCGCCTCTTCCTCATGCTCGCCCTTCTTCTTCTTGCGGATGGCGAGCAGCTTGCGGACGATCTTGGTGTCGTAGCCGCGGCTCTTCATCTCGGACATCACGTCCTTGATGTCGTCGGCGATGCCCTTCTTTTCCTCTTCCAGGCGCTCGACCCGCTCGACGAACAGACGCAGCTCCTGCGCCGCGATGCTGCCCTTGTCTTCGGTCGTGTCGGCTTCGGCCATGATTCGTCTATCCCTGCATGCGGTGAAGGCGAGACGCTGTAGAGGCAGCCGCCCCCGCGCTCAACGGAGAATAAGCGGACGGGCCGCGACCGGTCGCATGGGCCGGCGGATTACGCAATCGATAGCATTGACATGACGGAGGGGGTTGTCATCTCCACAGGCCGGTCTATCCCCTGTCGCATCCTCCCCCGATTGAGATCAGGAAAAGACACGTGGAGAGCCAGATTTCCCCCCGCCAGCGCAAGGTTCGCGTGCTGGCCACGCTCGGCCCGGCGAGTGCCTCGCCCGAAATGATCGCGCGCCTGTTCAAGGCCGGCGCCGACGCCTTCCGCATCAACATGAGCCACGGCACGCATGAGGACAAGGTGCCGCTGGTGCAGGCGATCCGCGCGATGGAGAAGGAGTTCGGCCGCACCACCACGATCCTGTTCGACCTGCAGGGCCCCAAGCTGCGCGTCGGCAAATTCGCCGAGGGCCGCGTGATGCTCGAGACCGGCAAGCCCTTCCGGCTCGATCGCGATCCGACCCCCGGCGACGCGACCCGCGTCGAACTGCCTCACCGCGAGATTTTCGAGGCACTGAAACCCGGCACCCGCCTGCTGCTCGACGACGGCAAGCTCGTCCTGCGCGTGCGCAACGTCCATGCCGACTGGATCGACACGCTGATCGAGGTCGGCGGCCCGCTGTCCAACGCCAAGGGACTCAACGTCCCCGACGTGATCGTGCCGATGGCCGCGCTGACCGAGAAGGACCGCCGCGACCTGACCTTCGCCTGCGAACATGGCGCCGACTGGATCGCCTTGTCCTTCGTCCAGCGGCCAGAGGACGTCGCCGAGGCGCGCCGCCTGATCGGCGGCAAGGCGGCGCTGCTCGCGAAGATCGAGAAGCCGGCGGCGGTCGAGCGGCTCGAGGAGATATTGGAGCTGGCCGACGCGGTGATGGTCGCGCGCGGCGACCTGGGCGTCGAGCTGCCGCCCGAGCGCGTGCCGCCGATGCAGAAGCGCATCGTCGAGACCGCGCGCCGCATGGGCCGCCCGGTCGTGGTGGCGACGCAGATGCTCGAATCGATGATACAGTCGCCCTCGCCCACCCGCGCCGAAGTGTCCGACGTCGCGACCGCCATCTATGATGGCGCCGACGCGGTGATGCTGTCGGCCGAATCGGCGAGCGGCCAGTGGCCCGAAGAGGCGGTGTCGATGATGAACGCCATCGCCATGTCGGTCGAAAGCGACCCCGGCTATGCCGCGCGCCTGCACTTCACCGAGACGCTCCCCGACGCCACCACCGCCGACGCCCTGGCCGAGGCCGCCGCGAGCATCGCCAACACGGTGTCGGCCAGCGCGATCGTGTGCTTCACCCTGTCGGGCTCGACAGCGCGCCGCATCGCCCGCGAGCGGCCGATGGTGCCGCTGATGGTGCTGACCCCGCAGGCGGCGACCGCCCGCCGCCTGGGCCTCCTCTGGGGCGCCCACGCCGTCCGCACCCGCGACGTCGCGAGCTTCGAGGAGATGGTCGCCAAGACCAAGCGCATGGTCCTGCGCCACAAGCTGGCCCAAGCCGGCGACCGCATCGTCGTCGTCGCCGGCGTCCCCTTCGGCACGCCGGGCTCGACGAACATGATCCATGTTGTGCGCCTGACGGGGGATGAGTTGAAGGGCTATGGGGGGTGAGACACCAACCTGCCTGAAGTCTTCTAAAACAGAACCGCGAGTCATCAGACCGACCAATCGTCACTCGCCTAAATGGCGTGCATTGTAGGTTTAATTTGTTCTCTCTATGTTCTATTCAAGAATAAGGAGAGTCGCATAGCCAGAAAGTCGGGCTTCGATCGCTACGAGGGGACCGAATCGCTACCCAATCCGTGGGCGCCTCGACGACGGTCGTTGCGGGTCGATGAACACGGAAGCGAGCCTTTTCGACCGAAATCTCTGGAGAAGAGGTACTGAGGATGCGACGGCGAATAATCACCACGGTCGCGATCTTAGCGGCCTTTTATCTCGGCTGGTGGCTGCACGGCTTCATCAATATCGATCAGTGCCTTGATGCAGGCGGCGTTTGGGACGACCGCCACAATTTTTGCAGCCACCTCGATTGAAAGCCCCCTTGGCTTCCGCCACACCTCTTCCAAACATATCCTTCGGGGGAGCCGTCATGAAGCCCGTCACCGCCCTTGCCGTCGCCGCCCTGCTACTCGGCGGAACGCCCCTCAGCGCCGCGCCGGAGGAGAAAGCGGACAAGGCGCCGGCCCCCGCCACGCCCGCCGCCACGGAAACATGGGCACCTGAGGAGGTGCGGAGCAGTGGTAGCGTCACCGTCGGGGGTGCGCGCATCCCTTATCAGGCGATTGCGGGCACGCTGATCATCCATCCGAAGGACCATGACGCGGACGAGGCGAAGGCGGGGGACAAGGACGCGCCCGAGGCGTCGATGTTCTACACCGCCTATCTCCGCACCGGCGTGCCTGCGGGGTCGCGGCCGATCACCTTCCTGTTCAATGGCGGGCCGGGGTCGTCGACCGTGTGGCTGCACATGGGCGCCTTCGGCCCGCGCCGGGTCGTCACCGGGGATGCGGGGCAGGTGACGAGTGCGCCCTATCGCACCGTCGACAACGCCTTCTCGCTGCTCGATGCGTCGGACCTCGTCTTCGTCGACGCGCCCGGCACCGGGTTCAGCCGCACGCGGGGGAAGGACAAGGACAAGGCCTTTTACGGGGTCGACCAGGATATCCACGCCTTTGCCGATTTCATCACGCAATTCCTCACCCGGCACGGGCGCTGGTCGTCGCCCAAATATCTGTTCGGGGAAAGCTACGGCACGATGCGGGCGGCGGGGATGACCAAGGCTCTGCAGGATGTCGACGTCGACCTGAACGGGGTGATCCTGCTGTCCGACATCCTCAACTGGGACCTGGTCCCGGACGATCCGCAGACCAATCCCGGCGTCGACCTGCCCTATATCGTGTCGCTGCCGACCTATGCCGCGACCGCCTGGTATCATCGCCGCGTCGCCGACCGCCCCGACGACCTTAAGGCCTTCCTGGCCGAGGTCGAACGCTTCGCCACCACCGATTATGCGCTGGCGCTGATGCAGGGCAATGCGCTGCCCGAGCCACAGCGGCAGGCGATCGCGGCGAAGCTGTCGGCCTATACCGGCCTGTCCACCGCCTATCTGCTGCGCAGCAATCTCCGCATCGAATATGGCGCGATGCAGAAGGAGCTGCTGCTCGACCAGGGGCTGACCACGGGCACGCTCGACACGCGCTTCACCGGCTATACGATCGACCCGCTGTCGAAGCTCGCCGGCTACGACCCGCAGAGCGCGGCGGTGGGCGCGGCCTATGTCGCGGCGTTCAACGATTATGCGCGCGGCACGCTGCGCTATGGCGCGGGGCGGCCCTTTCGCTCCGGCATCGATATCTATGGCAGCTGGGACTATAAGCATCAGCCGCCGGGCAGCGGAAAGCCGCTGATCGCGCTGCCCAACGTCCTGCCCGACCTGGCGGTGGCGATGAAGCGCAACCCGGCGATGAAGATCCTGGTGACGGGCGGCTATTTTGACGTGTCGACGCCCTATTTTGCGGGGCGCTACGAACTGAGCCACCTGCCGGTGCCGCCCGCGCTGCAGGCGAATATCGACTATCGCTATTATCCGTCGGGCCACATGGTCTATCTCCACGCGCCGTCGCTGCAGGCGATCCGCGACGATGTCGCCGCCTTCATCCAGCGGAGCGCGGGCGGACGCTGATCCTCCCGCCAGCCCCGATCAGCCCATAGCAATCAGGCCGGCACGCGCTCCGCATGGCGCGGCGGGGCGATCCGGATCGGGCAGGCGACGGCGAGCCCCAGCACCGCGTTGATCCGCCCGAGGCCGAGCCATTTCGCGCAGGAGGCGATCAGGTCGGCGATCTCGGCCGCGCTGAAGGCCGCGCGTATCTCGTCCCAGAAGGCCTCGTCATAGGCCCCCCACGCCCGAGAGGGGTCAGGCGATTCTTACGGCGGCGTCCAGGAGGAGGGGATGTAGACGCCGCCGTTTCCGGCCAGGCCGAAAGGGGTCAATGCTTGCGGAAAGCATCCTCGATGCTGACGACGCTCACCACCAGCATGAAGAGCGCGGCCGCCGCCACCGGCAGATAGAGATAATGGTCACCGATGAAGCCGATCATGTCGCTGTCTCCTCGTTCGATGAGAGGAGTTTCGCGCGGCGCGCGTGATTCGCATTTGATCGAGGTCAAAGGCTGAAAAAACTTTGGGAGACCTGTCCAGCGGTCAGAGCAGGCCGCGACGCTCCAGCTCGGTACGCAGCGGGATCGCGCCCTGAAAATGATGGCCGGCGATGCCCAGTGCCTCGGCGGCGCAGACATTGTCGTCGCGGTCGTCGATGAAGATCGCCTCGTGCGGCGCGAGGCCAAAACGGTCGAGCGCGAGCCGGTAGATGGCGGGATCGGGCTTCACCAGCCGCTCGGTGCCCGACACGACGATATCCTCGAACAGGTTGAAGATCGCCGCCTCGCGGGTGCGGAAGGGCGGCCAGAATTCGTCGCTGAAATTGGTGATGGCATAGAGCGGGACGCCGCGCGCGTGCAGCGCGCGGACGATATCGCCCATGCCCGGCAACAGGCCGGTGACGGTCTCGGAGAAGCGGGGACCGAAGGCCGCGATCGCCTCGGCGAAGCGCGGCCACAGCACGATCAGCTCGGCGCTCGTCTCGGCGAAGGGCCGGCCGGCATCATGCTGGTTGTGCCAGTCGAGCGTGACGACATCGCGCAGAAACAGTTCGAGCTCGTGCGTGGGCACGAGCTTTTCGAAGAACTGCCGGAGGTTCCAGTCGTAGAGCACATTGCCGACATCGAAGATGACGGCGCGCGTGCGACCCTCGACCAGCGGGGTGATCAGCCCTGACGCGCCTTGAAGCGGCGGTTGGTCTTGTTGATCACATAGGTGCGGCCACGGCGACGGATCACGCGGTTATCCCGATGACGGTCCTTGAGGGACTTGAGCGAATTGCGGATCTTCATGGCGAACGCGCCTGCTTTCTAACCTGATATGTTGAAAAACGAGGCGTCCCCCTATGGTCTGGCCGCCGATGAGTCAATGTCTGTTTTGCCCGGCCGCCCGTGCTCATCGTGCAAATCGGCCCCGTTTCCATCGTCCTGGACCATATTCCATCCCCTGTCGCGGCGAATCGTTCATGGACAGTCCAGTTTTCATGATGCACCCAAAACGACGCTGCGGCGTTGAGATCGGAGCATGGCCGGAGAGCATCGGCCGGGAGGTTCTGTATGAAGTCGATTGTGTCCAAGGCGATCCTGCTCGGTTGCGCGGCGGCGCTGGCAGGCTGTGCGGCGCAGACCCCCGAGGTCCGCGTGACCCGTTTCCATCTGGGCCAGCCGATCGCGTCGGGCGAGATCGCGGTGACGTCACGCGACCCGACGCTGGCCAAGGATCTGGAGTTCCAGACCTATGCCCGCATCGTCGCGTCGGAGCTGCAGCGCCAGAATTTCAGCATCGCACCCGACATCGCCAGGTCCGAACAGGTCGCGGTGGTCGACGTCGAGCGCAACTGGCGCCCGACCGGCCAGCGCAGTGGATCGTCGATGTCGATCGGCCTGGGCGGCGGCAGCGGCGGCGGCTGGGGCGGCGGCACCGGCGTGGGCCTGGGCGGATCGGTCAGCTTCCCGATCGGCAAGTCGAAGGAGCGGATGGACGTCGCCACCCGCCTGTCGGTGCAGATCAAGCGCCGCTCGGAAGGCACGATCATCTGGGAAGGCCGCGCCGAGACCATCTCGCGCGACGGCGCGCCCGAATCGGCGCCCGAAGCCGCCGTCTCGCGCCTCGCTTCCGCCCTGTTCAGGGACTTCCCCGGCCGTTCGGGCGAGACTATCACGGTAAAATGACAGCATTTGACGGCATCGCCATTTCGAGCCGCTTCGACAGCGGCAACATCTCGGTCCTCGGTCGCGAGGGAAACCGCTTCGACCTGGCCATCTACAAGGACCACCTGTCCGACTTCTACCAGTGGTTCCACTTCCGCCTGACCGGGGCGAAGGGGGTTCCGCTGGTCCTGCGCATCGGCAATGCCGGTGGCGCGGCCTATCCCCAGGGCTGGACCAACTATCGCGCCTGCGCCTCTTCGGACCGCGAGACGTGGCGCCGGGTGGATACCGACTATATTGACGGCGCGCTGACGATCCGCATCACGCCCGAGGCCGACGCCGTCTGGCTCGCTTATTTCGCGCCCTATTCGATGGAACGCCACCATGACCTGGTCGCGCGCATCGCCGGCCGGCCGGGCGTCCGCCACGAGCGGATCGGCGAGACGCTCGACGGACAGGACATCGACCTGCTGACCCTCGGCGAGGGACCGAAGACAGTGTGGCTCTACGCGCGCCAGCATCCGGGCGAGACCATGGCCGAATGGTGGATGGAGGGCGCACTCGAGCGGCTGACCGATCCGCATGACCCGGTCGCGCGCAGCCTGCGCCGCCGCGCCACCTTCCACATCGTCCCCAATATGAACCCCGACGGATCGCGGCGCGGCCATCTGCGCACCAATGCGGCGGGCGTGAACCTCAACCGCGAATGGGCCGCGCCGACCGCCGAGCGCAGCCCCGAAGTGCTGTGCGTGCTCCAGCGCATGGACCAGACCGGGGTCGACTTCGCGATGGACGTCCACGGTGACGAGGCGATCCCGCACGCCTTCATCGCGGGTTTCGAGGGCATACCGAACTGGACCGAGGATCAGGGCCGGCTCTATCATCTGTTCCGCGACACGCTGGCGCGCTGCACGCCCGATTTCCAGACGCGCCACGGCTACGGCGTCGCCCCCAAGGGCAAGGCCAATCTGGCGATGTCGACCAACCAGCTCGCCCAGCGTTTCGGCTGCGTCTCCACCACGCTGGAAATGCCGTTCAAGGAGAATGACGACCTGCCCGATCCCGAGCATGGCTGGTCCCCCGAACGGTCGATGCGGCTCGGCCACGCCTGCCTCGACGCGCTCCACCAGATGTTGGACGAACTGCCGGCGCGCGGCTGACCGCGCCGGCAGTGCCGTTCAGGCGCTGCCGGCCCCGCGTTCGGTGGCGCTCGCCTGCAGCATCGCGACAGTCGCCTCGTCGAGGGGGCGATCGAAGCGGCAACCCGCCTCGCGGCCATTAGCCCAGACGATGTGTGCGTCTACGAGCCCGCATCCCGGCAGCGAAAGGCCAATGGAGGTTTCGGGTTCGAGGTCCTGATAGAGGCGCAGCCGGGCACCGCCCGAGGAAATATCGATGATGCGGCAGGGGGCGCGGCTGGCGCTTCTCAGACGGATTTGCGTTTCGAAAGCTGCGGCATGCCGGGGCGCCGTCCTGCGGCATCGACCTTCACGGACCACCACCTCCGAAGAAAACATAGACCTCCCCCGCCGCGCCGATGCCAACGGCCCCCGCCATTGGTCGCAATCGATCGCGATCGCCTAAGGGGTATTACTGAGGTCGCCCCGGACGAGCAACGGCCAATCTGGCCAGCGGAGTCAGGCGTCCAGCTCGATGTCCCAATAGAGCCAGTCGCGCCAGCTCTGGTGCAGATAATGGGGCGGGAAGCTGCGCCCATTTTCCTGCAATTCCCAGCTGGTCGGCCGGCGCGGCGTTTCGAACAGGCGCATGCCCGCCTGGCGCGGGGTGCGTCCGCCCTTGCGCAGATTGCACGGCGCGCAGGCGGTGGAGACATTCTCCCAGGTCGTGCGGCCGCCCTGGGCGCGCGGGATGACATGATCGAAGGTCAGGTCGGTCGTGGCGCCGCAATATTGGCAGGAAAAGCGGTCGCGCAGGAACAGGTTAAACCGGGTGAACGCCGGGTGCTCCGACTGGCGCACATATTGGCGCAGCGCGATGACCGAGGGCAGCTTCATCGCAAAATTCGGGCTGCGCACCTCGCGGTCATATTGGGAGACGATGTCGACCCGTTCGAGGAAAACCGCCTTTATCGCCGTCTGCCAGTTCCACAGCGACAGCGGATAATAGCTGAGAGGGGTATAGTCGGCATTGAGGACGAGCGCCGGGCAACTGTCCGGATGGCGCATAAGATCGGAGTGGTACATGGTCGAACCAGGCCTCCCGCAAAGTGGAGAACCGGTCGCTTCGCCCTCGACCTTCCGTTCGCACACCGGAACGCCTATGGCCGAACCGGCCGCGTCCTCTGTGGCCACTCTTTCGCCGGAAAGCGTGACATGGGCATGACAGCATTTCCGTTGACTCCTCGTCAAGAGTCCGAATGCACGGGCCGCTGATTTCCCGATTCGCGCCGAGCCCGACAGGGCGTCTGCATCTGGGTCATGCCTATTCGGCGATGCGTGCCCACGACCTTGCCCGCGCCGCCGATGGGCGCTTCCTGTTGAGGATCGAGGATATCGATCCGGGCCGCTGCCGGCCCGAGCATGTCGCGGGCATCATCGGGGATCTGCGCTGGCTGGGCCTTGACTGGGACGGGCCACCCCTGTTCCAGTCGGCACGCCTGCCGCTCTACGCCGCCGCGCTCGACCGGCTGAAGGCGATGGACCTCGTCTATCCCTGTTTCTGCACCCGCGCGCGGATCGCCGCCGAGATCGCCGCCAGCGCCAGCGCGCCGCACTGCCCCGATGGCCCGCTCTATCCGGGGCTCTGCCGCACGCTGTCGGCCGGCGAGCGCGCCGCCCGGATCGCCGCGGGCGAGGCCCATGCCTGGCGGCTCGACTGCATGCGCGCCGCCGCGCTGGCGGGGCCGCTTCAGTGGCACGATGAGCAAGCCGGCAGCGTGACCGCCCGGCCCGACATCCATGGCGACGTCGTCCTCGCGCGCAAGGATGCCCCGACCAGCTATCATCTCGCGGTCACGGTCGACGATGCGGCGCAGGAGATCAGCGACGTGGTGCGCGGCCGCGACCTGTTCGAGGCGACGCATGTCCACCGCCTGCTCCAGGCGCTGCTCGGGCTGCCGACACCGCATTATCATCATCATGGCCTGCTGACCGACGCGGACGGCAATCGCCTCGCCAAGCGCGCGGGATCACCCTCGCTGGCATCGATGCGCGAGGCCGGGGCCGATCCCGCCGCGATCCTGGCGCAGCTGCGCGAGGCGCGCGACACGGCCTGATCGGAGAAGCCCGGCTCAGCCGCCGATGCGCGCGGCGGTGCGGGCCGTTGCCCGGTAGAGCAGCGCCAGCAGCAGCACGACCAGCAGCGTCCCCCCCGCCATGGCGACGCCCGGATACCCGCCGCCCACCAGCGCCAGCGGTTCGCCGCTACCGGTCGCGACGATCAGACCGGCCAGCAGCACGCCGAACAGGCTTTCGCCGACGATGAAGCCCGACGCGAGCAGCACGCCCAGCCGCTGCGCGGCGCCCTCGCGATGGCGCCGGTCGTAAAGATGGCCGATCACTGCACCGATCACCACCGGCAATGTCGCCGACATCGGCAGATAGATGCCGATGCCCACCGCCAGCGGCGGCAGGCGCAGCAACCCGCGCCGGCCGAGCAGCGCATCCAGCGCAACCAGCACGAGACCTGCGCCCGCGCCGAGGAAGATCATGTTCCAGTCGAGCCCTTCGCCCAATATGCCCCGCGCGAGCCCCGCGATCAGCGTTGCCTGCGGGGCGGGCAGCGGTGAGGCGGGGCTTGGCAACCCCGTGCCCGGCAGCGGCGCGAAACCATAGGCGCGGTTGAGCAGGTCGAGGATCGGCGGGATCACCGCCGAGCCGGCGAGCGTGCCGATCATGAGGGCAACCTGCTGCTTCCAGGGCGTGGCACCAATCAGCTGGCCGGTCTTGAGATCCTGAAGATTGTCATTGGCGATCACCGCGCAGGCGAGCACGAGGGCGGTCACGAACAACGCGAAGGCGACCAGCTGCGGACCCGCATCAGCCCCCGCCAGCGGCCGCACCGCCACCGCCAGCAGCAGCGCCGAGCCCAGCACCGCGAGAATGGCGAGCCCCGACACCGGGCTGTTCGACGAGCCGATCAGCCCGGCCATATAGCCGCACACGGCCGCGACGAAGCCGCCCATCAGCAGGACATAGATGTAGAAAGCGAAGGACAAAGGCAGCGCCATGCCGGCGAGCGGGCCACTGCGCAGAAAATGCCACAGCAGCGCGAGGATCGGCAGCGCCACCAGCGCAACGATGATGGCGAGCCAGCCGACCGGCATGTCGCGCTCTTCGATCGGCAGCAGCGCGCCTTCGGCCTTGCGGCGGCGCGAGGCGGCAACCGCGTCGGCCATGCCCTGCCACAGCGGGCGGGCGAGCTTGCCGAGCGTCCAGATCGAAGCGGCAGCGATCACCCCGGCGCCAAAAAAGCGCACCTGTCCGCCGAACACCGCCAGCGCGGCGTCTTCGGCAGGGCCCGGCGCGGCGGCGATTGCCGACAAGATCGGGGTGGCGACACCGAAAGCGATCAGCAGCCCGAGCCCCATGGCAAGCCCGACCGACAGGCCTACCAGATGGCCGGCGCCGAGCAGCGCGAAGGACAGGGAAGCGGAGATGCCGGTGGCGGCAGACGTGCCGCCGATGCGGAACCAGGTCGACGCTTCGGCCGCAACCAGCCTGGTCGCGCCCAGCAAAGCAAAGCCGACCGAGGCGAGCGAGCCCAGCCCGATCGTCCGCAGCCCGGCCCGTGCCTCGGCTGCACCCTCGATGGTC
>JAIYAJ010000254.1 GCA_027489105.1 Zymomonas sp. | reverse complement strand
GGCAAGAGCATCGACGAGGGCTTGGCTCACGCCACGCCTTTGGGCAGGTCGAGCGCGATCATCTTGGCAGCGATGGCTTTCGCGTCGATCGGATATTGCCCGTTGGCGATAGCCTGACGAATAGCCTGGATCTTCTCGCTGTTGATCGGCGGGCCGGCTTCCGCAAGCGCCTTCACCAGCGATGGCGCCATGTCCGGCGTGCTGGCGACAGGAGCCGTCGGCTGCGTCGGCGATACCGATGCGACCTTGTCGTCCTTGACCTGACCGATGCGGGTCGGGCTGGCCGGTCCTACCCCATTGATCATGACTTGTCCTTTCACTCAGGGCGCGATGCCCGGGATTTCACCTCTGTCCAGTATAACGACAGGTTTCCAAATTATTTAAATCCGAGCAAGCGAACGCGACCGACGTCGATCACCTCGGCGAACAAGGTCGATCCCTTGGCTGCCGTCGAAACCCTTACCCTGCCACCGATATCGGCGTCTTCCATTGCCGTGGCGTCGATGCTGATCGAATAGCTCTCACCGACCGCGAGCAGCTTGACGGGATCTCCGCGCCGGACGGCGCTGGACGGGAGCGATGCGGTCTGGGCGGTCTGCGCACCGGCCCGAGGCGCGACGGCCGTCACCGAGCGGGCGAGAGGAACGCGCAGCCGCCAGCCCAATGCCGGGCAGCGGACGGTGACTGCGCCGATGCTCGGCGGATCGATCTGAACGGCCGCACCGCAGTCGGCGAGCCGCATCCGCCGGTCGAGAGGAGCCAGCGGACCACCGACCTGGCCGACGTCGGCGCCGAGTGCCGCGACAACCATCCGCTCGAGCGTGTCGAGATTCTGCGCAGGCGGCAATGCGGTCTGCGCTCCGGCTGCGGCAGATGCAACGGCGCAGGCCAAGGCCAGGGCCAGGCGGTGCAGCGAGCGGGAAGCGGTGGTTTTCCGGTTCATGGCGCGACGATAGAGCGGCGATCGCAAAGATTTGGTTAACGCCGCATTTGTCTTTGGCCGCCGTGCTTTCGCTCAGTCCCGGCCGGGCCGCAGGCGAACGGCAATGCGTTGGCCGCGAGCGGGGTCATCCTGGCGGGTCGGGGGGATGGCGATATCGATCATCGCGTCGGACAGGCCGCCGCCCCGTATTGCACGCGCAACCGCCGTGGTTCGCGCGGCCGACAACTCCCAGGCGTCCAGACGCGCATTGGCGCCGTCGCGGCCCTCGCTTGCCACCAGTACCCGCTTGCCCGCGCGCGCGGCGTCGGCACCGATGCGGCGGAGTCGATCGATCTGACCCGCGCGGAAAACGGCTTCGCCGGGTTCGAACAGCGCGCCCGCAACGAGCGTCGTGCCCAGATCATGATGTTGGGCGCCTGTCGACGGTCCGCCGCCAAAGGCTTCGCGCAGTCCGGTGGCCAATTTGATGCGGTCCGCGACCTGCGCCTGCATCAGGACGAAAAAGGACAGGAGGAGAAGCGCGAGGTCGGCGAAGCTCAGCACCCAGCGCTGAGAGATCTCCCGCTTCATGGAACGGTCCGCAGGCGCGGGCGCGCGGCGGGGGCAGGCGGTGGCGCACGGTCCAGCTCATCGCGCGCGATGTGCTCGAGCTGGCGACAGGCGCTTGCCTGCCAGGCCAGTTCGGCTTCGGAAAGGCTCTCCAGCCGTCCTGCGACGGGCGCCGCGATCCCCGACGAGAGGATGACGCCATAGAGGGTCGTGAGCATGGCGATCGCCATCGCAGGACCGAGCTGCGCCGGATCGTCCATCCGCGCGAACATCTGGACGAGGCCGATGATGGTCCCGATCATGCCCATCGCTGGAGCCGCCTCCGCCATGCCCCGCCAGACCGAGATGCCGGCCTGATGGCGCTGCCGGCGCGCCTCGATTTCGGTTTCGGCCCAGCGTGCGAAGTCGGCAGCGCTCCGGGCGTCGGACAGGGTTCGGGCTGCCCGCAGCAGGAAACGCTGCGCGGTCTCGACCCGATCGACGCAGGACAGGCTGCGCAATTCGGCCAGTTCGCGGATGCGGCTGACGCAGACCCTAGCGGCCGAGGCGTCGGCGGCTGGGTCGGCGCGCCCGATCAGCGCGAGCGCCCGAAATGCTGCGCCGATGTCGCGGAGTGGAGACCGGAAGATCGTGACGAGGAGAGTGCCTCCGATCACGATCAAAAGGGCGACCGGGTCGATGTATCGGGCAATGTCTTCGAGCGCGATCATCATGTCCCCCTTATCTTCCCGTCCGGTCAACAGAGCGTTGCCGGATATGGCTAACGCGAGCGGCAAGGGGGACCGGCAAGAAATTGCCGCCGCCGGCAAGCCGCTGCCGCTCCGCAACCATTTGCGAGGTGAAATCGGGTTGAAGAGCCCGTTAACCACGTTTGGCACGGCAGTTGCATCGGCGGTACCGAAGGCATCCGCGAACAAATCCCATGAGGGTTAACGACCGGATAGCCAGCACTTTTAGAAGGTAGAGCGAAAAATGGCTGATCCGCTCTTCGGGATACACGGGAAGGCACTGGAACTGCGGTCGCAGCGCCTGTCGCTGCTCGCCTCGAACATCGCGAACGCCGCCACGCCGAACTACAAGGCGCGCGACATCGACTTTCAGAAGGCGCTTTCGGACGCGACCGGAGGCCTTTCCGCCAGTCAGGCGGCCGACCGCAATCTGGGCTACCGGGTTCCGCTGGAAACCTCGCTCGACGGCAACACGGTCGAACTGTCCACCGAGCAGAACCAGTTCGCCGAGAACGCATTGCACTACAAGGCGACGCTGTCCTTCCTCGAAGGCCGAGTCGGCACCATCATGCAAGCGCTGAAGGGCGAGTGACGATGGCCGGGAATCTCTCCGTCTTCGACATCGCCGGCCGCGCCATGTCGGCGCAGATGGTGCGCCTCAACACCTCGGCCTCGAACCTCGCCAATGCAGGTTCGGTTGCGAGCAGCAAGGCCGAGGCCTTCCGCGCGATCAAGCCGGTCTTCTCGTCGGTCACTGACGCGCCGGGCGTGGCGACCGTCAAGGTCGATCAGGTCGTCGCCTCCAACATCGAACCGATCAAGCGCTACGATCCGAACCATCCCAAGGCCGACAAGGACGGCAATGTCTGGGAGGCGGGCGTCGATCAGGCGCAGGAGCTGGTCGAGATGATGGAGACCGCACGCCAGTACCAGAACAACGTCCAGGTCATGCAGACCGCAAAGACGCTCACCCTCGACACACTGAGGCTTGGCAAATGACGATATCCACCGGAAGCTCTTATCTCGACAGTCTCGGCAATACGGGCTCGTCCTCGACGACCACGACCAAGAAGTCGAACGGGACGCTCGATCAGGCGTCATTCCTGAAGCTGCTGACCACGCAGATGCAGACGCAGGATCCGTTCAACCCGGTCGACAACACCCAGATGGTCGCGCAGATGGCGCAATTCTCGTCGACGACCGGCATCGCCGAGATGAACCAGTCGTTGAAGGGGATCGCCGAGACGCTCTCGTCCTCGCGCGTCGGGGACGCCGCGAGCTGGATCGGCAAGGCCGTGCTGGTCGAATCCAAGTCCGCCACCGCCCTGTCCGACGGTGCCTATGCCGGCAATGTGACGATCGAGAAGGATGCGTCGCGTGTCGACATCAGCCTGGTCGATGCGACCGGCAAGGTCGTCTACAACGGCAGTGCGACCGACGTGAAGGCGGGCGATATCCCCTTCTACTGGGATGGCAAGGATGCCGAGGGCAAGGCCGTCGAAGGCCCGCTCACCATCTCGGTCAACGCCAAGGATACTTCCGCGCAGCAGCTGGCCTCGTCGACCAGCAGCTGGACGACCGTCTCCGGCGTCCGCTCGCCGGCGAGCGGCACGACCAAGCTCGTCACCCCGCTCGGATCGATCGATCCGGCGGCGGCCCTTCAGATTTCCTGATTTTCGGTAACGGAGCTCTCTAGACCATGTCCTTCTATACCGCTCTTTCCGGCCTCAAGGCTTCGCAGACCGAACTCGCGGTCATCTCCAACAACGTCGCCAATGTCGGCACCACCGGCTTCAAGAAAAGCGCGGCCGAGTTCGGCGACATCGTCTCCTCCGCGCCGCTGCAAAGCTCGACCACGGCCGGCCAGGGTACGCGTCTGCGCGGCATCGCCCAGCAGTTCACCCAGGGCGGCTTCGAGAACTCGGAGCGATCGCTCGACCTCGCAATCTCGGGCCAGGGCTTCTTCGTGACCCGCTCGACGACGTCGAACTCGCAGGTCTCCTACACGCGCAATGGCTCCTTCCGCGTCGACTCCCAGCGCTATGTGGTCGACAGTTCGGGCGCCTATCTGCAGGTCCTGCCGACCGACTCGCGTGGTACCCTGACCGCGACCGGCCTCAGCTCGACCCGGTCGCTGCAGCTGCCGCTGACCTCGGGCACGTCCAGCGCGACCCAGACGGTCGATCTCTCGATCACCTTCCCGGCGGATGCCGACGTGCCCTCGAACCGCTCGGTCTACACGACGCAGAATCCCTATGCCTTCGACCGGTTCGACGCGAACAGCTACAACCAGTCGACGACGACGACCGTCTATGACGCGTCGGGAACCTCCTTCCCGATGACCACCTATTATATCCGCGAGAACGTCCCCAACGCGACGACGACCACGACGACCTGGACCGCACGCACCTTCATCGGCGACCAGGAGATCAGCATGGATTCCGCGGTGAGCACGCCTGCGACCCCTGCCACGCTCGTATTCGACAGCTTCGGTACGCTGAGCACGATCAACGGCGCATCGCCCGGAACGCTGACCACCAACCAGGTCAGTCCGTCGGGCGCCACCGGCCCGATCGGCTTCGCGCTGACCTATGGCTCGAACACCCGCCAGGCCTCGGCGCCGTTCACGCTGACGAGCTTTACCCAGGACGGCTATGCGGCCGGCCAGCTCGACAACGTCTCGGTCGACGCACAGGGCCTGGTCGTCGCGACCTTCTCGAACGGCGACAGCCAGGCGCTGGGCAAGATCATCCTCGCGACCTTCTCCAACCCGGAAGGGTTGCGTCAGCTCGGCGACAGCAAATGGGGTTCGACCGGTATCTCGGGCGAACCGATGATCAGCGAAGCGAACGCCAACGGCACCGGTCTGATCCAGTCGGGCGCACTCGAGCAGGCCAATGTCGACATCACCGAGGAACTGGTCGCGCTGATCCAGGCGCAGCGCAACTTCTCGGCCAACGCCAAAGCGATTGAGGCCGCAAACACGATGACCCAGACCATCGTGAACCTGCGCGCCTGATCCTGAGACCGGTTGACGGAGCCCCGCTATGGACAAGCTGATCTACAGCTCATTGTCGGCGATGCGTTCGGCGATGGCGCGTCAGACGACGACCGCCAACAACCTCGCCAACGCAAACACGGCGGGTTTCCGTGCGGAAATGAGCTCGAGCGCCGCGCTGTGGGTGAAGGGGGACGGGTTCGACAGCCGCGTCGCCAATTCCGGCGAGGTGAACTCGGCCGACATGACGGCGGGTACCATCAGCGAGACCGGGCGGATGCTCGATGTTGCGCTCGATACCAAGGACGCGTTGCTGGCGGTGCAGAGCCGCGAGGGCGACGAGGCCTATACGCGTCGCGGCGATCTGCAACTGAGCGACAGCGGGCTGTTGACGACCGGCGATGGCTTGCCGGTGCTCGGTGATGCCGGTCCCATCACCCTGCCGCCTTTCGACAAGCTGACGATCGCGGCCGACGGTACGATCTCGATCGTGCCCCAGGGGGGCGATCCGTCTCAGGTGCAGACGGTGGACCGGCTCAAGCTGGCCGGGACCAGCGGCATGCAGGTCGTGAAGGGCCTCGATGGGCTGTTTCGCCCGCGCAACGGGGGGACGCTTCCCTCCGATCCCGACGCGAAGGTCCGACAGGGCGCGCTGGAAGGATCGAATGTCAATGTGTCCTCGACCCTGATCGACATGATCGAGGCCAGCCGCGGCTGGGACATGCAGGTGAAGATGATGAGCGCAGCGCAGGACATCGACAAGTCGTCCAGCGAACTGATGCGCTTCGACTGAACTAGAACGGAGAAGTCACGATGACCAACGCAGCATTGCACGTCGCCCGCACGGGCCTCGATGCCCAGAATATGCGGATGCAGGTGATCGCCAACAATCTGGCGAACGTGAACACCACCGGCTTCAAGCGCGACCGGGCCAGCTTCGAAACGCTCGCCTATCAGGCGATGACCGCGCCCGGCGCCGCCTCGTCGGAATCGACCCGCTTCGCGACCGGCACCAATCTCGGCTCGGGCGTGCAGATCAACGGCACCGCCAAGATCGAAACGCAGGGATCGCTGCAGACGACCGACAATGCTCTCGACCTCGCGGTCGAAGGTTCCGGCTTCTTCCAGATCCAGTTGCCCGACGGTCGCATCGGCTACACGCGCGATGGCAGCTTCCACCTGTCGTCCGAGGGGACCATGGTGAACAGCGACGGCTATCAGGTCCTGCCGCAGATCCAGATCCCCGATGGCGCCGCCAACATCACGATCGCGGCCAATGGCGCGGTCAGCGTGACGCTGCAGGGCCAGACCGAGGCATCGCAGGTGGGCACGATCGAGATCGCCCGCTTTACAAATCCCGCCGGACTTCAAGCCGAGGGCAACAACGTCCTGACCGAAACCTCCGCATCGGGGCAGCCGCAGGTCGGCCCCGGCGCGATCGACGGGCGCGGCAGCGTCCGGCAGGGCGCGCTCGAATCCTCGAACGTCAATATCGTCCAGGAACTGGTCGACATGATCGAGACGCAGCGTGCCTATGAAGTGAACAGCAAGATGATCCAGTCGACCGACCAAATGCTGCAAAATGTCAACCAGAACCTCTGATAGCGACATGAAGGCGATCGGAACCCTCGCCATGGTCGCGATGCTGATCGGCGGTATCGCGTTCGATCGCGCAGAGGCGAAGCAGAAGTTCCGCGATCCGGACTATATGCCGAGCTTCGCGGTCGAGCCGCGCCCGCCCGAGGCGAACGGCGCCATTTTCCAGGCGGCGAATGGCTATTCGGCGCTGACCAATGGCGCCCGCGCGGCGATGGTCGGCGACATCGTCACGATCACGCTCGTCGAACGGACGCAGGCGGTGAAATCGAACAGCGCGTCGACCGACCGGTCGGGCGAGGTCGGGATCACGCCGCCGACGACCGGGCCGCTTTCGTTGTTCGGTGCGACCGATGCCGCCATCAGCGGCGGCGGCACCTTCGCCGGCAGGGGCAACGCCGCCCAGTCCAACCAGCTGAACGGCGAGATCAGCGTCACCATCGCGCGGGTCTATCCGAACGGCACGATGATGGTGCGCGGCGAGAAATTTCTCACGCTCAATCGCGGCGACGAGAATATCGGGATCGTCGGCTTCATTCGCGCCGCCGATATCGGCCCGGACAACCGGGTCCCCTCGACCCGCGTGGCCGATGCCAAGATCATCTACTCGGGCAAGGGCGAGATCGCCCGGGGCTCGCGGCAGGGATGGCTTAACCGTTTCTTTTCCATGTTGAGTCCATTCTGACTTAAGAATTTTGAGGATCTGCCGTTAATGTTCCGCTTTCTGCTCACTGCCCTGCTCTGCATCGCCGGACTCGTGCCGTCGCTTCCCGCGCAGGCGGAGCGGATCAAGGACATCGGCGCTTTCGCCGGGCTGCGAGCCAACCAGCTGACCGGCTACGGCATCGTCGTCGGCCTTGCCGGGACGGGTGACGACAGCCTCGATTATGCGACGCTGGGCATGAAGGGCGTCGCATCGCGCTTCGGCCTGCAGCTGCCGGCCGGCGTCAATCCCGCGCTGAAGAACGCAGCAGCCGTCATGCTGACCGCCGAACTTCCGGCCTTCGCCAAGCCCGGCCAGCGGCTCGACGTGACCATTTCCGCCCTTGGCAAGGCCAAGTCGCTGCGCGGCGGTACGCTGATCATGGCCCCGCTGATGGGTGCCGACGGACAGATCTACGCGATGGCGCAGGGCAATCTCGCTGTTGGCGGCCTCGGTATCGATGCGGCAGACGGATCCAAGCTGACGATCAACGTTCCCACGGCCGGCCGCATCCCAGGCGGTGCAACGGTGGAGCGCAGCGTCGACGCCGGCTTCGCGACCTCGCCCCAGCTGCGGTTCGATCTGGCCGAGGGTGACCTGACCACCTCGCAGCGGGTTGCCGCGCGAATCAATAGCGCCATCGGACAGCCGGTCGCCCGGTCGATCGACGCCACCACCATCACCATCGATGCCGCGCCCGGTGCCGAGCTTCGCACCGCGCTGATGAGCAGGATCGAAAATCTGGAGGTCGACACGGCCGATGCGCCAGCCCGCGTCGTGGTCAATGCCCGCACCGGTACTGTCGTCATAAACGGGGCGGTCCGCATCGCGCCGGTTGCGGTCACCCATGGTAAGATGACCGTCCAGGTCGACGAGAAGCCGCAGGTTGTCCAGCCGGCTCCCTTCTCCAAGGGCGAGACCGCCGTCCAGCAGTCGAGCGCGATCAATGTTCAGGAAGAAGCGCGCCCGATGTTCGAGTTCCAGCCTGGCGCGTCGCTTGCCGACATCGTCAAGGCCGTCAACGCGATCGGCGCGTCGCCGGCCGATCTGGTCGCGATATTGGAAGCGCTCAAGCAGGCGGGCGCGATGAAGGCGGAGCTCGTGGTCCTATGATCGACGGCGTTTCCATCCGCACCGGCGCGCTCAGCGACACCAAGGCGAGCGAACTCGACAAGCTGAAGGCCGCTTCGAAGCAGTTCGAGGCGATCTTCACGCGCCAGATGCTCAAGTCGATGCGCGAAGCGAAACTCAACGAGGATGATCTGTTCGGTAGCGAAGCGACCGACCAGTTCCGCGAGATGCAGGACTCGAACTTCGCCACCGATCTCGCCGACAAGGGCGCGCTCGGTATCGCCGAGATGCTGGTGAAGCAGTTCGAGGCCCGCGTGTCGAAAAAGGCACCGTCGGCTGACTCCGACGGTGCGACAACCGTGGCGACGGGCAGCGCGCCATCGTCGAAGGCCGGCTTCTCGACATCCTCGCCGGGAGGGGCTGAGTGAGCGATCTCCTCGCCATTGGCCGCTCGGGCATCGTCGCCTATCGGGCGGCGCTATCGACGGTTGGCGAAAACGTCTCCAACGCTGAGACCGAGGGCTATACCCGCCGGACCGTCCGGCTGGGCGAGTCCGCCGTGGCGACGTCGAACAACTATCAATATCGCTCCTCGGCCGTGTTCGGCGGGGTGAGCGTGGCCGCCGTCCAGCGCGTCTACGACAATTATCGCAGTTCCTATGCGCGCTTTGCCAATTCGGAGGCCGCCAAGGCCGAGGCCAGGGCGAGCTGGCTCAACACGGCGGAAGGGGCTCTCGACGACTCCCAGGTCGGTCTGGGGGTCAAGATGGCGTCGGTGTTTACCGCAGCGGAAGAGCTGAGCACCGATGTGTCTAGCGACACCAATCGTCGCACGATGCTGACCGCGCTCACCGAGGTGAGCAACCAGTTCAACAACACGGCAGGCTCGCTCAAGGCGGTGTCGGATGGACTGGGTTCGGTTGCGGATTCGTCTGTCAGCAAGCTCAATTCAGACCTCGCCAATCTGGTGAAGATCAACGTCGGCTTGTTGCGCGCCTCGCCAGGTTCGGCCGGCCAGGCATTGCTGCTCGACCAGCGCGACGCCACGCTCAAGGGCATTTCCGATGCGATCGGCGTCGAGGTCCGCTTCGAGGATGACGGTCGCGCCGATGTCCGGCTGCTCGGCAACAGCGTCATCAAGCTGGTCGATTCGAGCGAGCCCTATCCCGGTCTCGTGGGCGTCGTCCGGGCGAGCGACGGTCGCTTGTCGCTGGTGGCCTCGGGGCTCCAGACGCAGGTCAGCATCACTGCGCAGTCGGGTGCGCTCAGCGGTCTCGTGGAGGCCGCCGGTGCGATCGCGTCGCGGCGCGAAGCTCTGGATGCCATCGCCGCCAGCTTCGCCGACACGCTCAACACGTGGAACGAGGCGGGCATCGACCGCAATGGCGATGCCGGTGCGGCGCTCCTCAGCGGTACGACCGCTGCGGATCTGAGCGTCGTCGTCAGCGACCTGTCCAAGATCGCCGCAGCGTCCACATCGGGCGTCGCAAACGGCAATGCGCTCGACCTGAAGACCACCCGCAGTTCGTCCGGCCCCGAGGCGAAATGGTCGCTGCTGGTCTCGATCCATTCGCAGAGCGTGTCTTCCGCCAATGCCGAGAAGACTGCTGCGTCCAATTACCGGGACGGTGCGATGCAGTCTCTGGACGAGATCACCGGCATCGATCTCGACGTCGAGGCGGCGCAGCTGCTGCGATATCAACAAGCCTATAGCGGTTCCGCGCGGATCATCCAGGTCGCGAAGGAAATGCTGCAGGACATTCTGGGTCTGTTTTAAGGGAAGACATCCGTGATCACCGCAACACGCTATCGCGCACAGGTCGAGATCAACCGGCAGTCTCAGCTTGGCGAGGAAATCGCCAAGGCCCAGGCCGCCATTTCGTCCGGCAAGCGGATCGACAAGCCTTCCGACGATCCGATCGCAGCCGCCCGCATCGCCGAAATCCGGCGCGCGCAGGCCGACCAGAACGTCTGGTCGCGCAATATCCAGACCGCAAAGTCCGTAGCTGCCCAAGTCGATACCGCGATGGGCACGGCCTACGACATTTTCAACCGGGTGAAGGAGCTGACCCTGGCGGGCGCCAGCGAATCGGTGTCCTCTATCGACCGGCAGGCGATGGTGCAGGAAATGAGTTCGCTGCGCACGCAGCTGAACAACCTGCAGATCGAGACGACAGCGACCGGCCAGGCGCTGTTTCCCGTCGACGCACCGCTGCTGGTGTCGACCTCGGCCACGCAGCGCCTGCCGGCAACGACCCAGCGCTCGACCATGTTCGACGGCCTGGTCTACACGCAGGGAACCGCGTCGCTCGACTGGGCGATCGGGGCTGCGATCGACGCAATATCCACCGACGATGTGGCCGCGCGCCGGACGCTGTCCGATGCGAGCCTCGCCAACATCGACACGGCGATCAGCCATGTGACCAACCAGCGCGCGGCGCAGGGCGTGCGCATGGCGCAGCTCGATACGGCGGCGGACACGGTCGAGGCGGCCGCGACGCAGCTGGCCGAGGAGCGCAGCTCGCTCGAGGATACTGACGTCGCCGCAACGGTGATGAAGCTGAATGCCCGAACGCTGAGCCTGCAGGCGGCACAGATGGCCTTTGCCAAGGTCAACAGTAACACTTTGTTCGACTATCTCCGCTAATTTTACGGCCGTGGACGGTAAATAAGACGCTTAGCCGGCCGTTAACGATGATCGAGGGAGCAGGTGCCTGAGCGCGCCGCATTTCGATGGTTTCGCGTGGGAGTGATCGCGCATGTTCGCAGGTATTGGTCTCGTTGTCCTCATGGCCATGGTGTTCGGTGGCTTCGCCATCACCGGGGGCGACCTGGGACCCGTCATGCACGCGATCCCGCACGAAATGCTCATCATCGGCGGCGCCGCCGTCGGCGCGATCATCGCCGGTAACTCGATGAAGGAACTCAAGGCCTTCGGCGGTGGCTTCGGCAAGGTGTTCAAGGGGCCGACCTACGCCAAGAAGGACTATCTCGACGTCATCTTCCTCGTCTCCACGCTGATGAAGAAGCTCCGCACCGAGGGACCGGTCGCGCTGGAACCGCATATCGAGGATCCGAAGGCGTCGACCCTGTTCGCCGAATATCCCAAGCTGCTGAAGGACGGCACGTTGATCCACATGATCACCGACACGCTGCGGCTGGTGGTGATCTCGTCGGGCACGCTCGATCCGATGGCGGTCGAGGACGTGATGGACAATGCGCTCAAGACCCACCACCACGATGCGATCAAGCCCGCCGACATGATGCAGAACCTGGCGGACTCGCTGCCGGCGCTGGGCATCGTCGCGGCGGTTCTCGGCGTGGTGAAGACGATGGGCTCGATCGACCAGCCGCCAGCCATTCTTGGCGCCATGATCGGTTCGGCGCTCGTCGGTACTTTCCTCGGAATTCTGCTCGCTTACGGTATCGTCGCGCCCTTCGCCGGCCGGTGTCGCCAGGTGATCGAGGCCGACGCCGCCATCTACGGGGTGGTCAAGCAGATCATCATCGCTTCGCTCCACGGCCACCCGCTGCCGCTGGTGATCGAGGCTGCCCGCTCGGGCATCTCGCACGAGAACCAGCCGGCCTTCGCCGACGTGTTCGACGGCATGCGCGGCCGCTGATCCGGTCCGACACAGGGATATAGCGATCCATGGCCCAGTCGCCCTCGAAGCGTGGCAAGAACGAGCCCGAACCCAGACCGATCATCATCAAGAAGATCATCGCCGAAGGTCATGGTGGGCACCATGGCGGCGCGTGGAAGGTGGCTTATGCCGACTTCGTGACGGCGATGATGGCCTTCTTCCTGCTGATGTGGATCCTCGGCGCCACGACCGAGAAGCAGCGCAAGGGCATCGCCGACTATTTCACCCCGACGCTGGTCCAGCTCAAGGAAAAGAGCGCTGGCGCCAACGGGCTGTTCGGTGGCGAGTCGATCGTCGACCGCGACAATTATCCGCACCGCGCGGCGCAGACCGGGTCGAAGTCGATCACCATTCCCAAGGATGCAACCGGTGGCGAATCGGAAGGCGGCTCGTCGATCCGGTCGCGTGATCGGGCCGCGTTCGAGAAGCTAAAGCAAGCGCTCGAGCAGAAGATGGCGAAGACCCCCGGCATGGGGCAGTTGGCGAAGAGCGTAAGGATGGTCGAGACCCGCGAGGGCCTTCGCATCGACCTGGTCGACCAGGCCGACTTCGCGATGTTCAAATCGGGTACCGACCAGCTCTCCGCCAAAGCGCTCGATCTGATGCGCCAGGTCGCCGAGGTGACCAACTTCGCCGACAATTCGGTGATCGTGCGCGGGCACACCGATGCCATGCCCTATTCCAAGGGCCGCACGGTCAACAACTGGACGCTGTCGGCGGCGCGAGCCGAGGCGACGCGCAAGGCGCTGTCCGGTTTCGGCGTGGCGGACAGCCGCTTCCTGCGGATCGAGGGCGTGGCCGATCGTGAGCCCTATACCGCTGAGGATCCGTACGACCCGCGCAACCGCCGCATGTCGATCACGCTGGCGTGGTCGGACATGCAGCCAGGCTTTGGCGATGCGCCGGCCACCCAAGGACCGGTCGATCTGATGGCGACCAGCGGAGCCGATGATCCGACGGCGATGCCCGCAGCCGCGAAAGCGCAGCTGGCAGCGAAGGCACCGCACTGATGGTCGGGGGATGCGCTGGCGCGTTTGAGCGTCAGGCGTCCCGGCTGCTGTCGTAAATGGTCGCGTCGCCGCCGGAGGCGAGCATGAGATAGGCGAGCCGGGCATTGGACGGGTTCGGCTTGAGCAGATTGACCCGCTGCCCCTGTTCCAGCATCGCCAGCAGTTCGGCGGTGTCGGTGGCAGGTGTCGTCTTGCCATCGCCTTCGAAAACCTCGCTCGCATAAGCGAGGCGGAGCGCTTCTGCCGAGCCTGGTCCCGTCGGGTCGGTGGTCAGAGGCCTGCCCTGGTCATCGATCTTCCGTGCCATCAGGGCATAGACTTCGGACAGCGACCTTGCTTGCCCGCCCGTATCGTAGAAGATCGAGCGGTTCGCGCGCGCCTCGCGCGGGAACAGCGCGGCGGCGGACGCGCCGGGCTGCGCATCGGCGGCCTTGAGGAAGCGCGTCGCGCCTTCGAGACCCAGGAAATGCGCGAAATAGAGATCGGCGGAGCGGGGCTGGCGGCCGAGGGCATTTTCCAGCCCCTGCGCATTGTCGCTGGCGAACTCCGCTGCCATCAGCGAGGAGGCTTCGGGGTCGTTCTTCAGGCCCATGACCTGCTGGCGCATGTCGGAATCGACCGCCCAGCTGCCGTCGGACCGGCGGCGGATCGCGTCGGCGGCCCAGCCGAGACCATGTCTGGCGCCATAGGTTTTTACCGCACCCAGCCAGCTCTGGTCGATGAACTGGAACAGGCCGCCGGCCGAGCTCGACTGCGCCTTGGCCTGCGGATTGAGGCCGCTTTCCGATTTCGCCTGGTTGAGCAGATAGGTGAAGTCGACGCCGACGCGCTGGGCTGCGCGCCCGATCGCGTCGCGCACGCCGTTGGCGTCTCGCGTCGCGCGGCTGCCGATGGTTGGCCAGGTCATGGGCGGCGTCCCCTTAACATCCCTTAATTGTCGCTGATGATGGTTAACGAAAGGTTTCCGCCGTGCTGAGACAAAGGTCGAAGTCGGCCCGGCCCGCTGCCATCGCCTCAGGCTCCGGTCTCGCAGCCAGGCGCCGATCCTGTCGGGCCATTCGTTCGTCCAGCCACGCATTGCTCGCCCGGAACCGATGGCGGATCGACTGGATAAGGGAGGTCGGCAGGATGTCGGACGCCTTTGCGGACCTGCCGTTCCAGCCGCTCGCCGCAATCTGGCGCATCGCTCGCCGGCTCAGCTTGTACCAGCCGGGCAGGTGGACGAGGTGGCTCTTGTCCGCGACCGCGCGGCGCGTGAAACGGTTCGCCACTCGCATCGCTCGCAGCAGGCGAACGCTGAGCCCGGGATTGGCGACGCTGAAGTCGACCTTGTCGAGTGCGATGTCGAGGTCGTGATGTCGGGCAAATTGCGCCATGAATGCTCGGCGGTCGGCGCGGAAATGCTCGTAGCGATAGACGTGAACCCGCCCTTCGCCGAACAACGCGTCATACTGGGCAATCAGCCGGTCATAGGCGAAATGCTCGAACTGGAAGCGCGGAATCTCGTCGCGCTCGGGAGCGCGGGGGCCGAGGCGCGCAGCACCGAACAGATAGCGGTCGACACCATGGGTGCCACCGCCTTTCACATATTGGACATAGGCGGCGGCGATGGCGTCGACCTGGTCTCGGACGAAAATGACGATGTGCGCGTCCGGGAAACTGGCGTGAATTCGGTGGGCGATGTCCTTGGACTGGCATCCGGCAAGGCCGCCGCTGTGGAGCCCGCCCGTCAGATTCTCCTCGCAACAGATGGGAATGCCACCCTCGCTGCTCACGATCTGCCGGGCGATCGCGGGATCGAAATGCAGTGCGTTGGGTGTAATCAGCGCATGCCGGACCTGCGCCTGCGGCACATAGCGACGGTTGCGGACGTGGGGATAGAGGGCTCGCTGAAACCAGGTCGTAGCGGTCTTGTGATAGCCGATGTGGAAGAGCGGTGCGATCATGCCCGGGCCTTTGTTTTGCGCGCGACGCCTTCGCCTGCCACCTTCTCGTGCGCCAGCGATCCGAGCGCCTGCTGGCAATGGCGTTGCCAATCCAGCACGCGGGTTGCCCAGTCCATCGCGCGCAGCCCGATCGATAGTCGGAGTTCGACGTCCCGGAGCAGCATCTCTACGGCGGCTTCGATCGCGTCGACCGAGCGACCGTCGACGATCAGGCCGGTGTCGTTGTCGCGGACGAGTTCGGACGGGCCGCCGTCCTTCCCGACGATGCAAGCAAGTCCATTGGCCATGGCATCGGCAACGCTGATCCCGAAGCCTTCGAACTCGGCGCCGTCCTCGAGCGCGATCTGGGGATGGAGGAAGATATCCGATGCGGCATAAAGCTGCCGCAACTCCCGGTCCGGGACATAGCCGAGCAGCCGGATCGATGCCGCGGCGCCGAGCCCATCGATCAAGGCCTGAAGATCGAGCAGATCTTCGCCGCGGCCGACGATTCGATAGTCGAAGCGATAGCCGAGCCGGAGCAGCGATGCGGCCGCAGCGATTGCGGCGGCGACGTTCTTGCGAGGTACCAGCCGGCAGACGGTGAGGATTTGCGGACGGTCCGCGACTGCGCTGGTCGCGCCGGCTTGGAAGGCGGCGGCGCGCGTGCCCGTGCCATTCCAGGCGGTGATGCAGCGCGCGGCAAGCTCGGGAATTCGTTCCAGCAACATGGTGCGCGATGTCTGGCTGACGGCGACGACTCGCTGCGCACGGTACAGCACCCGCCGCATCAGGCGGAACGCCGCCCCCTGCGGCCGGCCGAATTCGCGGCCGTGGACCGTGATGACCAGTGGCGCGGGGAAAGGCAGGGCGGCCAGCGCGGCACGCCAGGTGCAGGCATGGATCGCAGCGGGTCGCTCCCCCGTGCGCCAGACCTGGCTTATGGCCCGGAAAAGCCTGACATAGGTGACCATCTTCGATCCCGGTCCGACATCGACGATGTCCAGCCTGCCATGCGTTATCCGGCGCGGACCCGCCGACGATTTGACGAAGGCGCGCACTCTGTACCCGTTGCTGCGATAGGCCTCGGCGACCTGCTCGGCGTAGGTCTGTACGCCGCCTTCGTCGGGCGGGAAGACGCGCGAGACGAGCCAGATGATGTCCTGCTCAGCCACGGCCGGCCCTTTCCAGGGCAAAGGCCCTGATCGCGCGCGCCGCTCGGACGGAGCCGGGCTGACCCTGCTGAGCGAAGGTGTCGCGGACACCGGCAAGCTGTGCGGGCAGATAGCGTCCATGGGTCGCGAAAGCTTCGTCGATTGCGTATGTGAGCCGCCCCGGATCGCTTTCTACCGGGCCATAATGCCAGCAGCGATAGGATGGATCGTCGCGCCAGGCGGGGCCATGGCCGTCGAGGAGCAGGCACGGTCGCGGCTGTGCGACATATTCGTAGATCTGGCTGCTGACGTCGCCGACATAGAGGTCGGCGATCCGCGTATAGCTCATGTCGCAGGACCGCATGCTCCCCAGATCGATATGGATATTGGGCAGGGCAGCGAACGGCGCCAGCTGTTGCTCGATGCGCTTGCGCTCCTTGTGGTCGAAGGCCTTGATGTGGGGGGCAACGATCAGATTGTAGCGCTTGTCCGCAGCGAGGCGCCTGATCAGCGGCTCGCCGAAGTGCGCCCACGATGAAAGGCGCCGATCGCAATGCGGGTTGTAGAGGATGATCGGCCTGCGCTCGGGAAAGATGTCGGGCGCTTCCGGCGACAACCAGCGCACGGCGTCGAACTTCGGATAGCCGACCACGGCGTGCTCGTCTCGGCGGATCAGGCCCGAGCCGAGCAGGCGCTCGCGCTGCTTGACCCCGGCCACCAGCGCGAAGTCGAAGCGCGCAATGCGTGGATCATAGCCCACCGCGCGGTCGCCCGCGCCATGCGCGCTATGGATGAACAGGGGACGGCCGACGCCGAGCCGGCGGAGCAGAAGCGAGGTTCTTTCGGGCAGCACGATGGCGTCGTAGCGGTTCAGGCGCCGGGCCTGGGCGCACAGGGTCAGGAGCTTGGGCGGAATGCTGCGCCCGCCCGCACGGGCAAGCGCGGCAAGAAGGGGCCCCGTCGACAGATAATGGCCGATCGGGCCGGTCTGCGCAGCGTTCGCAAGGCGCGATGCCAGCCGCAGATGCTCCTCGCTTGCCGCCACTATATCGACCGATAGGTCGGGATAGCGTGCGAGTTCCATCGCGATGGGCAGGGCGTGAAGGGCCTGGTGAAGCTGGGCGTTGAGCGGGAAGCAGATGCGCAGTCGGCTTGCTGCGCCAAGCGGTTGAGACCGGTCTTCGAAGGGGGAACTGTCGTGCAGCATCATGGGCAACTCCGAGCGGGGTTAGGCCATGCTGCAGGGGGCTCGTAACGCTCGGATTTCGGCGCGTAGCGCCATTGTTTCAGACGCTGAAACACGCCGGTGACATCGCGGCCCGATCGATGAGAACATGGCTGCCCAACCTGCTCTCACGATCGACGACACGCCCTCTGTCGCCCGCGCGCTTCGCAATGCGACCTGGCTGCTCGGGGGCAAGGGGGCCGGAGGCTTGCTCAGCCTCGCCTATCTGGCGCTCGCGGCGCGGGGACTGGGGCTGGTCGAGTTCGGAATATTCGCAACGATCCAGGCTTATGGGCAGGCTTTTGCCAATCTTGCCAGCTTCCAGTCCTGGCAGGCGGTGGTCCGCTTCGGCATGCCGCACATCGCGTCCCATCGCCGGACCCGGCTGGGCCGGCTGCTCCGTTTCACCGCGACGGCCGATCTCGGTGCCGCTTCCGTCGGCATCCTCGTCGCGCTCGGCGTACTGGTCTGGGCCGGGCCGGCGATGGGATGGGCGGGAAATACGCAGCGTCTGGCAGCGCTTTTCCTGCTATCGCTCTTGCTGGCGCAACGTGGGACGCCCCTCGGCCTGTTGCGCATGGCGGGTCGCTTCGACCACGCCGCGCTGGCCGAGGTCTCCCTGCCGGTGTTCAGGTTGATCGGCGCCGTCATCGCCTATCTCTCCGGAGGCGGAGTAGGCGCGTTTCTGCTGGCCTGGATGCTGGCGGAAGCGGGATGCAGCGTGATGGTGTGGGGCGCCGCCTGGCTGATGTTTCGCGGCTTGCCGGAGACGCCGGAGACAGGTCTCGCCCCGTCGCCCGTCCTGGTCGAGAATCTAGGGCTGTTGCGCTTTCTGTTCGCCACAAGCGCGGCTGCCTCGGTTGGCCTCGTCTGGCAGCAATTGCCGACGCTGGCCGTCGGGTTGTTCGCTGGTCCAGCGGGGGCCGGGATATATCGGCTCGCAGCGCAACTCGGCACCGCGCTCACCAAACCGGTCACCGCGCTGGCGCGCGCTCTGTTCCCTGAATTGGTCATCGCCGTCAGGGGCGGTTCGCTGGCCGCCCTGCGGCCGATGCTCGCGCGCATCGTCGGCGGCACTGCAGCCTGCGGGCTGATTGCGCTGCTCGTCGTCGCCCTTGCCGGAAAGGCAGCTCTCGGACTGATCGGAGGGGCATCTTATGTCGAGGCCTATCCGGTG
>JAIYAJ010000042.1 GCA_027489105.1 Zymomonas sp. | reverse complement strand
GAGGAAGGCGCGGACCTGCTGACGCTCGCGGACATCAACGAGGAAGGCGCCTCGCTGACCTCGCTGCAGACCCGCCAGCAGCTCTCGGTCACCGCGCTCTCGCTCGCCAACCAGGCGGACCAGGCCATCCTGCGTCTGTTCTGATCCAGACGGCGATCATCGCCCAGCAAGCCGGCGGGGAGCGATCCCCGCCGGCTTCGCATTGGGCGGCATCGCGGCCATGCCGTGCGGTCTGCGGTCCGGTTCGCCCACATGCGCTCCCACGCCGTCGATCAGCCCGTGGTCCCCAAAGGTGCTCCCCGTGTCTGCGGAGCGTCGGCTGGCCGCACGCAGTGCCTTGAGACTAAGCGAACAGGAAGTCGCTTGCGGTCAGGGCGGAGGGCTGCCGGCCGAGGAACCAGACCTGCGTTCCTGCATCGACCACCAGCACCGTGCCGTTGATGGTGCCCGAGAAGCTCATGGCTGCCTGCACCTGCGCGAAGCTGGCGAGCGGCGTGCCGACGAGCCGCACCACGTCGTTGATCCCGCCCGCTTCGAAGTCGATCAGAACCTTGGTGCCCGAGTTGGGCGCGATCACGAATGTGTCGTTGCCCCCTCCCGTTGTCCCGTCGCCGCCGTAGAAGTAGTCGAAGCCGCTCGGGCCGCCGATCAACGTGTCGTCACCGTCTCCGCCTACCAGGACATTGAAGGCGTTGGCGGTCGTGTCGGTGGCCCGCAGCGTGTCCGCTCCGCCCTGGCCGTAGAGCCAGTCCTGGCCAAGCCCGCTCTCGAGTGAGTCGGCGCCTTCCCCGCCCACGACGATGTCGGCTTCGTCCCCGCCGATCAGGGTGTCGGCTCCGCCAAAGCCCCACAAATTGTCGGCCCCGCCCAGGCCTTCCAACCGGTTGGCGTTGTCATCGCCCAATAGAAAGTCGTTGCCCGCGCCGCCGCGCACGTTCTCGATCGACACCAGACTGTCCACGGAAAAGCCCGGCTGCGCGAAGCCCTGCACCGCAAATCCCGAGAACAGGCTGACTGCAACGCCCAGCGTGTCGAACTCGTAGAAAGCCTCGTCCACGCCAAGGCCGCCGTCCACCGTGTCGCTGCCTTGTTCGCCAGAGAGCGTGTCATTGCCGCTTCCACCGTCGAGGAGGTCGCTGCCGAACCAACCCAACAGCAGGTCGTCGTCCTGCTCGCCATGCAGAACGTCATGGCCGTCCCATCCATCGAGAACGTCTGCTCCGGAGCCGCCGTAAAGCGTGTCGTTGCCACCGTCGCCGTCGAGCGTATCGGCCCCTCCGAACCCAAAGAATTCGTCGTCGCCCAGCCCTCCCGTCAGTTCATCCGCTCCGCCAAGATATTGGTTGATCAGTTGAATGTCGTCTGCGTTGCTTGGCGTCTGCGCAGCAGACACAATCTGGGATACCGGAATCGCGAAGTCTTCGACTGTAAAAAGCTTTGCAGACAGCAATCCTGCTTCGTACGAGGTTACTGTTCCTGACGTGGGAACGCCTAAGATATTGTACGTGAATCCTGATCCTGTGAAGAGATCATAGTATCCATCATTATAGACGGCCTTGAATACGGAGCCGGTCGCCGTATATGAGGTCGCAGAGAAAACGTCACTTATATTGATATTTGACAATTTGAAGCTGTAGCTTCCGAAAACAGTCAGTTTAGCCATATCAACGATCCTTGATCTGAAGTCCAATTAACAGATTATTAAAATGGGTAACATCGTGCGCAATTCTCAGTCAACCAAAGCATCATGCTGAAAATGAGCATACGACCCATGTAGTCGCGGACTAAAGCAATTGTCGACAAACTAAACCAGCAAAAATCGCAGTTCACGTCCCGGCCCAGCCTTCGTTCAAGCAACACCGACGCTGCGACATTGGGTCAGTGAAGCAGTCCTGCGATCCTCGTCGTTCATGCGAGAGGTGCGGCGGCCTTCCTGTGCGGTGATTGCGGGTCGGGCCGTGAGGGTCCGCGAACATCCGTAGGCTTCGCATGTGCCGGACGCGCGGCATCGACCGTTTCCTTCGTCGCAACGGCTGATCGCTGTCCATGGCATGATCGTTGGGCCAGCGGCCGGTCTTGCTGCTGCCGATGGCGCCTGTGGCCTTGGAGCGCTGCTCCATTTGAGCAGGCGGCGGACCAACATCGTCACCGCCAGGCGGATGATCTACGGCGTGGTCCTGACGTAGCGGACAATGGCAGGTTTGGCCATGCCGGAGAGGGCAGGGCGGTCATCCCGGCCGGCCAGCCAATTTTCGCTGATGCGGCCGCCGCTTCAGGTCTCGAGCACGAGGTGGATGCGCTCGCAGGCAAATCTGGCAAGGGAGTGCTTGACGGGCGCGCCATCGAGCTCGGCATCGGTCGCCTCGGAGATGAGGACGGGCAACACGACCGGCTGACGCAGAAGCCTGGCCTCGTCCACCGTGGGCAGCCGTGTGCCGATCCGTGTCCTCACGCGCATGAAGTCAGGGACCCCGCAGGCGGCAAGCGCCGCGGTCATCGAGCCCCCGCTGTCGCGGTAGGCATCCGGAAAGTCCGCAAAGCGTCTTGCGGGCAGATGGTGACGCACGATGCTGATCGGAACCCCGTCCGCTTCGTTCAACGTGTCGACCACCAGGACACGTGCAGCCTGTCCCTTGAGCCCCAGCGCGAGCGCCACATTGGCAGCGGCAGGCTCCTCGCTCCAGCCCAGCAAGCGGCCTCGAAAAGCGCGGTTCGCCCCCAGCAGGTTGGCTTCGACGCTGGTGCGCCGTCCCACGGCGTAGTCGATCGCGCCATCGTGGACGAACGAGCCCCTGCCTTGTTCCACCCGGATCAGTCCGCGCCGTGCAAGCTCGCCGACCGCGCGCCGAACCGTATGGCGGTGGGCATTGAAACGGCTCACCAGTTCCGGCTCGCTTGGCAGCCGTGCGCCCAAGGGCAGACCGCCGCCCACGATGTCGGCATGAAGCTCGGCCGCAATCTGCTTCCAGCGGACGCGACGGTCGTCGGCCAAGCCATTTGCTCCTGTACGGAAAGCGCGATGCTAACATCAACCCTTCGGCGCGCACCAGCCCGGTGGACCGCGTCATCGCGCCGACGCCGGCCCTTTGTCGATGGCCGCCAGCAAGTCGCGGAGCGCCGCCACAGCGCCGGCCGCCCTGTCCTCAACCTCGACGACAAAGTCCCGGTGGCGGGCAAGCGCAAGGCGGTAGCGCCCGATGCTGTCTGCGACAGCCCCCGGCGCAACGCCGCCGAAGCCCCGCCGCACGGCGATCGCATGCTCGGGCGTCGCCAGGGACAGCAGGGTTTCCGGCGCCAACTCGGTCGTCCGCTGCGCATGGTGCGACACGAGACTCACGAGCAGCGAACCATCGAGCGCGTCCATGCCGGCGCCGCGCTCCCGCAGATCCGCGGACAGGGCAGTGCAGATTTCGTGCGCCGTGCGGAACGGCAGGTCGCAGTGACGCACCAGGCTATCGGACAGCTCCGTCATCGTCGCGCAGGACTGGGCAATCAGCACCTTCACGCGCGCATCGTTGATCTTCAGATTTGCCAACAGCGCGCGCATCAACGGCAAAACCCGTGCTGCCATGTCGAACGCCAGGTGTCCGGCACTTTGCGTGGGACTTTCGGCATCGACCATGTCGGCGAAAGGCGTGTTGTGGATGGCGCCGATGACCGCGTCGCAATGGCCTGCCATCAACGATGCCATCGCACGCACATGTTCGATCGCCAGTGGATTGCGCTTCTGCGGCATGATCGAGCTGATATGGCAAAAGCCCTCAGGCAGTTCGGCCTGCGCAACCTCGTAGGACGTCCAGAACGCAAGATCCTGCGCGAGCCGCCCGATGTTGAAGGCGAGCAGCTTGATCGCGCCGAAGGCCGCGGCGAACTGGTCCGCAGCCGCAATGCAGCCGTAGGTGTTGTCCTGCGGACCCTTGAAACCGAGAAGCCTGGCCATCAGCGCGCGGTCGAGCGGAAAGCCGGTCCCGGTGATGGCGGCTGCACCGAGAGGGCAGAGGTCCAGGTCGGCATAGGCATGTTCCAGGCGCCCGATGTCGCGCAGCAAGACCTCCGCGAAGGCGGCGAGATAGTGCCCCAATGTGCTTGGTTGGGCTGGCTGCTGATGCGTGTAGGCCAGGATCAGCGTTGTCCGGCCCTGTTCTGCGCGGCTCAGGACCGTCTCGGTCAGCTCCGCAAGCTCGGCGAGCAAGGACAGCATGCGCTCCCGAAGCTGGAGCCGAAAGAGAGTGGCTTCGAGGTCGTTGCGGCTCCGTCCGGCGTGCAATCGACCGGCCAGATCCTCTCCGACGATCAGTCTGAGCTGATGTTCACGCAGGAAGAACAGGTCCTCGAACGCGCCCCCAGCCGCGGCATTGGCATCCGCGGGATCGACGGCGGACGGAAGTCGTTCCAGCGCATCCAGCAGCTTCGCAGCCTGCTCCTGCGAGATGATGCCCGCTTCGTGAAGCGCCACCGTCTGGACCCTGTCGAGGCGCTGATACTGTTCGGCGTGGCGCGCTGCGCCAGCGAACATCGGCTCAAGCACTGTCTTGCTGTAGACCGGATCCGGGGCGATGCGGCCCGATGGCGGATGCGGGGTGTGTGAAGGGCCTGCGGGCGTCATCGGAGACCGCGCCAGTCTTCCCACGAGCCCAGATCGGGCTCGTTCGGGCGACGCTCGTAGAATGCGATCAAAGGTTGCCAGAGCGCCAGCAGAACGCCGAGTTCATCGACCGCGTCATGGGCAGCATCGTCCTGCCAGTCGACCCGCAGGTCGGTTCTGGCATTGGGACCTCCTGCCATCACACGCAGCGCCGATGAGCGCGTACCGGATTTGTCTCCGCCCGCATCGCGCCCGGCGATCAGCGCCGCGAGCAGACGAGATTCCAGCAATTGTCCATCGCTGTCCAGCCAGGCTTTCTCCATGGCCGGCAGAACCTGCGGCGAAGCCAAATGATTGCCCTGGACCGCGTAGCCGCGGCCGGTCCGATGGCCTTTCTCGGGTTCGGTCAAATCACCTGTGTGCGCCGCGCTGCGGCCTTGACGATCGATGAGGCCAACCTGACGGGTTGCCCAATGCCTGCGCCCGGCAAAGGATGCCAGCACAGTCGCCGGATCCCGACCTGCGTCCAGCAAGGCCAGCGCCTCCGATCCGAGGGCCGGATCGGTATTGCCTTGGCTGGCGACGGCACCCACGCCCGCCGCAAGCCAGGGGGTGCGGGACCCGATGGCCGGCGGGCTGGTTGCGACCGCGATCCCGACAAGACCTTCCTCCGGGAGACAGGCAACAATGCTGTAGGTCACCGCTGACGCCTGATGTTCCAGTAGACGGGAACGGGAGCCTGGACCACGCCCGTCAGTTCCGCGCGCATGGCCCTGACGAGCGAGAGCTGCCCGAGCGGTACGTAAGGCACGATATCCATGGCGCGGCTCTGCATCTGGGCTGCGATCGCCTTTCGCGCGTTCTGGTCCGGCGCGTCGGCGAAGGCGCCGCGCAGGCGCTCCATCTCGGCGTCGCAGGCCCAACCCGGCCAGGCGTTCTCGCAGTTCGAGCGCAGGGGGAAGTGCGACAGCGGCTCCATGGTGTCGAGGCCCGCAGGACCTGCGATGAAGATCGACCAGCCGCCCTGGCTGACGGGTTCCTGCCGGGTTCGCCGTGTGGCGATCGTTGCCCAGTCCATCGCTTCGAGACGCGTCTGAAAGCCAATCTCACGCAGCACCTGATTTGCGTAGGACGCGAAGGCGTTGGCGTTGGGCAGGTCGGTCGGCTGAAGGATGACGACGGGCGCGCCATTGTAACCGGCCTCCCGCAGCAGCGTGCGGGCGCGGTCAAGGCTCGGCGCCGGATAGTCGGCCTCGGTCTTGTAGGGCGAGATGCATGTGAAAACGCTGCGGCAGGCTTCCCCGAACTCCGGATTGTCCGTGAAGGTCGAGATGAAGGCCTTCTGGTCGACGGCATGAAGGACCGCCCGGCGCAGCCTCGCATCGTTGAAGGGCGGCTGGGTCCAGTTCATGCGCAGGACCATTTGCTGCCCGAAGGCATCCTGGCGCACCAGACGGACGCCCGGCTCGCGCCGCATGATGTTCACCAGATCGGGCGGATAGTCCTCGAAGATGTCGATCTCCCCGCGCTGCAGCGCGGCGGACGCCGTGGCAGTGTCGGACATGACCAGCCATTCGATCCTGTCAAAGCCCGCGACCTTTCCGCCAGCCAGGCCGCTTGCGGGTTCGGACCTCGGCACATAGGCCGGGTTGCGCTCGTAGACGATCTTCGACCCCGGAACCCACAGATCGCGCCGCATGACGTACGGGCCCGAGCCGACCGGATCGGTGATGGCCGTCGTTCCGGGCGTTGCGGCGATGCGGGCCGGCATGATGAAGGGCACGAGGGAACTGGGCTTGCCAAGCGCCTCCAGCAACAATCCCCACGGCTGGCGCAGCACGATCCGGAAGCTGTCTGCCGACGTCTCTTCCATCGACGCCATGCGAGCGGTCAGCAGCGTGCCGTGGCCATCGCGCGACGCCCAGCGCCGAAGCGATGCCACGACATCCGTCGAGGTGACAGGCGCGCCATCGTGAAACAGCAGGCCAGGGCGCAGCTTGAACGTCCAGACCAAGCCGTCGGGGCTGACCTCCCAGGTATCCACCATCTGTGGCTTGACGTTGAGGCCCTCATCCAGAGCAAACAACGTGTCATAGACGAGATATCCGTGATTGCGCACCGCGTAGTCCGACGTGACGATCGGATCGATCAGCCGCAGATCGCTGAACGGTTTGACCCTCAGGACCGTCTGGGCCGCCGCCGCGGACGCCGCCAGACCGACGGCAGCCGCGACGACAACACCGGCAAACGTGCGGATCGTCCTCAAACAGGTGGTTCGAACGCGGGTCATGGGCGGCCTCCTCCTTTGATGAGCGAGCAGAACACATACGTATGACTTTGACAAGTTTGATCCTCGATGGCCGTGAAAGGTGGCCTTATGGCGCCTTCATGCGGCTATAGGTACGTATGAATAGAGGGCCGGCTGAGTCTGAACCGCGTCGAGGTGCTGTGAGACCAGCCAGAATTGCCTCGCAGTTCGCCCGAACCCGCTGCTCCTCAGGCGTAAGGAGCCGGCGCCGCGCGGCGCGAGCGGCGGCGCATCGATCCTTGGCATTCTGGCGAGCGCGGAGTGCCAGCGCGGCAGCCTGACCGGTGGCTGGCCTTCGAGGCAAGACGGATCGAGGGGGTGGACGGCGTTGCTGTCAGACTGACCGGAAAAGTCGCGGATTCCGCCCCGGCCCGGCGTTCGTTCAGGCCGTGCCGAGCTGACGCCACCGAGCGAGAGCGCCGGTGCGTCTATCCTTGTTGTTCTGCCGTTTCATGAGGGCACTTCCTGACGGGGCATGTCATGCCGGGATGGGTCAGGGGAGGCCTCCTTGGAGGCAAGCGCGTTTTCCTCTGACAGGGCCGACGGAAGCGCACAATGTGTAATAAACCCAATGGGAAACGACAGGATCGATCGAATGTCCAGCTATCGCTAGCATCATCCAAATTGGTTCGCAGTACAAAATTTCTGAATCGTGTATAAACGGCTCTGCACGGCAAGGCCGGATGAAAGGGCCCCGAATGACTGTGTCAATTGGTGATACAAAAGTCGCTGCACTCAATCATTCGCTTCTCCCGCACGTCTTCCAGTGGCTTGCGCTGTGCTTTGCAGTGCTCTTTGCGCTGACAGCCTGCGCCCCTGCTGTGCTGACGTCGAATATCGTCGGTGGCAATTCGAGAAAGAGCTACTTTGACGCTGTCGCCTATGGCGCATCTGCCGAAGAATCAACTCGAATTTCCCAGTCGCTCCGACGTTTCATTATCGAACGCGGCGACAATCGGCCTGAGCGGCTGAAACAACTCGTCGCGGAGGCCGGGGGACAATGCCGCGAGACCGCCGTAGGAACCAGCTGCGCGATCAATCGCGAGTATACGTCTGCGGGCTGTTTTCGGGGTGGCTGCCAGACAGCAATCAGGCGATGGGATCTTTTCATAAGCTGGGGTCGGACAAGCTCCGAAACAGTTGATCCGATAGTCCGCATGGTCGTGGGGCCAACTACAGTAGTTGAAACAAGGAGATACTGACATGCCCGGCAAGCATCGCATTGGAGTGTGGGCTTTCCGATTGCCGTAACTGGTGATGTAACCAGCCATCGCTTTCTGTTCCTGTTTGATGGCAAAGGCGAAAGGTGAGGTGGCGCTTCCGGTTGATCTGGCTGTGGATCGGGTCGTGCACTGCGGCGAGTTGCTGAAGTGACCGCATCCGTCGGAAGGCCAGCATCGCGCGTTCCCGTGGTCGAAAGGGCTGGTGGCTGTCTGAGGCCGGTTGTTCAGCCAATGCCCGGTTTCGCGCTTGTCGATCGCGCCGATCGCGTTCAGCGCGCGCCGTAACGAGTCAGGCGATCCGTGACGATCGCTTAGACAGCGCCATGGTGGCGAAGCGATCTTTGCAAGAGTTTCAGCGCTGCCTTCTGGTCGCGGCGCCTCTTCACGACGCTCGCGAGCACGTCTCCCTCATGGCCGAATGCCCGCCAGAGGTCGTGCCTCACCTCGTTGATCTTCGCGAAGACCTCGTCGAGATGCCACCGCCGATGCTTCAAGGAACGCATCGCCTGCACCCGGCTGCGGCGGATTTGCGCGACGAAGTTCGTCCCGAAACGGTTCCACCAGAACCGCACTGTCTCAAAGGTGATGTCGATGCCGCGCGCGTGCAGCAGGTCCTCGACGTAGCGCAACGACAGAGGGTACCGGACTTACATCATCACGGCGAGGCGGATGATCTTGGGCGACGTCTTGAAGTAGCGGAAGAGGGCAGGTTGGGTCATGCCCTGGAGGGTAGGGCGGCCCTCCTTGGTGGCAAGCAGATTTTCCTTTCACAGTGCCCGTCGAAGCCTGGCAGAACGACGACAACACCGTCAGATCCCATTCGACGCTCGGCGGCCTCGGGCTATTGATATACGCAACACGGCCCAGACAAGGCCAAAACGAAGCCGCACATAACTTATGATCGGCGGGAACAGGGGCAGCATTTCACTTGGGATGTTGACTTGGGCCCGCCCCAAGACACGGTATACAATAGGGGATTCAACTTACGTTAAACAACACAGTCGACAAGACGGTCGGCGGACTATAACTTCACCGTGCGTAATAATAATCATGGACGAATTTACCTCTGGTATTTCTTTCTTGCGAGAAAAAATGTTCAAGAAGGCAAAGCATATTGGTGGAAAATGCAGCCGTTGTTAACGGACTATCAAACAAATAGCATGACGACTGCCATGATTAAGTCCTCCTGTAAGGAGGCGCTAAAGGACTCTGCGCGTACCCCCCTCGCGACGTTGCTGCGTCGTTCTCTTTGCACTCTCGCCATCGTCCTGCTTCCGCTGACAGCATCGGCAGATGATGCTCCTGGGCCAATTTGTATCTCTTTGGAGCGACGAACGGCTGTCAATCAAGATAGCCAGTTCCCAGCTTACCCGTTTGTCCGTCCAATTACATTCCAATCGCGCACGGACAGGGAACGGATTAACGTCTTGCTCAAAAGCCTTCCCTGCGAACAATTCTGTAAAGGCGTGATATCTATCGTCGATCCAAAAATGACGACTAATATTGAGGCTGAGTTTGTAAATAATGCCTTTTTTGACGTTAACTACGGGCGAGATGACACAAGCGAATTCTTTGAAAACAATAAGAAGCTTAAGATAACCAGAATCGGCTATTTTAAGCGATCAGATGGTAAATATATATACATTAGAAATATTATGATCCTAGATCATAATAATACTAAAGGAAAGAGCCAAGAAAAACTAACATTCTACCGGACAGACTATCAGATCATTGATTCCATTCAACATTCCGGCGCTTCCTCATGTTTATCTAGAAAGTAATGCGTGATCGCTTAAGCCGATATTCAAGTGCAAGGTTCTACTTCGCATGCATTTGTGTTGTCATCGCAGTTTTTGGGTCTGGTTGCAGCGCATCTGAGTTACAGATATGCGACGGGCCAGACGACGGTGCTGTCAGACAAACCAAAAAAGTCTCGGATTTCGCCCAAGCCCCGCGTCGGTCAGGCAATGCCGAGCTCGCGCCACTGAGCAAGAGCGGCGGTGCGTCGTTCCTTGAAAACTTGGCGAGTGATGAGCGTGCGTTCCTGGTTGAGCCGAAGGGCCGCGGAGCGAATTGATTGTTGAATCGGCCATGGACTGCGGCGAATTTCTGCAGACCGTGCATGGGAAACGGATCGAGCGCCCAAAGCCCGAGCATCGCCGCGGCTTGGGCCGCTGACCTTCAAGGCGAGACTTTTTGAGTGGGTGGGTGGCGGTGCTGTCAGACAAACCAAAAAAGTCTCAGAAATTGCCCCAACCCGTGGTTGATCAGGCCGCGCAGAGTTTCCGCCATGCGCTCAGCGCGGCGGTGCGTCGGTCCTTGAAAATCTGGCGGCTGGTGAGGGAGCGTTCCTGGTTGAAGTGGTTGTGAATGGAGCCATGCAGGGCTACGAATTTCTGCAAACTTCCCATCCGCCGGAAGCGTAACATCGCCCGCTCTCGTCGTCGGAAGGGCTGGTGCAAGTTCGCCGCCCGGTTGTTCAGCCAGCGGCCTGTTTCACGCTTGTCGATCGCGCCGAGGGCTTTCAGCGCTGCGCCGTACGACGCCAGTCGATCTGTGACGATCGTTTCGACCAAGCCATGCCTTCGGAGCGATTTTTGTAAGAATTTCAGCGCTGCCTTCTTGTCCCGCCGCTTCGTCACGAAGCTTTCAAGAACCTCGCCTTCGTGGTCGACGGCCCGCCATAGGTAGTGCTTGACGCCGTTGATCTTCACGAAGACCTCGTCGAGATGCCAGCGCCGATGCTGGAAATGCCGCATCGCCTGGACGCGGCTGCGGCGGATCTCGGCCGCGAAGATCGTTCCGAACCGGTTCGGCACTGTCAGAGGAAAATCTTGGGCTCAGGCTTCGCTGCCCCCATCGCTATGGATTGGGCAAATGACGTCTGACTTTGAGGGAAAACCCCTCAGAAGTTGGCGAAGCGCTGGTAACCCGGCATTCAGAGCGTAAAACTGCGATCCAATCGTCCGCAACCCCGATTTTTATCTGACAGTGCCATGTGGAAAGCTACGTCGGTCTCGATCGATGTCGCCCCTGGATCAAGCGGCAGGCGCCGCGCCAGCCGCAAGATTTCGGCTGACTCTTCCTCAGTTGCGCGCTCTGCCGCCATGGCCGAAGCCGTTGGCTCGGTCAGCACGCGCATTTCCCGAATGTCGCGCAGGAATTGCGGTAAATTGGCTGGATCATCGAGATGCCAGCGCGGTGCTGTCAGACAAACCAAAAAAGTCTCGGATTTCGCCCCAGCCCCGCGTTCGATCAGGCCGTGCCGAGCTGACGCCACTGGGCAAGAGCGGCGGTGCGTCGTTCCTTGAAAATGACCCGTGAGGTGAGGGTGCGTTCCTGGTTGAAGTGATTGTGGATCGAGCCGTGGACTGCGGCGAATTTCTGCAAGCTTCGCATGCGCCGGAAGCGCAGCATGGCTCGCTCTCGTCGGCGGAACGGTTGGTGGGAATTCTCAGCCCGATTGTTAAGCCAACGGCCGGTCTCGCGCTTGCCGATCGCGCCGATGGCTTTCAATGCAGCGCCGTAAGAAGCCAGGCGATCCGTGATGATCGTTTCAACCAGGCCGTGCCTTCGAAGCGATTTTCGCAAAAATTTCAGCGCTGCCTTCTTGTCGCGCCGCTTCGTTACGAAGCTTTCGAGCACTTCGCCCTCGTTGTCGATGGCTCGCCACAGATAGTGCTTCACCCCGTTGATCTTCACGAAGACCTCGTCGAGATGCCACCTCCGATGCCTGCAGGATCGCATCGCCTCAACCCGGCTGCGACGAATTTCGGCTGCGAAGATGGTGCCGAACCGGTTCCACCAGAACCGCACCGTCTCGTGCGTGATGTCGATCCCTCGCTCATGCAGCAGGTCCTCGACGTTGCGCAATGACAGCGGGTAGCGGACGTACAGCATCACCGCGAGGCGGATGATCTCGGGGCTGGTCTTGAAGTAGCGGAAGATGTGCGGGCTGCTCATGCCCGCGAGGCTATCGGCTCACGCTTCGCGCACAAGCCGATTTTCCTCTGACAGTGTTGCCGCAGGGACTGCTCATACCTAGAACGCTATCAAGTCACGCTTTGCGCACAAGCCGATTTTCCTCTGACACAGCCGCCCGAAGGCCTTGCGCAGGAAGGCGGTGAACTCGGCCCGGCTCATCTCGCCGGAGGCCTGCGCGAACTCGCGGTGCTTCACCTTGCCAAGCCCGCTCACATGTCCCGCAATGGGCACGTTGTAGGGCGGGTCGGTGAACACCATCTGGGCCAGCTCGCCCTCCATCAGGAGAGTGAGCGTCGCCGGATCGAGCGCATCGCCGCAGCACAGCCGATGGGGTCCCAGCTGCCACAGATCGCCGGGCGCGCACCGCGCCGGCGCTTCGGCCGGCTGCCGGTCATCGGCCGGATTGCCGGGCTCCTCGGGCGCCTGCCCGTCGATCGGCTGGTCCACCTCCGCGATCGAGAAGCCGGTCAGTCCGATGTCGAGATCGATGTCCTCGGCCAGCAGCGATTTGAGTTCGTCGGCGAGCAGGTCCTCGTCCCATCCGGCATTGAGGGCGAGCTTGTTGTCGGCGAGGGTGTAGGCCCGCTTCTCGGCGGCGCTCATATGGTCGAAGCGCAGACACGGCACCTGCTCGAGGCCAAGAAGCTTTGCCGCCTCGACCCGGCCATGCCCGGCCAGGATCGTGCCGGTCTCGTCGATGAGGACGGGATTGGTGAAGCCGAAGCGCGTGATGCTGTCGGCGATCTGCCGGATCTGCTTCGGGGAGTGGGTGCGGGCGTTGCGCGCGTAGGGCCTGAGCTGCCCCGGGTTCAGGAACTGGATGCGGTGTTCAGCGATCAAGGAGCTTTCCTTCTATCTCCTGGGTTGACGTCGTTCCTCCCCGAATCAGTGTTCTCCCTGTGTTCAAGTATTCCGGATCTGTTCCCGCTTCCGCAAGGGCAAGTTGGGCTTTCAACAGCGGGACTGGACTTGTCCCCACCGGCAAGCATGACTGTCTCACGCCCGGAGACGGGCCTGTTCCAGTGACGGCGGCCGCCGGCCTCCGCATGTGACAAGGATCAGGCCCATGAACCGCAAGACCCAAACCATCGCGACCGGCACGCCCGAGGCTACGGCCTTCCCGAACATTTCGGCTGATGCACCTGTCCATGTTGAAGCCGCGGCAGGGCCGATGACCAAGCTCGCAACGGTCATCGCCCTGCTGCAGGCAGGCAACGGCGCCACCATCACCAGCCTGTGCGAGGCCACCGGCTGGCAGAGCCACTCCGTGCGCGGGGCCATGGCAGGTGCGCTCAGGCGCAAGGGTTATGTCGTCACCTCGGCCAGGGGAGACGACGGGCTGCGCCGCTATCGCATCACAGCCACGGCATGAAGCGCCGGGCCCTTACCGTTGAGGACGAGGTGCACGCGCTGGCGCACCTCGATCTTCAGGGCCTGCGGGCCTGCTGGAGCGAGCGCTTCGGTCCGACGCCGAAGCTGCGCTCGGTCGAACTGCTGAGGCTGCTGCTGGCGTGGCGGATGCAGGCCGAGGCTCTGGGCGGTCTTGATCTTGCGACACGGCGCGCGCTTGCGCGGAAGACCAGCGGGGCGCCCGAGGGCCACGCCCATGGCCATGGCGCCGTGTTCCGGCGCATCTGGCAGGGCCGCGTCATCGAGGCGGTGGTCGAGACGGGCGGCTTTCGCTTCGACGGCAAGCGCTACCGCAGCCTCTCCGCCATCGCCGAGGCCGCGACCGGAACCCGCTGGAACGGCCCCCGCTTCTTCGGCCTTCGCGCCGAGGAGGCAGGGAAGGGGAGCAGGCCATGAAGCAGGACGACGCTTCCCGCCGCCCCCATCGGCGCTGCGCCATCTACGCCCGCAAGAGCTCGGAGGAAGGGCTCGAACAGGGCTTCAACTCGCTCGACGCCCAGCGCGAGGCCTGCGCCGCCTACATCGCCAGCCAGAAGTCGGAGGGCTGGAAGGCCTCGCCCGTCATCTATGACGATGGCGGCTTCTCGGGCGGCTCGATGGAGCGCCCGGGGCTCAAGCGCCTCATGGCCGATATTGCAGCCGGCCGGATCGACGTGGTGGTTGTCTACAAGATCGACCGCCTGACCCGTTCGCTTGCCGATTTTGCGCGCATGGTCGAGATCTTCGAGCGCCATCAGGTCAGCTTCGTCTCGGTCACGCAGGCCTTCTCGACGACCACCAGCATGGGGCGTCTCACGCTCAACGTGCTGCTCTCCTTTGCCCAGTTCGAGCGCGAGGTCACCGGCGAGCGCATCCGCGACAAGATCGCGGCCTCGAAGAAGAAGGGCCTCTGGATGGGCGGAACGATCCCGCTCGGCTACGACCTGCCCGATCCCATGCAGCGCGCGCTGCGCGTCAACGTCGCCGAGGCGGACCTCGTCCGGTCGATCTTCGAACGCTACCTCGAACTGGGCTCGGTCCATGCCCTCGAACGCGATCTTGGGGCCCGCGGCATCAGGACGAAGCAGACCCTGCGCAAGGATGGCAGCAGCCGCGGCGGCGTGCCGTTCAGCCGCGGCGCGCTGTTTCATCTGCTGCGCAACCGGCTCTATCGCGGCGAGATCACGCACAAGGAGCAGAGCTATCCCGGGCAGCACCAGGCGATCATCTCCGAAGAGGTCTTCGATGCGGTGCAGATGCTGCTCGACAGCCATGCCCGCCGCCGAACCGGATCGGTCGAGGCACGTGTGATGGCATCAGCGCTGACCGGGCGCATCTTCGACGCCGACGACCGGCCGATGTCGCCGACCTTCGCCTATGGCCGCAACGGCACCCTCTACCGCTACTATGTCTCGGCGCCGCTGCAGCAGGGGCAGCGCCGTCCGGCAATGGACCCTCACCCGAGGCGGGTGTCGGCCAGGGCTCTGGAACAGGTCCTTGCCGACGCCTTGGGCAACGGCACGTCAGAAGCATCCCTCGACGGGATCGACCGTGTCACCGTCAGGGCGGACCGGCTGGTCGTTGTCCTGCGCAAACAGGATAACCTGCAGGATTGCGTCCTGCTCACCACACTGAGCGTGCCATTCAGGCTGCCGACAGGGGCAGGGCGCAGCAGCATCGCCGCAGGACAGCGATCGCCCACCCGTCGCGATACCGTCCTGATCCGCGCCCTGAAGCAGGCCCATGCCCGTCTGCAGCAGGACAAGACCGGGCAGTCCGTTCTCGATGCGGCGCCTGACACCATCCGCGCGCGGCGCAGCCTGCGCCTTGCCTTCCTCGCGCCCGACATCCAGCGCGCCATCCTCGAGGGGCGTCAGCCGCCGGGGCTCACACTCGCGCGGCTGATCGAGAGCGACATCCCTCTGCTCTGGTCCGAGCAGCGCCGACGCCTCATCGAGGCGCAGTAGGGCCAAGGCCGGTCACCTGATCCAGCGGGCATGCTCGCTGATGCGGACCTGTTTTTTGCCTGATCGGCGCAGGAAGATTCCCTGATCCGCGGATAACAGGGAAACCGCGGGTCTCAGGTCTCAAGCTGCTGAAAAGATGACGATCTTTTCGTGCTGCAGCGTCTCAGCAGGGCCTTGACCCGGAAAAAGCGATGGCGCTTCCCTGTTGTTTCCCTGTTCCCGCGCGATCAAGACGAAACCGACCGCTCCTGCCGACAGCCGGAGACGGCGCCGTCACGGGCGCAGAAAAAGCCCGGAATGTGAGCCGTCATTTCGAAGCTGGAAACGGATCGAGCTCCAAAAGCTCGGGCATTGCCGCGGCTTGTGCCGCTGGCCTTCAAAGCGAGACTTTTTGAGGGGGTGGGTGGCGGAGACGATGGGATTCGAACCCATGATACCCGTTTCCAGGTATGCTCATTTAGCAAACGAGTGCCTTCAGCCGCTCGGCCACGTCTCCGTG
>JAIYAJ010000296.1 GCA_027489105.1 Zymomonas sp. | reverse complement strand
TCGCGGCGATGCCGGCCTTGCCGCCCTCGTGGTCCATCCGGCCTTGGGCGGCGCGGGCCTCGAGGCCCTGTCGATGCCGCTGGTGCATGTCGAGCCCTTCCGCCACGATCCGGCCGACACGGAGGCAGCCGCCGTCGCCGAGCAGGCCGCGATCCGGCTGCGCGACGCGCTCGCCCGCTTCGACGACATCCACGTGCTCGCGGGCGCAGCGCCGCGTGAGGCCGCCGATCCCCTCGCCACTGCGCAGCTCGCGCAGCCGCAGCCGCGCGGTCCCCGCGTGCCAGTCCGGGGCGCCGACTATGTGGTCTCCGCCCATGTGCTGCGCACGGCGGGCGGCCAGTTGACCCTCGCGGGCCGGCTCTCCGACCGCAACGGCATCATCCTGCTCGCCAGCGTGTTTCAGGCTCCGCCCGCCGTTGAACGCGCCGGTGACTGGATCGGCGACGTGGTCAGGGATGCGGCGGCACGGATGGCATCGCCTTACGGCATCATCGCCAGCCACGAGGCGCGGCGCATGACGACCGCCGATCCGATCCAGAACCGCCGCGCCTGCATCCTGCTGACCTATGAGGTGTGGCGCCAGTTCGATGCGGCCCGCGAGCGCATGGTCGTCCGTTGTCTGTCGCAGGCGGTGGCGGCGGACCTGTCCGACGGCCTGACGCTGGCCCTGCTGGCCTACAGCGAGGTGATCGCCTACCGCGAGGGCCGCAGCTTCGACGGCGAGGGCGCTTCGCTGCAGCGGGCCCAGCAGCGCGCCAACGACGCGGTTTCGCGGGCGCCATACAGCTCCATGAGCGCCAGCGCGCTGTTCGGCGCGCTCAAGCTCGGCGGCAATGCGGAGGCGGCGATTGTCGCCGGCGAGCGCGCACTCAGGCTCAACCCGTTCAACACCGACATCATGGCCGATGTCGGCGCGTTCATGATCTCGGCGGGCGATCCGGTCAGGGGCGAAGCGCTGCTCAAGGCTGCGCTGAAGCTGAATGCGTCGCCGCCGTCTTGGGTGTGGGGCGCGAACGCCCTGGCCGCCCTGATGCGCGGCGACATCGACGGCTGCATTGCCCACGCCCAGAAGGCTTCAGGCAACGGCTACACGCTGAACATCGTCATGCGCTATGTCGCCGCCCATCTGCGCGCCGACGCCGATGCGGCGGAGGGAGCACGGCGCGATCTGGTTGCCGCCTCTCCCTTTATGCTTGAGGCTCCTGGGCCGACCCTGCGCCATATGGGCTTTTCGGAGCCTGTCGTCGCGCGGCTCGCGCCGCTGCTGGCCCAGCGCTGAGCCGTCCTCAGTCGGTCAGGCGGATCTGGCGCTCGCCGCACAGGTTGACCCCGTCCGAGTCGTTCTCGGTCTCGTCCTCGAAGCGCGCCAGCACGAAATAGGAACAGCCCGCGGGCCGCGTCAGCTTCAGCTTGACCGATTGGCCCGCCGCCAGCGGCCGCGCCAGCTTGCCGACCAGCCGCGGGCTTTCCCCGCTCGTCGCGATCTCGAACGCCGTCAGCGCCACGGTCCGGTTGTTGATCACCGTGATCTCGGCGGGCGGACGCGCCGCGCGCTGCGCCTGAGCCTGGGCTTCGCCGGCGGCGAACACGCCGATCGCGCCCACGAGGGCCAGTGACGTCGGCAGGTTAGTACTGATGCGCATGGGCAATCCCTTGTCGAAGTTTTCAGAATTCCGCGTCTGCCCCATGGTTAGGCAGTTTCATAATGAGACACCCACTCGGCGGCACAAACAAGGCAATTTGCGTATCCCGCGCATCCCGTCCCCCGCCTTCGCGGCCGCCGGATGCCCGGCGCGCTGCCGCCTCGGCAACGCCACCCTGCGTCCGCCGCTCTCGTTATCGACGGGGGATCGGACTATATGACGTCCTCAAACTGGATTCGTCGATACGATGTCACTCGCTACGCCCCCGGCGCCGCGGCCGGCGGTTTCCGCCGGCAGCGGCGGGTTCGTCTCCACCTTTCGCGCCCTTTGGCCCTATCTGTGGCCGCAGGACCGCCGCGACCTCCAAATCCGCGTCATCGCCGCCTTCGCGCTGCTGGTCATCGGTCGCGTGATCCTCGTGGGCGTGCCCTTTTCCTTCAAATACGCGACCGACGCGCTCACCGTCGAGCAGAGCCGGGCCGGCTCGATCAGCTGGTCCTGGCTGATCGCCGCCCCGCTTGTCATCACCGCGATCTACGGGCTGATGCGCATCGGCTCGGCCGGCTTCATCCAGTTGCGCGACGCCGTCTTCGCGCCGGTGTTCATGCACGCCGTGAGGAAGCTGGCGCACCAGACCTTCGCGCACCTGCATCACCTGTCCCTGCGCTTCCATCTCGAGCGCAAGACGGGCGCGCTGACCCGCGTGCTCGAGCGCGGCCGCTCGGGCATCGAGGACATGGTGAGGCTCGGGCTCAACCAGCTCGTGCCGGTCATCGTCGAGCTGACGCTCATCATCGGCGTGCTGCTCTTTACCTTCGACTGGCGCTATGTGCTGCTGCTGGTGGCGATGGTGGTCGTCTACATGGGCTTCACCATCAAGGCGACCGAGTGGCGGATCAACATCCGCCGCAACATGAACGACAGCGACACCGACGCGAACGCCAAGGCAATCGACTCGCTGCTGAATTTTGAGACGGTAAAGTATTTCGGCGCCGAGCGGCGCGAGACCGCCCGCTACGACGTCGCCATGGCGAAGTATGAGCGCAACAGCGTCAAGGCCTACCAGTCGCTCGCCTTCCTCAATTTTGGACAGGCGGCGATCTTCTCCATCGCGCTGACCATCGCGATGTGGATGTGCGTCGACGGCATCCGCTCGGGCAAGAACACCATCGGCGATTTCGTGCTGATCAACGCGCT
>JAIYAJ010000031.1 GCA_027489105.1 Zymomonas sp. | reverse complement strand
GTGCGCGACGAGATCGTCCCGCTCAACCGCAAATATGGCATCGAGGAACTGCTGCAGGCCTGTGCCGACTATCCCGGCGCCAATAATGCCCGGCGCATCACCTTCGAATATGTGATGCTCAAGGACAAGAATGACCGCGACGAGGACGCGCACGAACTCGTCCGGCTGATCCGCAAGTACAAGCTGCCTGCCAAGGTCAACCTGATCCCCTTCAACCCCTGGCCGGGCGCGGACTATGCCTGCTCCGATCCGGACCGGATCGCGCGTTTCTCCGACATCATCTTCAAGGCCGGAATTTCCGCCCCCGTGCGCACGCCGCGCGGCCGCGACATCATGGCGGCCTGCGGGCAGCTCAAATCGGCCTCCGAAAAGAAGAGCCGCGCCGAACTGGACCGCATGGCCGCCGAGAAGCAGGCGGCGCTGGGTTGATGTCGGGCGATCGCTTCGAACGGCATCGCCAGCCCTGGACCACCGACGAGGTCCAGAAGCTGCACACGCTGGCGAAGAAGGGCATGGCACTGAAGGCCATCGCCAAGGCGCTCAAGCGGTCCGAGGAATCGACCAAGGACCGCGCCAAGGCCGACGGACTGTCGATCGCCAAGCTGCGCTGATCGCTTCAGCAGGGGCTGGCTACGCAGCCAAGCCCCGGATATTCCGCCGCTTTATTACGCTATTTTAACCGACGCGCCTCTTGCGCCGGGCGCCCGGCGACGTTCTTATGGCGTGGCTGGAGGCTGCCCATGTCGCTGTTCGATCGTTTTGCCGGCCATCTCTTCAAACGAGGGGAGATGACGATCATCCTCGCCGACGGTGAAGCCCGCCATTACGGCACGCCCGATCCCGCCCTCAAGCCGGTCACGATCCGCTTCGTCGACCGGGGCGTGCCCGCCTTCATCGCCCGCAACCCGCATCTGCATGCAGCCGAAGCCTTCATGGAAGGCCGCCTCGTGATCGAGCAGGGCGACATTCGCGACCTGGTCGACCTGGTTCGCGCCAATGGCCGCTGGGAAGAGGGCCGCATCACGCTGCGCGGCACCTTCCGCCATCTCATACGCGACCGGCTGCGGGCGATGGTCCAGAGCGTGAACTGGGCGACGCGGTCCAAGTCGAACGTGGCGCATCATTACGACCTCAACGACCGGCTCTACGACCTCTTCCTCGACGCCGATCGCCAATATAGCTGCGCCTATTTCACCGGTCCCGATGTCGATCTCGACACGGCGCAGGCCGACAAAAAGGCGCATATCGCCGCCAAGCTCCACCTCAGCCCCGGCCAGCGGGTGCTCGACATCGGATGCGGATGGGGCGGCATGGCGCTCTATCTGAACCGTGCTGCCGACGTGGACGTGCTCGGCATCACGCTGTCGGAGGAACAGCTGAAGGTCGCACGCCAGCGCGCGGCGGATGCCGGCGTATCGGACCGGGTGAAGTTCGAGCTGATCGATTATCGCGCGCTGGAGGGCAAGTTCGACCGGATCGTCTCGGTCGGCATGTTCGAACATGTCGGCGTGCCGCAATATGAGACCTTCTTCGCCAAGTGCCGCGACCTGCTGACCGAAGATGGGGTGATGCTGCTCCACACGATCGGGCGGCTGGGCGTACCCGGCAAGACCGATGCCTTCACCCTCAAATATATCTTCCCCGGCGGCTATAATCCGGCCCTGTCCGAGATCGTCGAAGCAAGCGAGCACGCACGGATGATCGTGACCGACGTCGAGACGCTGCGGCTCCATTATGGCATGACGCTCGACCGCTGGTATGACCGCACCGTCGCTGCCCGCGACGCGATCGTCGCGCTGTACGACGAGCGCTTCTACCGCATGTGGACCTTTTACCTCGCGGGTGCCCGCGCCGCCTTCTACCACGGCAATCTGTGCAACTATCAGGTTCAATATGTCCGCAACCGGCGGACCCTGCCGATCACGCGCGACTATATGATCGACACCGAAAGGCGACTGCCACGCTGACGCGAAAAAGGGCCCGCGCCGGAGCACGGGCCCTTTTCATTCGTGGCCGTGAGATTTAGCCGCGCGGGGGCGGGGGCGGAGCATCCGGCCCGCGCTCGCCGCGCTTCGCCTTCCACTCTGCGCGCATGGCATCCCGCGCCGCGCGCTGCTCGTCCGGGCTGATCGTGCCGTCGCGGTTGCTGTCGACCTTGTCGAACATGGCGAGCGCGGACGACTGCGCCTCGGCGAGGCTGACCTTGCCGTCCTTGTTCGCGTCGGCCCGGTCGAACCAGAAGCCGCCGCCGCCCATCATCATGCCGCCATGGTGGCGCTTCATGCCCTTGTGGCGGCCGCGCGGACCGTCGCCCTCACCGGGCGGGGGAGGCGGCGGGGGTGCGAGGAACTCGTCCTTCGACACGCTGCCACTGCCGTCCTTGTCGAGCTTGGCGAACTTCTCGCCCCGGCGTTCGTCGCGCCGCTCGGCGAAAGCCTCGCGCATCTTGGCCCGGGAAGCATCCATCTCGGCCTTGGTGACGAAGCCGTCGCCATTGGTGTCGAGGCGCTTGAACATCTCGGTGACACGCGTTTGCGCCTCTGCGCGGGTCTTGGGTGGCGGGGGCGGCCCGTCCCGGCCGGGCGCGGCAACCGCCACCCCCGCCACGAGCATGGAAACAAGCGCGGTCGCGCCGATCAATCTTGTCCTGGTCATGTCCTGCATCCTTCCTGCGATCCAAACGTCCGAAGACGGGAAAAGGGTGGACGGAGCGGCATGAACAGGGGGGAGATGCCGGTCCGTCCTGTGATGCCTTTTGAAGGAGGAAACTTGCAGCCATAGTTCGCGACTGAAATTCTTGTGTCGAAGCTGAAATATACCGAATTAACGGATGCCGGAAGCTTTTCAGCTCTCAGGGGGTGTATGGTGAAACGATTTTGGTTGCCGATCGCACTATGCTTGAGCCCCGGCGCGTTTGCCCTGCCGCCCACGGCGTACAATCCAAGTGCCTGGATGAAATGGCAGGAGGTTCCACCAGGGTTGCTGAAGCGCGGTGAACGCATTCGCGTTCATGTTAAGGTGACAGTCTCAGCAGAAGGGCGCGCGACGGACTGCGCACCGCTCGTTCCCAGTGGATCAACCGTGTTCGATACCCTTACATGCTCGGTCTTTATGGTGCAGGGTCGGTTTCGGCCGGCGCTTGACGACAAGAAGCGCCCCGTCGATGGCATATTCGAGTTCACAAAGACTTGGGAAGCGCGCGAAACGGCGATCGATGCCGGTTCCAGCAAGGCAGCTGGCCCACAACCTGCCGCAGGCTATGGGGACTGGGTCTCGCTCTATGATCTTCCTAAGGGCGCGATGCGAAGGGATGAGATAGTGACATCCCGGCTGATGCTTCTGGTTTCGACCGACGGGCGTGTGAAACACTGCACCGCCTCCGTATCGAGCGAAAGGCCAGATCTCGATGCCTATGCCTGCCGGCTGTTCCAGCTGCGCGGACGATACAAGCCGGCGCGGGATGCAGTGGGAAACCCGGTGGAAGCTGTGGATTGGCAGAATGTGCGCTGGCAGGTGCCGGAGAATTGGTAAGGTTTGACCGCCGCGGGCCTTGCTCACTGAACTGCGGACAATGTCTTCCGAAACAACGTCATCTTTTCCACAGCGGCCGCGCGCTCTCGTTCGTCGAGGATGCCGTCATGGTCGCGGTCGGCTGCGTCGAAAGCCGCACGGCCGGCAGCCTGGATCTCATGGATGGACAGCGTGCCATCGCCGTCGCGATCGACAATGCGGTAGGCGATGTCCATAATCCCAGCAGTGCTCAGGGGTCCCTTACCGTTGACAGAGAGGCGCGCGCTGCCATCGGGAGCGACGTCCATTACGAAGGGCTCCAGATCCAGCTTGGTGGTAAGGAAAGTGCGGGCGTAGCCGAGCGCTTCGGCGGCCTCGGGCCGGTCGATGCGGCGGTCGCCATTGCGATCCGCGCCTGCGAAATATTGAACGAGCGCTGCATCCAGCCCCTCGCGGGTCATCGGCAGTTGCTGGGCCTGGGCAGCAGACGTCGCAGTCAGCATCGCGGTGATTCCCCCCACCGCCAACGACAAAAGCCACCGAAGAGACGACACCCGACACTGCTCCGCCATGGAAAAACGCTATCAGCTTGAATGGCAGCGCCCCGCATGGCAAGGGCGCCGCGCCTTTGATGCGGCTTGGAGATCGAGATGAGCGACGTGAAGCGGGTGGTTCTGGCCTTCTCGGGGGGGCTCGACACGAGCGTCATCCTGAAATGGCTGCAGCAGACCTACCAGTGCGAGGTCGTCACCTTCACCGCCGACCTCGGCCAGGGCGAAGAGCTGGAGCCGGCGCGCGCCAAGGCCAAGCTGATGGGCGTGCCCGATCATCACATCTTCATCGACGACCTGCGCGAGGAATTCGTCCGCGATTATGTCTACCCGATGAT
>JAIYAJ010000456.1 GCA_027489105.1 Zymomonas sp. | reverse complement strand
CATCTCGATCAGCAACCGGGTCGAGTACATCGAGGTGATGTTCGGCGCGATGAGGGCGGGCGTCGTGCCAGTTCCGCTCAACACCAAGCTTGGGCCGGAGGCGCTGGACTACATCCTCCGCGATGCCGGCTGCAGCGCTGCCGTGATCGAGGATGCCGTCAACCCGCATATGCGCAAGCTGGCTGACGATCTAGGCCTGAAGACGCGCCTCGCGCTGGGCGGCGGTGTTGGCTGGCGTGACTACGAAGCTGCCATGGCGACTGCGCCGCCGCGCTTTACGCCCATCAGCCTGAGCCCTGATCATCTATGCTTCCTACCCTATACCTCGGGCTCGACCGGCCGGCCAAAGGGCGTCGTGCTGACCCATGAAGGTCAATGCTGGTGGCTGCGTTGCGTGTTCCGGTACTGGCCTTCATCGTCGAATGTCCGGGCACTAGCTGCCGTGCCGCTTTACCACAAGAACGCCATGGCAGGTGCGATCAAGCCCTGCCTTGCCATTGGCGGCTCAGTCGTCCTGCTGCCGAACTTCGAGCCGCGACGCTTCCTTCACACGTTGTCGGAGTACAAGTGCACCAAGGCTGGAGCGGTGCCTGCGGTCTATACGCTGCTCCTGCAGGAGCGCGACCTGATCGACAGCCTCGACTTCTCGAACCTGCAACTGCTCACCGTCGGATCGGCCCCGACACCGACGGAATTGCAGGACGCGATGGAGGCAGCCTTCAAGGTGCCTGTCATCGAGACCTATGGACTGACTGAAGGCGGCCCGGTCATGGTCGGCGGCCCGCTTGATGGGCGTCGCATTCCGCATGGCTCCTGCGGCGTCGCCTGGCCCGAGGGTGAGATCCGGCTTGTCGGACGCGACGGCCAGGACCATCCGACCGACGGCGAGATGTGGGTGAAGAATCCTGGCGTCACGCCCGGCTACTACAACCTGCCGAAGGTCAACGCCGAACGCCTGGTCGATGGCTGGCTGAAGACCGGCGACCTGTTCCACAGGGACGCTGACGGCTTCTTCTACTTCCGCGGCCGCACCGACGACATGTTCAACTGTGGCGGCGAGAACATCTACCCGATCGAGGTCGAGGATCTGATGATGCGCCATCCCGGCGTCGCAGAGGTCTCGGTCGTGCCGCTGCCTCACGCGGTCAAGGGCGAAGTGCCGGCAGCGATGGTTGTGGCGGCGCGCGGCGTCGCCGTGGATGAAGCCGCGCTCAAGGCCTTCTGCATCGCCAACGGTCCGGCCTATGCCCATCCGCGCCGGATTCACTTCACTGACGCCATGCCGCTCAACGGCCCAGGCAAGATCGACCGGCGCGCCGTGCAGGCCACCCTGAAGTCCCTGTTTGGAACCGTGTCATGAAAGCAGTTGTCCTGAAGGAGCATGGCGGCAACGAGCAGTTCGTGTTCGATGCCCACTATCCTGATCCGGAGCCCGGGGCAGGGGATGTGGTTCTGCGGGTCAGAGCCTGCACGCTGAACTATCATGACATCTTCACGCGCAACGGCATGCCGGGCATCAAGGTGCCGCTGCCGCTGATCATCGGCATCGATGTCGCCGGGGAGGTCATCGCCAAGGGGGCTGATGTCACCGGGTTCTCGGTTGGCGACCGCGTGGTTGTCGACCCGATCGACCGGGTCAAGGGCGGCCTGATGGGCGAGGCTTTCGACGGCGGCTTCGCCGAGTATCTGCGCGTTCCGGCCCACATGCTGGTCAAGATCGATGACGGACTGTCCTTCGCGGAGGCCGCCGCGATCCCCTGCGCCTACGGCACCGCCTACCGCATGATGATGACCCGTGGGCGGATCCAGCCCGGCGAGAAGGTTTTCGTGCTTGGCGCCTCCGGAGGCGTCGGCTCCTGCTGCGTGCAACTGGCCAAGGCAGCGGGCGCAACGGTGATTGCGGCGGCGTCAAGCGACGAGAAGCTCGCGCGGCTGAAGGCGCTCGGTGCCGATGTCGGCGTCAATTATGCCGCCGGAGACTGGGTGCGCGAGACGCAAGCCCAGTTCGGCCGCGCGCGGGTCGGCCCGCGCGACCAGGGCGGCGTCGACGTCGTGGTCAACTTCACCGGCGGCGACACCTGGACCAAGTCCTTGCGCCTGCTGCGCAAGGACGGCCGCATCCTGACCTGTGGCGCAACCGCAGGATACGACCCTAAGGAAGACCTGCGCCTGATCTGGACGTTCGAGCTGAACGTCGTCGGCTCGAATGGCTGGAGCCGGGATGATGTCATCGCGCTGCTTGCCATGGCCCGCGATGGCCGCCTCAAGCCGGAAGTCCATCACGAACGCTTTCCGCTGATGCGGGCGGCGGAGGCCATGGCAGCCCTCGAATCCCGCGCCTTTTTCGGAAAGATCGTCGTTGAACCCTGAGCGCGATGCTCAACCAGCCAGACAGGAGACAAGACCATGAAGACCATGCTTCGTCGATCCCTTGCCACCGCCAGCGCCTTGGCGTTCAGCCTGTTGGCCGCAACGCCGGGCCAGGCCCAGGAGAAGGTCGTCGTTGGCCATCCGGCGCCGTGGAACATCCAGTTCGCCTTTTATCATTTCGGCGAGAAGCTCGGCTTCTTCCGCGAAGAGGGTCTGGTGCTCGACAAGATCGCGGTGACCGGTTCCGCCGTGCTGTTGCCACAGGTCGCGGCCAATCAGGTCCAGTTTGGCTATGCCAATCCGGATCTCACCATCATCGCGCTGTCGAAGAACGAGCCACTGCCCGTGCGTTTCGTGGCCAACTGGCTGCGCAGTCAGACCTTCGAATTCGTCACGCTGGAGAAAAGCCCGATCCGCACATTGGCCGACCTTAAAGGCAAGAAGCTTGCGGTCGGCGCGCTGGCTTGGGGTAACATCCCACTGAGTCGGGCCATGTTGTCGAGCGTCGGATTGACCTGGAACCGCGACGTCGAAGTGCTGCCGACCGGCATCGGTGCCGCCGCTTGGCGCAGGCTTCAGGGCGGCGAGGTTGACGCAGTCAATTTCTTCGTCGGCGAGCACGGACGCATGGAATTGGCCGGCATCCCGATCCGGCGCATTCCGATGCCCGAGCAGTTCGGCACGATCTTCTCCAATGGCATCGTCACCTCGGACAAGCTGATTGCCGAGAAGCCGCAGGTTGTCGCCGGTTTCGGTCGGGCGCTG
>JAIYAJ010000305.1 GCA_027489105.1 Zymomonas sp. | reverse complement strand
AGGCCCGAGCTGATCCGCGAGATCAGATCCCCGCCGCCCTCGTTGAGCTGCTCGAGACGCTTGGTGATCGAGTCATAGGCGTCGGGCTCGAGCTGCTGAAAGGCGAGCGTCTGCATCTCGCGCATGAACTCATACATGCCGATCCGCTCGGCGAGCGGGGCATAGATGTCCATGGTCTCGCGCGCGATGCGGCGGCGCTTCTGTTCCGAGGCGATATGGTGGAGCGTGCGCATATTGTGCAGCCGGTCGGCCAGCTTGACCAGCAGCACGCGGATGTCGCTCGACATCGCCAGCAGGAATTTGCGCAAATTCTCGGCAGCGCGCTCATTCTCTGTCTGCGCCTCGATCTTGGAGAGCTTGGTCACGCCGTCGACCAGCCGCGCAACCGACGGGCCGAAGCTCTTCTCGATCTGCTCGGGGGTAGCGACGGTGTCCTCGATCGTGTCGTGGAGGATCGCGGTGGCGATCGTCTCGTCGTCGAGCTGGAGATCGGTCAATATGCCGGCCACCTCGATCGGATGGCTGAAATAGGGATCGCCGCTGGCCCGCTTCTGGCTGCCATGCGCCTGCATCGAAAAGACATAGGCCCGGTTCAGCAGGGCCTCGTCGGCATCCGGGTCATAGCTCAGGACCCGGTCCACTAGTTCATATTGTCTCAGCACATATCCATGATTGGGGTGCGATTGCCCATGATGCAACTGCGAAAAGGCCGATTATCTGCCGACAGTCGGCTCGGCGTGTCCCAATTGCATCAGAAACGAAACGGCCCGCCTGCCATGGGCAAGCGGGCCGTGTCGAAATTGTCGTCGCTACAACGATCAGTCGTAGTCGCCGCCGATATTCTGGTTGCGCGGCGGCGCGGCGGCGGTGAGGCGGAGCGCCTCGGCCGAGGCCGCCAGCGAGCCGATCTCGTCCGGCGCATCGTCGTCGTCGACGCGGACGCGCTGCAGGGACGAAACCACCGCCTCGTGGAGCTCGGTCGGGGTCACCGTCTGCTCGGCGATCTCGCGCAGCGCGACCACCGGGTTTTTATCGCGGTCGCGGTCGACCGTCAGTTCGGCGCCGCCAGAAATCTGGCGGGCACGCTGGGCTGCCATCAGCACCAGGTCGAACCGGTTGGAAATCTTGTCGACGCAATCCTCGACTGTGACGCGCGCCATAGAACGCTCCGTTCTGACTCATACTTCGGAAAGAGGGCGCGGCTAACAGGGGCGGGCCCGAATGTAAAGGAAAATGCCCGATCGGCCCATATGGCGCGTCAGCTCTCGGCGGGCTTGCGCCCTTTGAGAAGGTGACAGGGCGGGATGTTCAGCCATTCGAACGACCGGTCCACCCGCGTGAAATGGGGCGCGAGCAGACGCAGGACATAGGGCGAATATTGATAGATCAGGAAGCTGCCGCCCGGGCTCAGCGCCGCGAAGGTCTGTTCGGCGATTCGCGCGCCCACGCCGGCCGGAAGGGTCGAAAAAGGCAGGCCTGACAGAACATAGTCCGCGCTCTCGAACCCATGCGCTGCAATGATCTCTTGCACGTCGGCGGCGGAGCCGTGGACCGCAATGAAGCGGCTGTCGGCATAGCGGCGGCGCAGAAAATCCACGAAGACGGGGTTGGTGTCGATCACCAGAAGGGTGGCGTCCGGGGACAGCCGTTCGAGGATCGTGTCGCAGAAGGTGCCGACACCGGGGCCATATTCGACGAAAAGTCTCGTTTCGTCCCAGCGGACGTCGGACAACATGGCTTCGATCGTCCGGCGAGAGGAGGGGATGACCGAACCGATCATCGCGGGGTGCCGCAGAAATTCCCGGAAGAACAACGCCATGGGGCTGGCCGTGCTTCGCGATGAACGGGACGCCACACCGCCGTCCAGCGTTCCTTCAGCCATCAAATCACCCATGTTCGTCCCATCGGATCTGTCGTTGTCAGCTTCCGTCGCAAAAGCCGCAGCGCATGGCAAGCGATGCTGGCGATGGAAACGACAGGACGCCTCAGAGCGGGTGCGGGTTGCAGAATCCGGACGGAGCACGAAAAAAAAGGCCGGCTGCCCGAAGGCGCCGGCCTGAAAGTTTTAGGAGAGGATGCCTGAAAGGCAGAACCTTTTTGCGCTGCGGCATGAAATCTCGCAAGTGCGAAATTCGGAATGAAGATTGCAATTTCTGCAATCTTGAATCTCCCGCCATTGCTGCCATAAGATGTTTACACGCCGTTGCTGAGCGCCGCGATTGCATTTTGCATCGCAGTGCAAAGCGGCGGAATGAAAGGGTCGCATGCGCAGACTGCCCCCGCTGACCGCCATCGAGGCGTTCGTCCAGGTCGCCCGACTGGGTTCGGTCAAGGCCGCCGCCGAGGAACTGGCGCTGTCGTCGCCTGCGTTGAGCCGTCGGGTCCAGGCGCTGGAGCGATTCATGGGCCGCAACCTGTTCGAGCGTCGGCATCAGGCGATGATCCTCTCCGCCGAGGGGGAGAAACTGCTGTCGCGGATCGCGCCGGCCCTCGATCAGCTGACCCTGGCGATCGACGCCAGTTCTGGCGAGACCGAGCTCGTACGTCTGCGCCTGGGCGTCATGCCCCTCTTCGCGTCGCAGCGCCTGATGGGACGCCTGCCGGAGTTGCGCGGGCGACATCCCGAACTGCATATCGATATCGACACCGGCAGCCATGCACTCGCGCGGCTGGGGGAGGGCGTCGATGCGGCGATCGTGTTGACACGTGACGTCGATTCCAGCCTCTATTCACGCCGGATCGACCGCGACACGGTGGTCGGCATCGTCAACCGTTCGTTGCTGTCCGGGCGTTATCCGGTGAGCAAGGTCGACGATCTGGCCCGCCTGACGATCTTCCTGCACCGCGACATGCCCGAACTGTTCACCATCTGGCGCGAGGCGCTGGGGCGGCCCGATCTCGAGCCGGCGGCGGTCGACGTGTTCGATTCGGGGCAGCTGATGCTCGATGCGGCCGCTCAGGGCCTGGGCGTCGCCTTCATGCTCCGCAGCCATCTCGAGGATGCGCATGACGAGCGGCTGACGCATATCTTCGACGAGTCGATCGACAGCCCTTATGGCTATTTCTTCGCCTGTCGCCGTCCCGCGCTGTCGACGCGCGCTGTGCGCATCTTCCATGACTGGCTGTTCGAGGCGATCTCGACCGTCTGAAAAAAGAAAATGCCTCCCCGGCGGGCCGGAGAGGCATGTTCGGATGCTGGATATGAAGATCAGGCGTCGGCGGCGATGCGCGCCTT
>JAIYAJ010000050.1 GCA_027489105.1 Zymomonas sp. | reverse complement strand
GTTGCACCAACACCGATACCCCCAGCAGCGGCTCCGGCCGCGCCTGCTCCGGCGGCACCAGCACCGGCTGCGCCAGCCGCGCCTGCGCTCGCACCAGCACCAGCACCAGCACCAGCACCAGCACCGGCACCAGCACCAGCACCAGCGCCAGCACCAGCACCAGCGCCAGCACCACTTCCGAAAGCGCCAGCACCGGCACCTGCGGCCTGGGCCAGCTCAACATTCTTCTTGTTGACGCGCTTGCCGAGCTTCATCACGACGCCGGCGCGCATCCTGGAGCCGATCGCCTTGATGGCCTCCTTGGTCATCGTCGTCGCGCCGGTGGGTGCAACGGCCGCAATCACGGGCGCAGATATGACCGCAAGGATCGCAACAGAAGCCGCTACTTTACGAAAGCTACGCATAACCAATCTCCCGGATGGGTCGGCATTTTTCGGGGGAGCCAAGGCCACCGCAAGGCGAACAAAGCGTGCTGTGGACACATAATGATCTCCCCGCCCTATGCCCGCCGCCGCATGGCGGCAATCCGGGATTGCGCGGAGATTTCAATGGTCTCGATGGTGCTTATAGCACGACCTTCCATTCCGATGTGACGAAAAGCATAGGCCGGCCGGAAAGCACAAAAAAGGGCGGCAAAAGCCACCCTTTCTGTTCACCGAATGATCGCTCGGATCACGGGCTGTTGGAGCTATCCGAAGTGGCAGCAGCCGCCGCGCCGGCCGCAGCGGCAACGCCACCCACAGCACCGGCAACACCGATGCCACCAGCCGCTGCGCCCGCACCGACAGCGCCCGCACCAGCCGCGCCTGCGCCGCCAGCCGCACCTGCGCCGCCAGCCGCACCTGCGGTAGAGCCCGCTCCCGCTCCAACACTTCCGCTGGTAGTGCCCGCACCACCAGCGGCACTTCCGAGCTGGGCGAGTTCAACGCTCTTCTTGTTGACGCGCTTGCCGAGCTTCATGACGACGCCGGCGCGCATCTTGGAGCCGATCGCCTTCGCGGCTTCCTTGCTCAGCGTCGCGCTGGTGGGCGCAACAGCGGCCACGACAGGAGCCGATGCAATGGCGATAATCGCAAGCGAAACTGCAACTTTACGAACGCTCTTCACAACCGGTCTCCTGACTCAGACATGTTTTCCTTAGCGGTACGGGCCTCTGGACGCAACGGATAATTGCCTTCGGTCGCCCCTTCATCGCGACTAACAGTTAAGGATTGCTATAGTTTCCAAATTGCGCGACGGGAAAGCAGCATCGTCTCGTGGGGGCGATCGATGCAGGGCGAATCACGTAGCGCGGCTATTTGGCATAGTCGGAACCGGCAGATCAGCTGTGCGCGATGTCACTGCATCGCCGGCCTGACCGGTCTATGAAGATGCCATGACAGTCCATGCGTGGGATAAAGGGAGTGAGCCTACAGTGCTCATGAGTCGCGAACTGCAGGTTCCGCGGGCCCGTGCCAGCGCGTTCAATGCTCTGTCTGCACAGTTTCTGCTGGGATTTACCCTCGCCGTCATCCTGCCGACCTATCTGCGATTCGACAGTTTCGACCAGGCGCTCGAATCGTCCGGCTTTCTGAACAGCTTCCTGGGCGCGACCATCGCCATGACCGTCGGGATGATCATGCTGCGCCGGGTCACCGCCTATCCGGGTACGCGCGCCTTCGGCTTCATCCTGCCCGCCTTCGTCGGCTCGTTCGGCCTGGTTCTGGCGGCACTGTTCGCTCTGCGGCTGCAATATAACCGGATATATTTCTCGTCGACCTTGCTGGCGACGATCACGCTGTTCTTCCTGCTGAGCATCTATCTGCTGCCACGCACGCGCCGTCGATTCTATGTCGTGCCGGGGTTCGACCTGCACGGGCTCACCCTGCCCAGAGAGGTCGAATGGATCCGGCTTCGCCAGCCGGTCGTGCCCGACGACCCCTCGGCCTTCATCGTCGCGGATTTCCGCCACGATCATGACCCGGCCTGGGACCGGATGCTGGCCGAGGCTGCGGTGATGGGACGAACGGTGCTCCACAGCAAACAGGTGCTCGAATCGATCACCGGCCGGGTTTCGATCGAACATCTCTCCGAGAACAACTTCGGCTCGCTGCTGCCCAATCTTGCCTGGCGCAAGGCCAAACGTGCGGTGGATCTGGTGTCGGCACTGCTGCTGCTGCCGCTGTTAACGCCCTTGTTCCTGATCGTCGGCGCGTGGATCCGGCTCGATTCGCCCGGCCCTGCCCTCTTCCGGCAAACGCGCGTCGGGGCCGGTGGCCGGCCGTTCCGTATCGTGAAATTCCGGACGATGCGCCAATGCGACGAGGGCGAGGCCGACATGGCCGCAGCGCAGACCCAGCATGCCGACTGCCGCATCACCCGGGTCGGACGCTGGCTGCGGCGCACCCGGATCGACGAACTGCCGCAGATCTTCAACATCATCCGCGGCGAGATGAGCTGGATCGGCCCCCGCCCCGAGGTGCTGTCACTCTCGCAATGGTATGAGAGCGAGATTCCCTTCTATCTGTACCGCCACATCGTCCGGCCCGGCATCACCGGTTGGGCGCAAGTCAACCAGGGGCATGTGACCGAACTCGACGCGGTGCATCACAAGCTCCAATATGATTTCTACTATATCAAGAATTTCTCGCTCTGGATCGACATCCTCATCGCGATCCGGACCGCGAAGATCGCGATCACCGGCTTCGGCGCGAAGTAAGGCCTCGGCGCGGCTCCTGCGGTCCAGGGGCTGGATAAGCCCGCCCCGACTCACTATCGGAAGCCGCGTCGCGGCGCCCGGAGGCCGGATCGGCTCCACCGGACCCGCCGGGCCTGCGCGACATCAGGACGGGTGACCAATGGGATTGCGCGATTTCCTTCCATGGCGACGGCGGTTCAGGCCGCAGCGAGCCCGCGCGCCTGAAGGCCAGCGCTGGTATGCGATCGGCGACATCCATGGCCGCTATGATCTGCTCGACGAGCTGCTTCGGCGGATCGACCGCGACGACGAGGCGCGCGGCGAGACCGACACGCGCCTGCTGTTCCTTGGCGATTATATCGATCGCGGTCCCGATTCGGCCTCGGTCGTCGAGTTGCTGATCAAGCTCGACACCGGCGACGAGCGCGTCGTCTTTCTCGGCGGCAACCATGAAGAGGTGCTGATCGCGGTGGCGGAGGGCAACCGCAAGGCCGCCGCCATGTTCCACAAGATGGGCGGTCGCGAAACCCTGCTGAGCTATGGCGCCGCCGCTGCCGACTATGACAAGGCCGACCCGGCCGGGGTGATCGATCTCGTCCGCGCGCATATTCCCCCGGTGCATCTCGCCTGGCTGCGCCGGCTGCGCCACAGCTACCGCGCGGCGGACTATTATTTCGCCCATGCCGGCATCCGCCCGGGCATTCCGCTCGACCAGCAGCAGGGCGCGGACCTGCGCTGGATCCGGGGCGAGTTCCTCAACGACGAGGGCGACCATGGCGCAGTCGTCGTCCATGGCCATTCGGTGCGCACCGAGGTGGAGGAGCGCGACAACCGGATCGGCATCGACACCGGCGCCTATGCCTCGGGCCGACTGACCGCGCTCGCGATCGAAGGCGAGGAGCGCTGGCTCCTCCAGACCGAGGCCCCATAGTACCAGTGCGGTCAACGCAACGCTGACATGGTAGCTGCGACATCGGGAAGCCGCTAGCCGTCCCATTGTCGCCAATCTCGGTGGCGGCTTGCCAGTGGAAAACGCCCATGGACCGCCGGACCTTTCTTGCCTCCACAGCGCTCATCGCGGCGCACGCCCCGGCTCTCGCCGCAGCGGGCCGTTCTTCCGGCGACACAGGCGGAATCGCAGAAACCTGCGAAGGTCCGGTGCGGGGCGTGGCGACGGACAACGGAACCGCCTATTTCGGCATTCCCTTCGCAGCGCCTCCCATCGGCCCGCTGCGCTTCCGCGCGCCACGTCCACCTGCCCGCCGGACCGCGCTGTTCGATGCGACCGGCTTCGCGCCTGCGCCGCTCCAGCAACCGCCGGCCCCCGGCCTCTACGGCCCGGGGCCGCTGCCCCAGTCGGAAGACTGCCTGGCGCTGAATATCTGGACGCCCGCCACCCCCGGCCCGCACCCGGTCTATCTGTGGATTCACGGCGGCGGCAATGTCGCCGGATCGAGCCGAATGCCGGTGTTCGACGGCAGCCGCTTCGCGCGCCACGGCATCGTCTGCGTCACGATCAGCTACCGGGTCGGCGCCCTGGGCTTTCTCGACATCTCCTCGCTGCTGGGCGCGGACTATGCGGGCAGCGGCAATAACGGGCTGCTCGACATCGTCGAGGCGCTGCGCTGGGTCCGTGCGAACATCGCGGCCTTCGGCGGCGATCCCCGCCAGGTCACGATCGGCGGCCAGAGTGCCGGGGCCAAGAATGTCTGCGCCCTGCTCGCCATGCCCGCCGCCCGCGGCCTGTTCAGCCGCGCGATCGTCCAGAGCGGCGGCGCGGAAACCGCGATCGACAAGGACGGCGCGGCCCGCATGGCGCGGGCGTTCGTCGAACTGACCGGCGCATCCGATGCGCGCGACCTGCTGACGCTCGACGGCGCCGCACTGCTCGCGGCGCAGCTCAAGCTCCTGAAGGGCTGGCCGCGCAAATATCCGTTCCGCGCCGTGGTCGACGGGAGCGTGTTGCCCGATCTGCCGCTGTCGATGATCCGCGACGGCCGCGCCGCACCGGTCCCGCTGCTGATCGGCACGACGCGCGACGAGATCGCCTTTTTCGGCCCGAACGCCGCGCGCGACGGAACGGTGGTGCAGGGCGATCTGGCGAACATGGCGATCGAGGCCTTCGCCCCGGCCTATGAGGCCTACACCAGCAACTTCCCCGCGCTGTCGCCCGTCGACCGCCGCTACCGCGCGCTGACCGCCGAGGAATATTGGCTGCCGACGCTTCGCACCGCCGCCGCCCACGCAAGCGCCCGTCGCCCGACCTGGCTCTACCGCCTCGACATGCCGCGCAGCGTGGCGCCTAATGCCGGCTATGCCGCCCACGGCTCCGAACTGCCGCTGGTGTGGGACAAGGTTCGCGACCCGCAAAGCGCCTTCCTCGGCCCCGAAGGCCCCGCAGCCGAAGCGCTCTCCTCGCGCATGCACGCCCATTGGATATCGTTCATCCGCAGCGGCAAGCCGGGCGCGGACTGGCCACTGCACCGGCCGGATGCGCCGCAGACGATGGTGTTCGATGCGAAGGACAGGTCGGTGACGCGCCTCGACGAGGGCGAGCGGAGCCTGTGGGACGGCGCGCGCTTCGACGTCGGCTGAGCAGGGGTCGATAGAAAGCTCGCGAAACGGGTCCGCTCTTCAAGATGCCCGGGGGTTCGCCACGGGACGCTGTTCCCCGTTTTCGTGCTCGCTCCGACCGGATCCCCCCCTCAAACCGCCAGCGCGAAATCGCTCAGCGTAATATTTGCCGGGTCGACGCCCGCCAGCCGAACGGCCGAGTCAGCGACGCCGTCATTGCCTTGCGAGTAGAAAAGATAGGTATCGGTTCCGACCTTGACGAGCGCGACCTCGGACCTGCCACTATGGATGGCGAGCAGAAGCTGCGCCGTGGCGGTCGCGGCGGCGAGGTCGGAAGCGGCCGGACCATTTGCCGTCAACACTGACGCAACCTGATAGCCGACCCAAATTCGATCCGTCCCGTCCTCGAAATCGTCAATCACATCCTGAGCGCCTCCAGCGATAAGTGCGCTGTTACCCCCGAATAGGAATATATCGTCGCCGTCGCCCCCGAGCAGCCTGTCGCTCCCGTCGTTGCCGAAGAGCAAGTCGTCGCCATAACCCCCATCGATCCTGTCATCGCCACGATTGCCGTTGATGCTGTCGTTGCCGAAGTCGCCGAGGATTTCGTCATTGTCGGCACCGCCATTGATACGGTCCCGACCGGTACCACCATCGAGCATATCATTGCCGGCATTACCCTGAAGATAGTCGGAACCATCCGACCCGTACAGATAATCTCTGCCACCGAGTCCACCGCTGGCCGCTGCTCCTTCGCGACGATGACCGTGCCAGCACGCCACGACCTGGAGCCTCATTTCCCGAATATATTGCGCAGCACGAACTGCCTATTGTGCGCAGTCTTCGTCCATCTTGTCGGCCGCCGGGACCCACTGATAGACTTCCACGGTCTCGCCCCTCGGCAGATAGGCGACCGGAAACTCGCGCGCGCCTCGACGGATGCGGAGACGGAGCAGTTCGGTCTGCTCCCCCTGGATCCCATCCTGCGGCACGGGATCGACGATCTCGTCACCATCCCTGAGCCCCGCAAGTGCGGCGGCCGATCCAGGCACCAGGCCGCGAACGATCCGCTTCGGCTGCGCCAGCACGTCGGTCGCGAAGCCCAGTTCGTAGCGCCGCAGCTTCGCAGTCGACCGGCGGAAGCATGGTCCGAAGGCATCGGACGCGGGCAACGGCATTGCTCCGGCGAGAAAGGCGCGAAAAGCCTCGACCGCCTTTGGGCCGAGATCGACGGCGAGCAGCTTTTCCCAGTCGCCATTGTCGGTGACCTTGCCCGACTTTTCGAGCGCCAGCATCGCGAAGACCAGATCGTCGAGGGATTTGCGGCCGCCCGACGCCTTGCGCATCGCATCATCGACCGTCGCAAAATAGAGCATGCCGCGATCATAGGGCAGCGTGCGGATGCGGGTGTCCGCCCAGAACCGCTTGGGCACCTCGGCATTGGGGACCGTCGCCATCGCGCTGCTATAATAGCGCGCGGCCGTCCAGTTGACGTCGGCGATATACGCCTCCGGCCCGATCATGCCGAAACGGAAGGGCAGCCACGCCTGATAGTAGGTTGCCAGCCCCTCGCCGAACCAGGAGGATTCGAGCCCTGCCGGGTTGCCGATGAAGGGCTGGAAGGTGTGGAACATCTCGTGCGCCAGCGTCAGCTTGATCTTCTCGGCGTTCGATCCCTTGCCCCGGCCGAAGGTCGTCACGAAGGACCGGAACAGGCCTACGCCCCCGCCCGCGTTGATCGGGTTGTAGCGCAGGAACACGCCATAGGGCGGCGATGTCTTCTGCCCGAAGAAGCGGGCGTAATGATCGTAGAGCGTGCCGGTCCAGGCGAGCAGGCTGCTCGCGTCGAAGGCAGGAGCCCCCTGCCACGCGCCGAAGAAACCGCCGCTCGGCACTTTCGCCGGATAGGTGCCGATCCGCCCGGCCATGAAGAAGCTCATGCGGATCTGTTCGCCATCGAGCGGTTCGGCGGCAGTCACCGTCCCTTCGCCCAGCGAACTGACGCCCCGACTGCCTCTCGGCGCGCGGGACAGGTCCCAGCCATAGGTGGTCCGGTACTGATGATCGCCCGGCGGCAGCAGCAGGAAGACGTGCCCAGCGGCCGATACCCCGCCGCCATCAGCGGAAAAGGAAAAAGGCGGCGCGGGCCCGCGCGGCGGCAGGGTCGCATGGGCGGGTAGGCTGTAGCGTAGCGTGACCGGGCCTTCGACGGTCCTGTCCGCGATCCACTCGCGCGATGGACCGCCTCCAACGGCATCGCGCATGCCGGTTTCGGGCAAGTCGACGTCGCGATGAACCAGATGCAGCGGGCCCTTCGCGTCACGGGCGTCGATGGACGTGATGACGG
>JAIYAJ010000545.1 GCA_027489105.1 Zymomonas sp. | reverse complement strand
GAAGTCTCGGGCCAGCTCAACACCCTCGCCGTCGCGCTCACCAAAATCGCCAACGACATCCGCCTGCTCGGCTCGGGACCGCGATCGGGCCTGGGCGAACTGATCCTGCCCGAGAACGAACCGGGCAGTTCGATCATGCCGGGCAAGGTCAACCCGACCCAGTGCGAGATGCTGACGATGGTGGCGGCGCAGGTGATCGGCAACCATCAGGCGGTGACCGTCGGCGGGCTGCAGGGGCATCTCGAACTCAACGTGTTCAAACCGCTGATCGGAGCAGGCGTGTTGCGGTCGATCGCCCTGCTCGCCACCGGCATGCTGAGCTTCACCGAACGCACGCTCGACGGGCTGGAGCCCGATCGCGCCCGGATCGCCGATCTCGTCGGCCGCTCGCTGATGCTGGTGACCGCGCTGGCACCCGAGATCGGCTATGACAATGCCGCGACAATCGCCAAGCATGCGCATCATCACGGCATGACGCTCAGGGAAGCGGGGCTCGCGCTCGGCCTGATCGACGAGGCGCGCTTCGACCACATCGTGCGCCCCGAGGCGATGGTCGGGCGGTGATTCGTCCTGCCACCGGAACTTTCTACCCCGGTCGGGCGATTCCCCGCCGACCAAATAAGGAGACAGATATGCTCGGCAAGCTTTTGGGTGCGTTCATCGGCAGCAAGATCGACAAGCGCGACGGCCGGGGCGGCGTCAAGGGCGCGGTGATCGGCGCCGTCGCGGCCGGCGCGATCCGTCGCGCGGGACCGCTGGGCCTGCTGCTGGGCGGCGCCTATGTCGCCAAGAAGGCGTTCGACAAGCGCAAGGCGGGCCGTACGGGCGCCCCGCGCCCCTGACACCTTACCCCCTCGCCACCGCCTGGCGGCATTGCCTTGGCGGGTTCATGGCGATTCCGACGTTGACGAGTCGGGCCATGGCGGGGCAAGTGCCGCCATGGCCCATAGTTCGTTCAAGCGCCGCGGCGTCCTGTTCATCCTCTCCTCCCCGTCGGGAGCAGGCAAGTCCACGATCGCCCGCCGCCTTCTGGCATCCGATTCCAACCTGAAGATGTCGGTGTCCGCGACCACGCGGCCGATGCGCCCCGGCGAAGTCGACGGGGTCGACTATCATTTCGTCGACCTCGAGCATTTTCGCGAAATGGTGGCCGATCACCAGTTTCTCGAATGGGCGCATGTCTTCAACCATCGCTATGGCAGTCCCGCCAAGCCGATCGAGGAGATGCTGAGTTCCGGGCTCGACGTGCTGTTCGACATCGACTGGCAGGGTGCGCAGCAACTCTACCAGACCTGCGGCGGCGACGTCGTCCGCGTCTTCATCCTGCCGCCGTCGATGCCCGAACTGGAAAACCGCCTGCGCACACGCGGGACCGACAGCGAAGAGGTCATCACCGGACGCATGCAGCGCGCGGCCGCCGAAGTCAGCCACTGGGATGGCTATGACTATGTGCTGCTCAACGACGACATCGATCGCTGCTTCGGCGAGGTCCAGCACATCCTCGAAGCCGAGCGACTGAAGCGCCACCGGCAGACGGGCCTGATCGGTTTCATCCGCAAATTGACCACTCCGGTCGTCTGAAACGCCCGACAGCGACCGGCCAGCATCCGTCCGGTTGCCAAATGCAACGCTCCGACGACTTCCCGCTTGTACGTTCGGCAGGCTGTCATAGCGTGTCGCACCTATCGTTGGAGGGTCCGGAATGGCCAAAACCTTGTTCGGCGGCGTGTTCGGCGGCGTTGCGCTTTATCTGATCGGCTTTCTCTTCTGGGGTACGCCGCTCGCGCGGCTGGCCTATAACCGGCTCGAAGAACCGCAGATGTCGGCACTGCACCAGGCCATGGCAGAGGCGCTGACGGGGAGTGGCACGGGCACCTATCTGGTCCCCACAACTGGGACTGCGGCGGGCGATCTGCTCTATGCACGCGGGCCGGTCGCGACGGTTCATTTCAATATGGGGGGCTTTCCCATCGTCGACACCGGGTCGCTCGGCACCGGATTCCTCCTCACGATCCTCACCGGACTGGTGCTGGCATTCGCGCTGGGGGCAGCCGGTGCACGAATTCCCGACTTCCTGAGCCGCGCGCGGATCGCGATCGGCTTCGCGCTTGCCGCCGCCCTCTACATCGACATCGGCCAGCCGGTGTTCAACCATTATGGCTATGGCTACTGGATCTACATGTTCTTCGCCGACTTCATCGGTCTGTCGGTCGCAGGCCTGATCATCGCCCGCTGGTTCCTGCCGCGCGGCGGCATCCAGAGCTGAGCCACGGGGGAGCGGCATCGCCGCTCCCGCCATCGTCAGGCGAGGCTCTTCGACACCTGCTCGAACATGTCCTTCGACAGGCCCGGTGAATCGACCAGTCGCTGCAGTTCGGCGCGCATGAGGGCGGCACGCTTCTCGTCGAAGCGCCGCCACCGTCCCAGCGGCGGCACGAGCTTCGCCGCCGTCTGCGGATTGAGCGCATCGACCTTGAGCAGCATGTCGGCGAGGAAGCGATAGCCGCGTCCGGTCTCATCGTGGAAGATCAGCTGGTTGCCCGCCATCGCCCCGACCAGCGACCGCAACCGGTTCGGGTTGGTCAGGGTGAAGTCGGGATGGCGCGACAACTGCTCGACCCGGTCGAGCGTATCGGCACGGATCGAGAAGGCCTGGGTCGAGAACCATTTGTCGAGCACCAGGCCATTGTCGCGGAAGCGCTCGAAAAAGGCCTCGACCACGACGTCGCGTTCGGGCGCCATGCTGTTCGCCAGCACGCCGAAAGCGCCCTGGCGGTCGGTCATGTTGGTCGCATCGCGGAACTGCGCCAGCGCGAGCCCCGGCGCGTCCTCCGCCCCGCTCGCCATGATGAAGCCAAGCGCGATCGTGCGCAGGCGGCGCGCGCCCTTTGCCTGCGGGGTCAGCTCGAACCGGTCGGCGCGAGATCGCGCATAGGCATCGCGCCACGCCTCCTCGAGTTCGCTGCCGAGCGCATGGCGCAGCGCTTCGCGGGCGCGATGGATCGCCACCGGATCGACCATCGGCATCTGGTCGCCGATAAAGGATTCGGACGGCAGCAGCATCGCTTCGCCGATGAAGGCCGCATCGAGCGCCGGATCGGTCAGCGTGTTGCGGACGGCATCGATCACCGGGCGGTGATCGGCCGTGCCGGTCGCCACCGCCGACACCAGCGTGTCGAGCATCAGTTGCTGCATCGCCTCGTAGCGGGCGAACGGATCGTCGTCATGCGCCGACAGGAAGGCCAGATCGGCTGCCGAGCGATCGGATTCGATCACGACCGGGGCGGAGAAGCCGCGGTTGATCGACAGGATCGGGCGCTCACCTATGCCCTCGAACAATATCTCGTGCCGCTCGCCATCGACGACGACCAGCCGCTCCTCCTCGAACTTGCGCTGCGACCGCTCGCAGAACAGGGCGATGCGCAGCGGAATCGGCATGGGCTGTTTGTCGGGCTGGCCGGGCGTCGGCGGAACCGACTGTTCGAGCGTCAGCAGCGCGCGGCCACCGGCCGGTTCGTGGCTCAGCCTGGCGCGGACGCGCGGCGTGCCGGCCTGCGCATACCAGAGGCGGAACTGGGTCAGATCGACGCCGCTGGCATCCTCCATCGCCAGCACGAAATCCTCGCAGGTCGCTGCCGTGCCGTCATGGCGCGAGAAATAGAGATCGGCGCCCGCGCGGAATTTCTGCGGCCCCAACATGGTGTGGAGCATGCGGATGATCTCGGCGCCCTTGTTGTAGACGGTCGCCGTGTAGAAGTTCGAGATCTCGATATAGCTTTCCGGACGGATCGGATGGGCGAGCGGCCCGGCATCCTCGGGAAACTGCACCGCGCGGAGCAGGCGGACATCCTCGATCCGCTTGACCGCCGCCGATCCCTGATCTGCCGTAAAGCTCTGGTCGCGAAAGACGGTGAAGCCTTCCTTCAGCGCCAACTGGAACCAGTCGCGACAGGTGACGCGGTTGCCCGACCAGTTGTGGAAATATTCGTGCGCGACCACCCCCGACACGCCGTCATAGTCGATGTCGGTCGCGGTTTCCGGGTCGGCGAGGATGTAGCGCGAATTGAAGATGTTGAGGCTCTTATTCTCCATCGCGCCGAAGTTGAAATCGGACACGGCGACGATGTTGAATTCGCCCAGATCATATTCGCGGCCATAGACCTTCTCGTCCCAGGCCATCGACGCCTTGAGCGCCTCCATCGCATGTTCGGTCTTGGGCAGATCGCTCTCGACCACCCAGATGGCGAGCTTCACCTCGCGCCCGCTGCGCGTCGTGAAGCTGTCGATATTGGCGGCGAGGTTCGCCGCGACCAGCGCGAACAGATAGCTGGGCTTGGGGAAGGGATCGGTCCATTCGGCGAAATGGCGCCCGCCGTCGAGCGATCCGCTGTCGGTCAGGTCGCCATTGGACAGCAGCACCGGAAAGCGCTCGCGATCGGCTTCGAGACGCACGACATAGCGGCTGAGCACGTCGGGCCGGTCGACCGCGAAGATCACCCGGCGGAAGCCCTCGGGCTCGCACTGGGTGCACAGATTGCCGCCCGAGGCGTAGAGCCCCATCAGCTGCGAATTGGCCTCCGGCGCGATTTCGACATGAGTCTCGACGACATGGCTGTCGCCAGGCAGGTCGATCAGCAGGTCGGGGCCGTCCATCCGCCAGGCATCGGCCTGCGCTTCGCCGTCGATCAGCACCGTCAGCGGGGTCAGCCCGTCGCCGTTCAGACGCAGCGGGTGGCCATGTTTTCCGTTGCGGGTGACGGTAAGACGACCGCTGACCACCGTCTTCGCGGGATCCAGCCGGAAGTCGAGCCGGACATCGGGCACCAGCCAGTCGGGGCGACGATAGTCCTCGCGGCGGATGGCGGACGGGGCGGCGGCGGCAGATTGGGCGTCGAGCATGGCCTTGGTCTAATCCCGCCGAAGGCGACAAACAATGGTGGCGAGGGCATCGTCACGCGCTAGATCGATGCCATGGCAAGGCTTCTCATCTTCGGTCCCGGCTACACCGCATCGCGCATCGCGGCGGCCGCCGAGTCGCGTGGCTTCGCGGTCGACCGGATCGGCCGCGCGCGTCTGACCGATGGCGACGGCGTCGCCGCAGCGATCGGGCGCGCGACGCATATCCTGTCCTCGGTCCCGCCGGAGGGCGATGGCGAGCCGGTGCTCGACCGCTATGCCGATGCCCTTGGTGGCGCGGATGCAGCCTGGATCGGCTATCTCTCCTCGACCGGGGTCTATGGCGACGCGCAGGGGGCCTGGGTCGACGAAAGCGCACCCGTCGGCCAGGGACGGCGCACGGCGCGTTCGGCGGCGGACCAGACATGGGCGGCGCTGCACCCGCAGGCGCGCGTCTTCCGCCTGCCCGGAATCTATGGCCCCGGCCGCTCCCCGCTCGACCGGGTTCGTGCGGGTCAGGCGCACCGGGTCGATCTTCCCGGTCAGGTGTTCAGCCGCATCCATGTCGACGACATCGTCGGCGCGGTGCTGGCAAGCTTCGATCAGGGGCCGCCGGGCATCTACAACATCGCGGACGATCGCCCCGTCAGCCAGAATCGGGTGGTCGAGGCGGCCTGCGCGCTGCTGGGCATCGCCCCGCCCCCGCTGCTGCCGATCGAACAGGCCGGCCTGTCGCCGATGGCGCGTGCCTTCTATGCCGAGAACCGGCGCGTCGCCAATGGCAAGGCGAAGCGCCTGCTCGGCTGGGCCCCGCACTATCCGGATTATCGCGCGGGTCTGGCCGCCTTGTTCGCCGAAGGCGCCTGAGCGCCGCTCTTGCCCCGCAGCGCGATGACGAGGCCGACGCCCGTGAGCAAGGCGCCCGCGACCGCAGTTCCGGTCCAGCGATAGCCTTCGAGCAGCGTCGAGAAGAGCATCGCCACGATCGGGATCAGCACGCTCGAATAAGCGGCGCGCGCCGGGCCGATCGCGCGCATGACGTGCAGGTAGAGCGGAAAGGTCAGCGCCGAGCCGACAAAGGCGAGCCACAGCGTCGCCAGCCAATATTCGGGACGGGTGTCGATCCTGGGGAGGCCCGACATCGGCAGCGCGATCACCATATTGGCGACCGCGCCGAGCGCCATGGACCAGAAGAGAAGCTGCGCGGCATGGAGGTGGCTCGCACGCTGGCTCGCCTGGAGCAGATTGCCGACCGACGCCGACAATATGCCGAACAGCGACAGGCCGATGCCGAGTAGCACCGCAGAGCCGCCGCCCGCCGCCTGGCCGATTTCGTGCCGGAACAGCAGCGCCATGCCGAGTCCGGCGAGCAGCGATCCGATGAAGAAGGCGCCGCCGACACGCTGCTTCAGAAAGATGCGGCCGAGGACCGCATTGGGCACGATCAGCAGCGCGAAGATCATCGCGACCAGCCCCGAGGTGATGAAGCGCTCGGCATTGTAGACGAACAGGAAGTTGAGCACGAACTGCGTCATCGCGACGCCCAGCAGCAGCGGCACGTCGCGCCGGTCGAGCCGCAGCGATACGCCCGCCAGCCTTGCATAGAGGCCCATCGCGAGCGACGCGAAGACGAAGCGCCAGGCGATCGACCAGCCGGGTGCCTCGACCCCGAGCTGATAGCGGATCGCCGTCCAGGTCGAGCCCCAGATCAACACCAGCACCGCGAAGATCAGCATGACGCGCGGCGACATCGCCCCCAGAGCGGGCGATCCATCGCTCATAAGGCGCGGATGGCCCGGGCGAGCGCCTCCACCTCTTCCGCCGGCTGATCCCAGCTGCACACGAGCCGGCAGACGCCAGGCGTCCAGTCGTAGAATTGGAAACCCTGCCCGCGCAGCGCCGCCGCCTCATCGGGCGTCAGCCGCACGAAAATCTCATTGGCCTCGACCGGATGGAGCAGGCGCGGCTGGGCGGCATTGGCGATATGTGCGGCGGCCGCATTGGCTGCCCGCGCATTGCGCAGCCAGACATCGCCCTCGAGCATCGCCAGAATCTGCGCCGCAGCGAATCGCCCCTTCGACAGCAGATGGCCGGCGCGCTTGCGACGATAGCGGGTCGCGGCGGCGAGCGCCGGATTGAAGAAGACCAGCGCCTCGGCGAACATCCCGCCATTTTTGACGAAGCCGAAGCTGAGCGCGTCGACCCCGGCCTTCCAGCTGATGTCCGCCGGGGCGCAGCCGAGCGTCGCGACCGCATTGGCGAAGCGCGCGCCGTCCATATGCAAACCAAGATTTCGCGACTTCGCAACTTCGCCGAGAGCCGCGACCTCCTCGGGTCGATAGACGAGCCCATATTCGGTCGCGTTGGTGATCGATATGGCGGCGGGCTGTGCCTGGTGAACGTCGGAGCGGATGCCGACGAGCGTTGCGCTGACGGTGGCAGCGTCGAGCTTCGCGCCCGCGCCCTTGGCCAGCAGCAGCTTCGCGCCGCCGGTGTAGAATTCCGGCGCGCCGCATTCGTCGCCCTGGATATGAGCCTCCTCGTGGCACAGCACCGACTGATGCGACTGGACCATCGCGGCAAGGGCAAGGCCGTTGGCGGCGGTCCCGCTGGCAACCCACAAGGCCGCGACATCGGTGCCGAACAGGTCGGAGAAGGCGCCGTCGAGCCGCTGGCTGAAGGCGTCGCCGTCATAGGCGGTGTCGGCCCTGTTGGCTTTGTCGAGCGCCGCCATCACTTCGGGGCAGGCTCGGGCGGCATTATCGGAAAAGAAGCGCATCGCGCGATTGAGAACGGCGCACCGGCGAAGTCAATGCCGCCGCGACGAGCGACTCAGCCTGCGGGTAGCAGCGCCAGGCCGATGCCCGGCCCGGCGGCAGGATCGCCGAAGATCAGTTCGAGACGGCGTCCGCCGAAATCGGTCCGGCGGAAACAGGGTTCGAGCAGGCGGCGAACCTCGTCGCGGCCCGCATGGCTTCGCACGTCGAGCAGCCAGGACGGCTCGGCCCGGCCTGGCCATTGCGCGAGCGCCAGCCAGGCGCCCACCGTCCGGCCATCGGCGGCGAGCGCCGCCCGCAGATCGTCGACCAGAGCAGTTGGCGCATCACGCGGCCTGGCGAGTACGACCTGCACCCCGTCGACCGCGCTGTGGTGGATCGGACGGCCCAGCAAGGCGGCGATGTCGTCGCGGGTCCAGTGGACGCTGATCGGCAGGCCGGGATTGAGGATCGCGCCACCCGCCGACACCAGCTCGAACAGCCGCTCGACCCGCATCTCGGTAAAGCTCGCCAGGCGGCCGAAGCGTTCGGCCAGACGCTCGGGCGCGGTGAAGATGGCGGGCACCATCGTGCCGTCGGGCGCGGGGACAGTGCGCAGCTGGATCAGCGCATCGGCGTTGATCAGCAGCGTGCCGCGCATGGCGGGAAGTTCGTTGGTCGCCGCATAAAGGGTCGAATCGATCAGCAGCCGGTTGAACGCAGCGCGACGGGCGGGATCGACTACGGCGGCGACCAGCGCCCGCTCGATCGCATTGAGGGGCGTAAAGACGATCTCCTCGCCGGGCGCCGCCTGGTCGATACCGGCATCGGGCGCCCCGCCCCGCTTGCGGAAGAATCTGTCGAGCATGGCGCCTGTTTGGCGGGCGCAGCCCTACGCCGCAAGCGTCTTGGTTCAGCCGATCAGGCCGATGAGAAGCGCGATCACCTCGAGCTTCATCACCACGATCGCCGGCAGCAGCGCGACCTTCCAGCGATCGCCGGCTATGTGCGCCCGTTCGGCAAAGACGATCGCACCGCCGATCATGATCGCGAACAGCGTCCAGAGATTGTAGCGCAGGTCGGGCGCGACGCTGACCACGGCATAGGCCAGCCCGTAGAGCAGCGCCGACCCGCCAAGCGCGAAGAGGATTCGACGGCTCGGCAGCTTCGGCGCCATGATCAGCAACCCGATCGCCAGAGCGAGCCAGGTGGCCGGCCGGCCGAGCGGGGTCCACGCCATGATCCGCGCCGCGCCCCCGACGACCCTGGTCAGCGGGTTGGGCACGAAGCGCAGACCGAGCTCGTTAGTCGCGCTCATCATATAGACGGCATCGTCGGGTACGGACGGCACCAGAAAGCGCCAGTTCCAGTTGAGATGGTCGAGTCGGTGCAGAACCCAGGCGAAGGGCGATGCCGCGATCGCCCGGAGCCAGACGGCGACGGCGCTTTCGTGCCGCGTGGCGACATGAACGGCGATCATCTCTTCGGTCCGCGCACACAGCTGCTCGTCAGCCATGCCATAGAGCCGGGGCGTGTAGCAGCGCGCGACGAGCGTGCGGGCCTCTCCATCGGCGAGGCCGGGCCAGCCATTGCGGCCGCCATGGGCGACGATGCCGGCCAGATCGAAATTGACCAGCGAGTTGATCGGGTGCGAATGGCCAGGGCGCAGCATCGCTTCGTTGAGCGTCCAATTGGCAGCGACGAGCAGGCCGGCAGCGACTGTAGCGCTTGCTACATATGTGACGGGACGACGAATCCAGCCGCGCGGGGCGGCGAGCAGCATCAGCGGCAGCGCTGCGAACAGCGCATTGAACCGGGTCGCCCCGGCCAGCAGGATCAGCAGCAGCGCCGGCAGCCGGAACCAGCCCGGCCCACCCCATTCACGGTGGACCAGCAAGGCAGTCGCCGCGAGCAGGAGACAGGCCATGAAGGGATCCTTGAGGATCGCACCGACCTGCCCGAAGGCAATGGGCAAAAGGCCGAGACCGAGCACTACGAAGGCGGGCATCCATCCGTGCCGCCGAAGCAGCCCCTGTGCCACGAGCCCCAGCGCGGCCCAATAGAGCGTGACATCCATGATCAGGAAGGGCGCGCCGCCCGGTACGAGATGGAGCAGCTGGCGCCAGATCCAGGCTGTGATCGGCGGGTGCCAGTCGTCATAGACGCCGCTTAGCGCCTGGCCATATTGCACGACGCTGTCGGGGGTGATGACGCCCCAGTGAAAAGCCAGCAGCTGCGTCAGCGCGCCGAGCAGGGACAGCAGAAGCAGTGCGACCGAATCCTTACGCCCGGCTGCGTCGGCCAGCGGGTCAGGACCGATCAATCGGGCAGTTTCGGCATCTGTTCGCCGACCGTCTCGCGGCCCGCGAAGAGCGCGTCGAGGCGGCGGCGCAGCGAGGCTTCATAGTCGCGCCGGTCGACGTTGATCGGACAGGACAGCATCAGATCGCCGCAGATCGCATCCTTGATCCGGCCGATCGCGGCCTCGTCGAGTGCGCCGACGCGGCGGAGCTCGATCGCCAGCTGGACCATGCCCGCGACGGTCGCCTGCGCGCGCAGACCGAGCAGGTTGATCGTCTCGCGAAGCTTGCGCGTTTCCGACGTGTCCATGGCCGTCTCCTCCCTGCATCCGGCGGAAAGCCGCCATTTCGGCTCCCTTCCCGGAACGCAGCATGACGCGCGACGCGACGCTTGCCAATGCCATGTTTCACTCTTTGCCGGCGGCGACCCGACCCGATCGTTCGAGCTTGCCCCAACCCACCCGCGGTCCGCGCAGGGCCTGGGCGAGCGCCTTGAGCACGACATAATACATGATCTGGCGATAGCCGATCCGCTGCGGGATCAGCAGCCAGAGCAGCCGCCACTTCTCCCGCCGTTCGAGCGCGAAGGCGATGAAGGCGGCGAGCAGGTCGATCAGGGTGAAGATCAGCCAATAGCCGAGCATCTTCTGCACATCGGTGCTCGCCTGCGCCCAGCCATGCGCCTGGACGTCGAGCCAGGTCGCGGCCAGGCTGGTGAGCAGCGCCAGATCGATGATCGGCGAGATCGCGGCCAGCAGCACCTGGAACAGCACAGCCTGCGGCAGGCCGATCCGCGCCAGCCCACGCGGCTGCCCGCTCCGCATCGCCGCCCGGTGCTTCCACAGGCATTGCAGCGTGCCATAGGCCCAGCGATAGCGCTGCTTGGCGAGCGCACGGACGCTCTCCGGCGCCTCGGTCCAGGCCACGGCATATTGGTCATAGTGAACCGCCCAGCCAGCCCGCTGGATCGCGATGGTGAGGTCCTGATCCTCGGCCAGCGTATCGGGCGGATAGCCGCCCACCTCGCGGATCGCGGCGAGGCGCCAGGCGCCGACCGCGCCCGGAACGACGGTGATCGCGTTCAGGCGAGCCAGCGCGCGGCGTTCGAGATTCTGCGCAGTGACATATTCGAGCGCCTGCCAGCGCGTGATCAGATTCACCCGGTTGCCGACCTTGGCGTTGCCGGCCACAGCACCGAGCCGCTCGTCGGAGAACCAGCGGGCAAGCCGTGCGATCGTCGTCGGCTCGAACTGCGTATCGGCGTCGAGCGCAATGACGATGTCGCTGCGCACGAGATCGAGCGCGCGGTTGAGCGCGCGTGCCTTGCCGCCATTTTCGAGCGTCAGCAGGCGCACGCGCGGATCGTCGGCGAAAGCCTCGGTCACGACCGCGCTGGTCCGGTCCTTCGAGCCGTCGTCGATGACGATCACCTCGACGGTGACGTCGCGGCTGTCGAGCACCCGGCGGACCGACCGCTCGATCACCCGTTCCTCGTTGAACGCGGGGATCAGCACGGTGACGAAGCGTCCGGGATCGATCGGCGGGAAGACCGTGCGCGCCTCGCGCCGTGCCTGCACCAGGGCCAGGCCCGACAAGAGGATCGCGCGCGCAATGCCGAGCGAAATGGCGACGAGGAAAATCCATTTGAGCGCGATCGCGGCCCAGCCGAGCAGGCTGAACAGCGCGAGGTCGATCTCGGCCGCCGTGCGGTCGCCCTTCGAGATCGGCGGATTGGCGGCCGCACGCGGCAGGCCCGCCAGTTCCGAGACGGGGACCAGAGTGTAGCCGCGCGCCCTCAGCCCCTCGATAATGCGCGGCAGCGCTTCGACCGTCTGCTCGCGGTCGCCGCCCGCATCGTGGAGCAGGACGATGTTGGCGGAGCGTTCGGGGCTGGCCTCCGCGACCCCGTCCAGCGTGCGCTGAACGATCTCGTCGACCCCGGGCCTTTTCCAGTCGTCGGGATCGACATGCAGGCCGACCGACAGATAGCCCCGCCGCTGCGCCTCTTCGACCGGCACGATTTCGTCGCTGGTGGTCGGCTCCGCATCGCCGAAATAGGGCGCGCGGAACAGGCGCAGCGAGCGCCCGGTATAGGCCTGGAACAGGCGCTGGGTGGCGTTGAGTTCGAGCCCCGTCTCGGTCGCGGTCGCCTGAGCCAGATTGGGGTGGGTGTAGGTGTGGCTGCCCACCTCATGCCCCTCGGCGATGAGGCGCTCGAGCAGAGGACGCTGCGTCAGCGCATTTTCGCCGACGATGAAGAAGGTCGCCGGCGCCTTCTCCGCCTTCAATATGTCGAGGATCTTCGGCGTCCAGGCAGGGTCCGGCCCATCGTCGAAGGTCAGCGCGACGAGCCCCGGCCGATAACCGGTGCGCTGAATCTGATAGGGCGTGGGCAGGCGATCGAAGCGCACGCCGGTGATCGCGCCCGATCGGTCGGTCGAGACGATCCGGTGACCCTCGACCGGCGTCGCGCCGATCCGCAGGATTTCGCCGACCCCCTCAATGTCGACATTGGTGCCGGCGGGGATGGTCTCGATCGCCCTGGCCTTGGGCAAGCGGCGGGCATGGCCGAACATCGTCCAGATCGACGGATCCTCGGTCCCCAGCCGCCACAGCGCGACGGCGTTGAGCCCCATGGTGCGCAGCGTCGCGATCTGCCCGTGCATCGCGGCCGCATCCAATATCCAGATATCGTGCCGCTTGCCCTGCTCGACATAGGCGAAGCTGCTGTTGTCGCTGACCGGGTCGAAGCGGGGGACTACGCCGCTATCATGCGCCGCGAGCCACACATCCTCGACCGAATGGGCGACGACGTCCCCGCCTTTCTCGAAATCATAAGCATAGGAGCCCAGCGCCACGACGATATGGTCGGAGGGCACGCCACGCACCGCGCGCGCGACCGAATCGGCGAACCAGGCGCGGCTGGCGATCGGCCCCGGCTCACCCGGCAACGAATGTTCGTCATAGGCCATCAGGAACAGCTTGTCGGTGACCCTGGCATAGGCCTTGAGGTCCCAGGCCGGATCGGCGACGGGTACCGCGATCGCGATCTGCATGCCCGGCAGGCGGCGGCGGGCCTCGGCGAGAAAGGCGCGATAGGCCGGGTGCGCGTCGGCGGGCAGTTCCTCGAAATCGAAGAAGATTCCGCTCGCCTGATTGGCGCGCAGCAGCGCCGCGACCCTATCGAGCGTGGTGGCGCGCGCCTGGGGATCGCGCAGCAGGGCGGCGATCCCCGGACCATCCCAGCCGCCGTCGAGCGCGTTCTGGATCATCGGCATCAGCTTGGGGCGATGATGGGCCCGGCTGATGATCGCCTTGCCGCGCGCATCGGGAAAGCTCGTCACCTTGTGGTCGGGGCCGGTGATCGAGATCCAGCCGGGGATCAGCCAGTCGATATCCTCGACATGGCGGGCGAGCGAGGCGGTCGAGGCATCGTCCCAGGGGGCGTGGAAGGCATAGGAGGTCGGCGGAACCGTCCGGACGCCGCCATTGGCGACGAGATGGCGGAAATCGCGCCACATGCGGCGCACCCTGCGCTCGCTCGCCTTCACCAGTCCGGGACGCGGCGCGGCGGCCTGAGGTCGCTCGAGTTCGAAGGGCAGCGGCGGCTGTGGCGTCACCTTGGCGATCGAACCGAAAAAGGCACCCGCCGAGAGCAGGAGAAGCAGAACGAATGCCACGACCGCCGCCGCGAACCGACGGCGCCGGCGCCCGGAGGCGTCATAGAAGATCGGCTTCTCGTGCATCCGTAGTACCCCGCAGCCCCGCGCGCCCACGGAACGGCGCGGTCCGGAGGCGGTTGATCAAGTCTCCCGCGCTCTGACGAAAGAAAGCTTTCTCTATGCTGACGATGGCACTTCAATATTATGGGGCCGCCGCCGGAGCGATCGCTGCCCTGATCGTCTCGCTCGATCTCGGCCGGCGCTGGACGGGGTTCGGCTTCGTCATCTTCGTCACATCGTCGCTGGCACTGATCGCCTGGGGCTTTCTCAAGCCCGATGCCGAGGGGATCGGCGTGCAGAACATCGTCCTGTTCGTGATCAACCTGATCGGGGTCTATCGCTATCTGATCCGCAAGCAGTCGCCCGCGCACTGATGGCAAAAAACGGCCCGCCCGGATCGCTCCGGACGGGCCAGCGCTGGCTAGGCCTGGTTGGTGGCCGAAGCTCAGGCCGCGTGCGCGAGCGCCGCGAGCAGGAGCAGGGCCACAATATTGGTGATCTTGATCATCGGATTGACCGCAGGCCCGGCGGTGTCCTTGTACGGGTCGCCGACGGTGTCGCCGGTGACGGCCGCCTTATGGGCTTCCGAGCCCTTGCCGCCATGGTTGCCGTCCTCGATATATTTCTTGGCATTGTCCCAGGCGCCACCACCCGAGGTCATCGAGATGGCGACGAACAGGCCCGAGACGATCACGCCCAGCAGCAGAGCGCCGAGCGCGGCGAAGCCATTGGCCTGCCCCGCCACCTGGGTGATGAGGAAATAGACGACGATCGGGGCCAGCACCGGCAACAGCGACGGGATGATCATTTCCTTGATCGCCGCCTTGGTCACCAGATCGACCGTACGCGCATAATTGGGCCGGCTCGTCCCCGCCATGATGCCCGGATTTTCCCGGAACTGGGCACGGACTTCCTCGACCACGGCGCCGGCGGCGCGGCCCACGGCGGTCATGCCGAAGGCGCCGAAGACATAGGGCAACAGCGCGCCGAGCAGCAGGCCGACGATCACATAGGGATTGCCGAGCCCGAAATTGACCTCGAGATCGGGGAAATAATGGGTGAGGTCGGTGGTGTAGGCGCCGAACAGCACCAGTGCTGCAAGACCCGCCGAGCCGATCGCATAGCCCTTGGTGACCGCCTTGGTGGTGTTGCCCACCGCATCGAGCGCGTCGGTCTTGACCCGCACGCTGTCGTCGAGGCCCGCCATTTCGGCGATGCCGCCGGCATTGTCGGTGACCGGACCATAGGCGTCCAGTGCGACCACCATGCCGGCCAGCGCCAGCATCGAGGTGGCGGCGAAGGCGATGCCGATCAGGCCGGCGAGCTGATAGGCGACGATGATGCCGACGCAGATGACGAGCGTCGGCAGCGCGGTCGACTCGAGGCTCACCGCCAGGCCTTGGATGACGTTCGTGCCGTGGCCGGTTTCGGACGCCTTGGCGATCGACCGGACCGGGCGATAGTTGGTCCCGGTATAATATTCGGTGATCCAGACGAGCAGCCCGGTCACCGCCAGGCCAACCAGGGCCGACCAGAACAGGTTGATCGCAGGGAAGCTCGTCCCGGCGACGCCGATCGGGGCGTTCAGATCGCCCAGCACCTGCGCCGTCGCGAAATAGATCGCCGGGATCGACAGGATCGCCGTGGTCCAGAACCCCTTGTACAGCGCGCCCATGATCGACTGGCTGGCCCCCAGCCGCACCATATAGGTGCCGATGATCGAGGTGATGATGCAGACGCCGCCGATCAGCAGCGGCAGCGACATCAGCTTGCCGATCCAGATCGCGTCGCCCGCGACGAGAAGCGCGGTGAGGACCATCGTCGCGCCGACGGTGACGACATAGGTTTCGAACAGATCGGCCGCCATGCCGGCGCAGTCGCCGACATTGTCGCCCACATTGTCGGCGATGGTCGCAGGATTGCGGGGGTCGTCCTCGGGAATGCCCGCCTCGACCTTGCCCACCAGATCGGCGCCGACGTCGGCGGCCTTGGTGAAGATGCCGCCGCCGAGACGCGCGAAGATCGAGATGAGCGATGCGCCGAAGGCGAGCGCTACAAGCCCGTCGATCACGATGCGATCGTTGGAGGCCAGCCCGCCGGGCCCGGTCAGATACCAGTAGAAGACCGCGATCGCGAGCAAGGCGAGGCCCGCCACCAGCACGCCCGTCACGGCGCCGGCGCGGAAGGCCACGGTAAGCCCGCTTTGCAAGCTGGTCCGGGCCGCCTCGGCCGTGCGGACGTTCGCGCGGACCGAGATGTTCATGCCGACATAGCCGGCGACGCCCGAAAGAAGCGCACCGATCACGAAGCCGATCGCGGAAATCTGCCCAAGAAAATAGAGAACCAGCGCTGCGACGATGACGCCGACGATGGCGATGGTCCTGTACTGGCGGCCAAGATAGGCCTGCGCCCCCTCCTGAATGGCCGCCGCAATGTCCTGCATCTTCTCATTGCCGGCGGAGGCGGCGAGCACCTGCCGGCTCGTGAATAACCCGTAGACTATGGCGAGCAGCCCGCAGCCGATCGCGACTTCATTTATAGGCATCCCAACTCCCTTCGCTCTTCAAAGTGTCGGGGTGGCGCTTTTCTGCCCTTTTTCGTCCCGACACCTGGCTTGCTTTGTATGTCTGCCTCGTCGGCGCATCGCAAGTACAGCTTTTTCAAAGACAGGAAGGCGATCGACTTTAAACAATTGTTGAAATGACAATTGCGCAAAGCACATTCGCAAATCGATCAGGACAAGCCTGAGATCAGTCGGCCCGATGTTCGAAACCGAGACGCGCCGGGGACGGGACAACGCCATCGGCGTCGCGCAGGCTCAGCCCCGAGCCCGCAGTGAAGCGACCGATCTCGACGGCGTAGGCGGATGCGGCTTCGCGATGCCCGGGGGGGATGGCCGCCAGAAGCTGATAGTCATCGCCGGCGGTCGCCGCAGACAGGCGCGCCGCGCGGTCCTCGCCAAGGCCGCGCAGGTCCGGCGACAACGGAATCCGGTCGAGGTCGATCTCGACCGCGAGGCCGGAGGCGCTCGCGATGCGGGACGCGTCGATCAGCAGCCCGTCGGATATGTCCGCCATGGCATGGGCGAGCGGCGCCAGCGCCCGCCCCTCGGCGAGGCGCGGCATCGGCAGGCGATAGGCCTTGAGCAGGCGCCGGGGGCCCTCGATCTCGCCCAGTGCGATGCGCAGGCCGAGCCCGGCATCGCCGATCGGACCGGTGGCGAATAACAGATCGCCGGCCCTGGCGCCGCGCCGGTCGGGGCTGCCGCCGGGCGGTGCCTGGCCGATCGCGGTCAGGCCCAGCACCCGCGCCGAGCCCGCCGGCTGGGCGACGGTATCGCCCCCGAGCAGCGGAACCTCGAAATGGGCGATCGCCCGGCCGAGCCCTTCGACGAAGGCCGCATCCCAATCGCTGCTGCCGGTCAGACCATAGCCCATGAGCACGCCCAGGGGCTCCGCGCCCTTCGCGGCCAGATCGGAGAGATTCACGGCGAGCAACTTCCAGGCGACGTCACCCGGCGGATCGGTGGCGAGATAATGGACGCCTTCGACCAGCATGTCGTGGGTCAGCACCAGATCGCGGCCGAACGGCGCGGGCAGGACGGCGGCGTCGTCAGCAAGATCTCGCGCGGCGGGATGGCTGGCAAGAGGGCGGAGCGCGTCGATCAGGCGGCGTTCGTCGGACATGCCCCGGCTCTTTCCTTCCTTCGTCGGCTGCGCCGCCAGGCCCGCTCCGTCAGCGAGCCAGCAGCAGCGCCAGCGCGTCCCACAGCAGCTTCACGCCGACCAGGATCGTAAGGCCATAGACCAGATTGTAGAAGCGGTCCGGATGGACCCGCCGGACGAGCCATACCCCCGCGAAGGTCGAGACGATCGCGACCGGCATCAGCGCAGCCGAGGCGAGCAGGTTGACCGGGGTGAACTGCCCGAGCGCGACATAGGCGGGCACCTTCACACAGTTGATCAGCGCGAAGAAGATCGCGGTCGTCCCCACCAGCACGTCCCGCTCCAGCCGCTGTGGAAAGACGTAGAGCTGATAGGGCGGGCCCCCGGCATGGGCGAGTTGGCTGGTCAACCCGGCCGCGACGCTGCACGCGACGCCGACGCCATCGGGCAGGCGCTGGGTGGGTGCAGGACGGCCACCGCGCACCGCCCAGAGCTGCTGCGCACCGAACAGGATCGATATGACCCCGAGCGCGAGCAGGATCCAGTCCTCGCGCAGGCTGGCAGCAAACAGATAACCGAGCAGCACGCCCAATATCGCCCCCGGCACCATCACCTTCATCACGTGCCGGTCCCAGCTGTGGCGGAACACCCAGACGCCGACCGCGTCCTGCACGATCAGCAGCGGCAGAAGGATCGCCGCCGATTGAACCGGGGGGACGACGAGGGCCATCAGCGGGATGGCGAGCGTGCCGACGCCGATGAACCCGCCCTTCCCCAACCCCATCAGGATAACCGAGGGGACACCGAGCAGCCAGAACAGAGGGTCGTGCAGGATCGTCGTGTCGACGATCACACGCGCACGGCCTTGGCGATCCCGTCGAGCACGCCGTTGACGAAGCCCTTTTCCTTCTTGTCGTAGAAGGCATCGGCAACGTCGACATATTCGCTGATCACGGTCGCGGTCGGTACGTCGGGGCGCGCGATAAGTTCATAGGCGCCGACGCGCAGGATCTGGCGCATCGGGCGATCGAGCCGCTCGAGCGACCAGCCGCTGGCCAGCTTGTCGGTAATGGCGGCGTCGATCTCTGCGCGGCGCGCGTCGACGCCCTTCACCAGATCGTCGAAGAAGGCGATCTCGGCATGGGCATATTGGACGTCCTCGATCGTCGCGCCCAGCCGATGCTGGTGGAACTCGTCGAGCAGGTTCGCGAGCGGCGTTCCTTCCATTTCCTGCTGATAGAGCGCCTGCGCGGCGGCAAGGCGCGCGGCACTGCGCGAACGGGAACGCTCATTCTTGGCGTTGGCATTTTTGGCGTTGGTCATCTGTTTTCCAGTCTCGCGGCCACCGAGGCCGCGTGGGCGGGGAGCCCTTCGGCGCGGGCGAGCGCGACGGCGGCGGGGCCGATCGCGGCGATCGCCGACGCATCCAGGGCTATGAAGCTGGTCCGCTTCATGAAATCGAGCACCGACAGCCCCGACGCGAAGCGCGCACGGCGGCCGGTGGGCAGGACATGGTTGGGCCCCGCGACATAGTCGCCGACCGCCTCGGGCGCATGGCGGCCGAGAAAGACCGAGCCCGCATGCCGGATGCGATCGAACAGCGCCTGCGGATCGGCCACGGCCAGTTCGAGATGTTCGGGCGCGAGACGGTCGCTGAGCGCCGGCACCTCGTCGAGCGAGCCGACGGTGATCACCGCGCCATTGGCGTCCCAGCTGGTCCGCGCGGTTTCACCGGTCGCCAGACCCGGCAGCTGCCGTTCGACGGCCGGGGCGCCCGCATCGGCAAAGGCTGCGTCGTCGGTGAAAAGGATCGACTGGCTGGTCGGGTCATGCTCCGCCTGGCTCAGCAGGTCGGCGGCGATCCATTCGGGATCATTGTCGCGGTCGGCCACGACCAGGATCTCGGACGGGCCGGCCACCATGTCGATCCCGACGACGCCGTAAAGCTGCCGCTTGGCCTCAGCGACCCAGGCATTGCCGGGGCCGACGATGACGTCGACCGGCCGGATGCGATCGGTGCCATAAGCGAGCGCGGCGACCGCCTGCGCGCCACCGACACGCCACACTTCGTCGACGCCGGCGAGCGCGGCCGCCGCGAGGACCAGCGGATTGACCTCGCCACCGGGAGTCGGCGTGACCATCACGAGCCGCTCGACACCCGCGACCTTGGCCGGCAGCGCGTTCATCAGCACCGAGGATGGATAGGCCGCGCGCCCGCCCGGAACATAGAGGCCAGCCGCCTCGACCGCGTTCCAGCGTGCACCGAGACGCACGCCGCTCTCGTCGGTGCGGCTCGAATCGGCGGGGCGCTGGGCGGCGTGGTACAGACGAATGCGTTCGGCAGCGAGTTCCAGCGCCGCGCGCAGGCCGGGGTCGAGCCCGGCCAGAGCCTCTTCGCACGCCGAAGCCGGAATGCGCCAACCGGTGGCCTCAAGATCATGGCGATCGAAGCGCTGCGTATAGTCGGCCAGCGCCACATCGCCCCGCGCGCGGACATCGGCCAAGATCGCGGCAACGTCGCGCGAGACATCGGCGTCGGCTTCGCGGCGGCCCTCGACGAGCGCGGTGAAGGCCTCGGCAAAGCCGGGATCGCGGCTGTCGAGCCTAAGCGGCATTGCGACGCTCCACAGCGGCGCGGAATCCCTCGACCAGCGGGCCGATCTCGGCCGCGCGGGTCTTGAAGGCGGCACGGTTGACGATCAGCCGCGACGAGATGTCGGCGATCTTCTCGACCTCCGCGAGACCATTGTCCTTGAGCGTACGGCCGGTCGACACGAGGTCGACGATGCGACTCGACAGACCCAGCACCGGCGCGATCTCCATCGCCCCGTTGAGCTTGACGCATTCGGCCTGCACGCCCCGCGCCTCGAAATGGCGGCGGGTGATGTTGGGATATTTGGTGGCGACGCGGACATGGCTCCACTCGCGCGGATCGTCGCCCTCGGCCATCGCGACCGGCTCGGCCACCGAAATGCGGCAATGGCCGATATCGAGATCGACCGGCGCGTAGAGTTCGGAATAGTCGAACTCCATCAACACGTCCGATCCGACGATGCCGAGCTGCGCCGCACCATGGGCGACGAAGGTCGCGACGTCGAAGGCGCGCACCCGGATCAGGCCGATGTCGGGCCGATTCGTGGCGAAGCGGAGCAGACGGCTGTCCTCGTCGCCGAAGGCCGGCTCGGGCACGATGCCGATCTGCGCGAACATCGGCAGCACCTCTTTGAGGATGCGGCCCTTCGGCACGGCGATGATGATCTGCGCTGTCATGATGGCGCGCGCCATAGAACAGCAGGGCCCCGCTGACAACGGAGCCCCAGCCTTTTGGGAAGCGGGATCAGAGCAGGTCGCGCAGGGCGAGCGCGCCCAGAACGGCGAAGATCGCGGCGGCAGCGATGCGCATGGCCTGCAGCGGCACATAGCGGGTGATGCGGTCGCCAAGCAGCACGGCGGGGACGTTCGCCAGCATCATGCCCAGCGTCGTCCCGATCGCGACCAGTTCGACCGAATGGTAGCGCGCACCGAGCGCGACCGTGGCGATCTGCGTCTTGTCGCCCATCTCCGCCATGAAGAAGGCGATCAGCGTGGTCAGGAAAACGCCGTGCGAGGTCGGGCGGGCTGCCTCTTCCTCTTCGTCGATGCGGTCGGGAATCAGGGTCCAGGCCGCCATGCCGATGAAGCCGAGCGCGACCGCCAGCCTGAACCAGGGGCTGTCGAGCAGGCCGGCCACGGCAACCCCGGCCCAGGCGGCGAGCGCGTGATTGACCAGCGTCGCGGCGAAGATGCCCAGGATGATCTGAACGGGGGCGCGAAAGCGACAGGCCAGGATGATAGCCAGCAACATGGTCTTGTCGCCGATTTCGGCGAACGCCACGAGCAAGGTAGAAGCTAGGATAACGTCCATGGGATGTTCCGGGCCGGGCAGACGAAGGACGGACGACACCGACACCCCCGCCCGGCAGGCGAGGTCTCGGTGTCATCGGTCTTGCCAAGGTCCTGAAACCCCGATCGCGCCATGAGGTCTCCCCCAAGCATGTTGACGCGATGCCCGTCCTGTTCGGACGGCCGGCTACTCCCCGGATGACGGGTGCCGGTTACGCTGCGGCGGGCGGAGGGTCAAGCCCGCTGCCCGCCGCAAGACGTTCAAGTTCAGGCCGCGCGGGCGGTCTCGAACAGGAACCAGGCGCGCTGCTCGGCCTGGTCGGTCCAGTCGTCGAGGATACCGCTGGTAGCGTTATCCTTGGCGTCGTCGACGATGTCCTTCGCCTCGCGCAGCTTGGCGACAAGCGCCAGATTGTCGTCACGCAGCTCCTTCAGCATGTCCTGCGCGCTGACGAATTCCGCATCATTGTCCTTGATCGACTGACGGCGCGCGATGTCGCCGATCGAGCGGAGCGTGGTGTTACCGGTCTTGCGCACGCGCTCGGCAATGTCGTCCGTGGTCGCCAATATCTGGGCCGCCTGTTCGTCGAGCATCAGATGATAATCCCGGAAATGCGGCCCCGAGACGTGCCAGTGAAAATTCTTGGTCTTGAGATACAGCGCGAAACTGTCGGCGAGGATGCCGTTGAGCGCATCGGCGACACTCATTGCGCTGTTGCTCGCCAGGTCGGTGGGGGTCGCCAGCGCCGGCTTAGGTTTCTTGGCCATGATAAGCTTTCTCCCGCTTTCTGATCGATTCGCATCTCCAACGAACGATCCGGAAAAAGGTCCCAACGTCCTTTGAGGAAAAAATCATGCGCTATGATCGAGTCAGTCGATCGATCGGCCTGCAGGCAGAATCCCTGTGGACAGAATCCTTGACTCTTTGCCCAGACCACCGGTAAGGGCCGCATCCGATGAACGGCGGCGGCAACGTCGCCCTATTTTTTTCGTGGATAAGGGTTTCCGGTCATGGCCAAGCCGACCACCGTCAAGATCAAGCTCGTCAGCACGGCTGACACCGGGTTCTATTACGTCACCAAGAAGAACCCGCGCACCCAGACCGAGAAGCTCAGCTTCCGCAAGTACGACCCGGTCGTGCGGAAGCATGTCGACTTCAAGGAAGCCAAGATCAAGTAATCGGCTGCGGGCTTCGGCTCGCCCGTTGCTTCAGCCAAACGCCCGCCTTCCGGCGGGCGTTTGCATTTGAGCTGCAGAGCAGCGCGCCACGCGCGAGCGCCCTGCGCGTCAGCTGCTGCGTCGACCGCCCTCGCCCAGGCTCCCTGCGAGGGCCTCGACCGCTTCGACGAACCGCGCCACAGAGATCGGCTTGGACACATAGGCGTCGGCCCCCGCCTCACGGACGCGGCTCTCGTCGCCCTTGCCTGCATAGGCGGTCACCGCCATCACCGGTGTCTTCTCCAATGCGGGATCGGCCCGCATCATCCGAATCAGTTCGACTCCGCTGATATGCGGCAGCTGGATGTCCATGATCACCAGGTCGGGCAATTCGGCCTGCATCGCGGGCAGCGCATCGCGGGCGTCACGAACCGTCGTGACCTGCGCCCCATGGGCTTCGAGCAGGTCACGGAAGAGCCGAAGATTCAGCTCATTATCCTCGACAATCACGACTTTTTTCGTCACGGCTACCCACCTATCCGACCTGCAGGTCTATGTCATGCCCTCCCTGCCTTCAAATCCGGAGAAACCCCTTCACGGCGACCGCGACGCTGCGGCGGCGCTGGCGCTGGCCGCGCTGGCATGGACGCTCAGCGAGGATATCCGGGCGCGCAGGCTGCTCGATCTGACCGGCCTGACGCCGGAAGGGCTGCGGGCGGGCGCAGGCGAATCCCACATATTGGGGGCCGTGCTGGATTTCCTGGCGGGGCATGAGCCCGATCTTATCGCCTGCGCCGACGCGACCGGCTACAAGCCCGCCGACCTGATCACCGCAAGGGACATATTGCAGGCATGAAGCGACCGCTGCTGATCACCGACTGCGACGAGGTTCTCCTCCATATGGTCACGCCCTTCGGCCAGTGGCTCGACGAGGCGCACGACATCGATTTCGCCATGGATCGCCCCGATTTCGTCGATGCGCTGACCCACCGCAGCGATTCGCGACCCGTCCAGACCGAGCATATCTGGCTGCTGCTCGACGATTCCGCCACCACCGAGATGCACCGCCAGACGCTGGTCCCGCACGCACAGCATGCGCTCGCGACGATCGGGGAACTGGCCGACATCGTCGTCCTGACCAATTTGACCGACCAGTTCCACGCCGGCCGCGTCGCGCAGCTCGACGCGGTGGGCATCCGGCACCGGGTACAGTGCAATCAGGGTGGCAAGGGCCGCCCGGTTGCCGATCTGGTCGCCGAATATGATCCCAGCGCGACGGTCTTCGTCGACGACCTGGCCCAGCACCACCAGTCGGTCGCCGAGCATGCGCCCGCCGTGTGGCGGTTGCACATGATCGCCGAGCCGCAAGTCGCCCGCCACCGCCCGCCGGCCGCCGCAGCGCATGCGCGGATCGACGACTGGTCCGACGCGCTGCCATGGATTCTCGCCCGGTTCGCCGAGGCGGAAGCTGCCCAGGCCGGGAATCGTGCCAGCCACCCATGATCGAGCGAAGGGCAGCCGCTTGACGCTGTCCGGGGACTACAGGAAAGAGAAGCCATGACCATTGACGCACGTCTCGCCGAACTGGGCATCGTCCTGCCGCAACCCGCAGCCCCCGTGGCGGCCTATGTGCCGACCGTGGAGATAAACGGCCTGCTCCACATTTCGGGTCAACTCCCCTTCCGCGAGGACGGCAGCCTGGTGACCGGCCGTCTTGGCGAGGATGTCGGCGTCGCTGCCGGGATGGAGGCCGCACGCCGCTGCGGCATCATGCTGATCGCGCAGATCAAGGCCGCGCTGGGCGGCGATCTGTCGCGGGTCGAACGGATCGTGAAACTCGGCGCCTTCATCTCCTCGACCGCCAGCTTCACCGATCAGCCCAAGGTGGCCAATGGCGCGTCGGAACTGATGCAGGCCGTGTTCGGCGATGCGGGCCGCCATGCGCGTAGCGCGGTCGGCGTTCCGGTTCTTCCGCTCGGCGCTGCCGTGGAGGTCGATGCCATTGTCGCTGTTCGGCCTCTTTGATCGCTGGCGCTTCCCGGTACCCGACGCCAGGCGCGTCGGATTCCTGACCCGTACGCCCTTCGCCAATCGCGGGCTGCACGGCAGCCGCCATGTCGAGAACAGCCGCGCGGCGATCGAGGCCGCGGTCAGCCTCGGCTATGGCGTCAAGGTCGACGTTCAGTTCAGCCTCGACGGCCATGCCTATGTGATCGCCGATCCGACGGTCGACCGTCTCACCGAGCAGAGCGGACAGGTCCGCCATCTGTCGAGCAAGCATCTCAGCGAGATCCGCCTGCGCGGCACCGAAGAAAGCATTCCCCAGCTCAAGGAGATATTGGGCCTGGTCGCAGGCCGGGTGCCGGTGCTGGTCGAGCTGCGCGCCGTCGAGGGCCATGTCTCGCAGCTGTGCGTCGCGGTTCGTCACGCGATCGAAGGCTATCGCGGCGAGGCGGCGGTGATGTCGCTCCACCCCGAAGTGCCGCGCTGGTTCGCCTCGCACGGCAGCCGGATACCGCGCGGGCTGATGATGTCCGAAGACAGCGTCTATGCGAAGGAAGCCGGCACCGAGCAGGTCCGGACAATGTGGCGCTCACGCCCCGAATTCCTGGCGATCGCCATCGGCGACCTGCCCAACCGTTTCGCCCAGCGCCAGCGCAAGCGTGGCATACCGATATTGGCCTGGATCGTCTCCTCGGCCGAGCAACAGGCTGTCGCCGCCGAGAACAGCGACCAGATCATCTTCGAGGCGCCCGGATGGTAAAGCCCCTGACCGCCCGGACGGCGGAGGGGGTAGCCAGCATCGCCGCGACCGACTGGGACGCCTGCGCCGGCAGCGACAATCCCTTTCTTTCGCACGCCTTCCTGTCCGCGCTGGAAGAATCGGGCAGCGCGACGGCGCGCGCGGGCTGGCAGCCACTGCCGATCCTGATCGACGGCGAGGATGGCAGACCAGCGGCGATCCTGCCGGCCTACGCCAAGAGCCACAGCCAGGGCGAATATGTGTTCGACCATGCCTGGGCGGACGCCTGGCAGCGCGCCGGGGGCGACTATTATCCCAAGCTGCAGATCGCGGTGCCGTTCAGCCCGGTGCCGGGGCCCCGCTTGCTGCTCCGCGATCCCGCACTCGCACCCGCATTGATCGCTGCGGCCGAAGCGGTGGTCGAGCAAAATGGCCTCTCCTCCTGCCACGCGACCTTCGTAGCACCCGAGCAGGTGCCTCTGTTCGAGGCGGCAGGCTGGCTGGTCCGCACCGACCGGCAATTTCACTGGCGCAACCGGGGGTATGAGAGTTTCGAGGATTTCCTGGGCGCACTGGCTTCGCGCAAGCGCAAGGCGATCCGCAAGGAACGCGCGGCGGCGACCGAAGGCCTCGAGATCGTCCACCTCAGCGGCGACGAGATCGGCGAGATGCACTGGGACGCCTTCTGGCACTTCTATCAGGACACCGGCGCGCGCAAATGGGGCCGGCCCTATCTGACGCGACGCTTCTTCTCGCTGCTGGGCGAGCGCATGGCCGACCGGGTTCTGCTGATGCTGGCGCTGCGCGACGGCGTGCCGATCGCCGGGGCGCTGAACATGATCGGGGCGGACACGCTCTACGGCCGCTACTGGGGCTGCACCGAGGAGGTGCCCTTCCTCCATTTCGAGCTCTGCTATTATCAGGCGATCGACGCCGCACTCGCGCGCGGCCTGTCGACGGTCGAGGCCGGCGCACAGGGCGAGCATAAGCTGGCGCGCGGCTATGAACCGGTGCCGACCTATTCGGCCCATTTCATTCCGCATGCCGGCTTCCGCCATGCGGTCGCCGACTATCTCGAAAGCGAGCGCGAGGCCGTCGCGCAGGACATCGAGATGCTCGGCAGCTTCGCCCCGTTCAAAAAGAGCGACGCCTGACCGCGTCAGGAAAGCCTGCGGATCAGGCCGCCAGCCGGTTGCCGAAGCCGAGCATCGCGCGCGCCTGACGCTGCGCTTCCTGGATTTCGCGCGCCGTCATTTCCTCGGCGATCTCCTGGCGGCATTCGGCCGCCTGCGGATTGCCACCCAGCGCCGCGATGTTGAACCATTTGTGGGCCGCAATCAGGTCGAGCGGAAAGCCGTCCGCCCCCGCCGAATAGGCGACGCCCAGCTGGAAACAGGCGTCGATGTCGCCCGCCATCGCGTCGCGCAGCCGCGACTCGCTCAGAAATTGTTGCGCCTTGAGACTGTGAACCATGTCACGCTCCACCTTTCCGGGAGGTGACGGTGTTTGCTGACCAACCGTCGCCGTCCCAACAAGGTTAACGGCATGGGCGGCAGCTTCTTTAACCCTGTTCCCTTTGGGGCAGTCAGCCTCCGACGGGCAGGTTGTCGATCAGCCGGGTGCGCCCCAGCTTCGCCGCCGCGATCAGGCGGGCGGGCCCCGCCAGCCGCTCGACCGGTTCGAGCGTCGCGGCATCGACGAGGGCGACATAGTCGATCGGATCGAAGCCGGCCTCGCCCAGCCGCGAAACGGCCGCCGCCAGCGCGACCGCGACATCGTCGCCCCGCTCGATCGCGCTCTTGGCCTCGCCCAGCGCGCGCGGGAGGGTGCGGGCCGTCACGCGCTCTTCCTCGCTGAGATAGGCGTTGCGCGACGACAAAGCGAGCCCGTCATCCTCGCGCTGGGTGGGGACGCCGACGATCTCGATGTCGATGTCGAGATCTGCGACGAAGCGGCGGATGACTGCCAGCTGCTGGAAATCCTTCTCGCCGAAAAAGGCGCAATCGGGCTTCACCTGCTGGAACAGCTTGGTGACCACCGTCGCCACGCCCGCAAAGTGACCCGGCCTTGCCGCACCATCCCAGCGCTCGCTGACCCCGCCGACAGAAATGCTGGTCGCGAAGCCCTTCGGGTACATCGTCGCCACGTCAGGTGCCCACAGCAGCGCGGCACCTGCGGCTTCGAGCAGGGCAACATCGGCCGCCTCGCGGCGCGGATAGGCGTCGAGATCCTCGTTCGGGGCGAACTGGGTCGGGTTGACGAAGATCGACACCACCACCTGGAAACCGCGTCCGCGCGCGGCATCGACCAGGGCGATATGACCTGCGTGCAGCGCGCCCATCGTCGGCACCAGCGCGACCGGGGCGCCACTTATCCTCAAATTTGCGACCGCCGAGCGGAGATCGGCTATGTTCCGAACGATGTGCACCGACTAAAGACCCCTTCAGGTTGGGTCCGCCCTGGCGGACCGCGGTACCATTTCCATGTGCGCCGCCCTCTTTCGGGGCGGATAGGATCGTACAGGGCTGGCACCGTCGTTTCAGCTGTGCTGAAACGGCTCCTGTGAACGCTCCTTGGACAAGGCCGCCCGTGGGATCAAGCGCGGTGCGGCGAAGGGAATAGAGTTTGTCGAACGCGCACATCATCACCTTCGCCAACGAAAAGGGCGGATCGGGGAAATCCACCACGTCGGTGCATGTCGCGGTTGCCCTGGCTGCCGCCGGTCGCCGCGTGGCCGCGATCGACCTCGATACGCGCCAGCGCACCCTCGCCCGCTATCTGGAAAACCGCCAGGCGACCGCGGCCCGCATCGGGCAGGCGCTGCCGATGCCCAGCTTCGAGACTTTCGACAGCGCCAGGGGCCATATACTCGACGACCTGATCAACGGCTTCGCCGCCGATCATGACGTCGTCGTGATCGACACCCCCGGTCGCGACGACGAACATGCGCGCGCCTCGATCACCCGCGCCGATACGCTGGTCACCCCGATCAACGACAGTTTCGTCGACCTCGACCTGATCGGGCAGGTCGATCCCGAGACCTTCAAGATCCGCCGCCCCAGCTTCTATGCCGAGCTGGTGTGGGACGCGCGCAAGGTGCGCGGGCGGATCGATGGCGGCACGGTCGACTGGGTGCTGCTGCGCAACCGCCTCCAGCATCTCGAGGCGCGCAACATGCGCCGCGTCGCCGATGCGATGCAGGAACTGGCGAAGCGCGTCGGCTTCCGCGTCATCCCCGGACTGTCCGAACGCGTCATCTATCGCGAGCTCTTTCCCAAGGGGCTGACCCTGCTCGACATGAAGGCGATCGGCGGCGAAGCCGGTATCGGCCATGTCGCGGCGCGGCAGGAGCTGCGCGAGATGGTTTCCGGCCTCGCTCTCTCGCAATGGCCGCAGCATCAGGCGGCGGTGGGATGATCCTGCTGCTGCTGGCAGCCGCCGGGTTCGCCTGGTGGCAATGGGGACGCTCCATGTCCCGCCCGCAGCTCATGGCCGCGCTGTCGGCGCTCGGCGGCGCGATGCTGCTGACAAGGGGCGCCTGGATGGTCGCCCTGCCGATGTTCCTGCCGCTGATCTGGCTGTTGATGCAGCCGGCCGCGGCCCCCGGCGGGGCGGTACGCACGGCTCTGCCGGCGATGGATCGCGAGGAGGCGCGCCGCGTGCTCGACCTTCCGCCGACCGCCGACGCCGAAGCCGTCCGGGCCGCCCATCGCCGGCTGGTGGCGCGTGTCCACCCGGACCAGGGTGGATCGGCCGAGCTGACCGGGCGGGTCAATGCTGCCCGCGACATATTGCTGGCGGAGCTGCAAAGGCGCTAACCCTGTTCTGTCGCCGGGGCCTTCACCCCGCTCCTCGCATCTCAACGGAGGCTTGATTGACCCACCGCTTCGACCCGACCAGCCTGCGCGAATATGATATTCGAGGGATCGTGGGTAAGACCCTGGGGACCGCCGATGCCTATGCGATCGGGCGCGGCTTTGCGACCCATGTCCGGCGCGCCGGCGGAACCCGCGTCGCGGTCGGCTGGGACGGCCGCGTCTCGTCGGAATCGCTGCGCGACGAACTGATCCGCGGCCTGACCGAAAGCGGGGTCGACGTCGTCCGCACCGGCCTTGGTCCGACCCCGATGCTCTATTTCGCCGAGGCGACGCTGGAGGTCGACGGCGGCATCCAGATCACGGGCAGCCACAATCCGGCCGACTATAACGGCTTCAAGATGGTGCTCGCGCACAAGCCCTTCTTCGCCGAATCGATCCAGTCGATCGGGCGCATGGCCGAGGAAGGCGACTGGGAGGAAGGCTCGGGCAGCGTCAGCGACGCCGATATCGAGGATCTCTATGTCGACCGGCTGGTCCAGGATTTCTCCGGCTCGGCCTTCCGGATCGGCTGGGACAATGGCAATGGCGCCGGTGGCCGCATCCTCGAGAAGCTGGTCAAGCGCCTGCCGGGCGAGCATCATGTCCTCTATGCCGAGATCGACGGACGCTTCCCGCATCATCATCCCGACCCGACCGAGGAGAAGAACCTCGCCGACCTGAAGGCGTTGGTGGCGGAAAAGCAGCTCGACTTCGGCATCGCCTTCGACGGCGACGCCGACCGGATCGGCGCGATCGACGGCGAGGGCCGCGTGGTGTGGGGCGACCAGATCCTCTCGATCCTCGCCGAGCCGGTGCTCAAGGCGGTGCCGGGCGGGACGATCATCGCCGACGTCAAGGCCAGCCAGGCGCTGTTCGATCGCGTCGCCGAACTGGGCGGTACCCCCTGCATGTGGAAGACCGGCCACAGCCTGATCAAGGTCAAGATGGCCGAGACCGACAGCCCGCTCGCCGGCGAGATGTCGGGGCACATTTTCTTCCGCCATCGCTGGTACGGCTTCGACGACGCGCTCTATTCGGCGGTGCGGCTGATCGAATCGGTCAGCCAGCTCGGCGGATCGCTGACCGCTCTCAAGAGCCGCATGCCTAAGCTGGTGAACACCCCGGAGATGCGCTTCCAGGTGGATGAGAGCCGCAAATTCGCGGTAGTCGAAGAGGTGCTCGACCGGCTCGAAGCCTCCGGCGCGGAGGTCAACCGCACCGATGGTGCCCGCGTCAACACCCCCGACGGCTGGTGGCTGCTGCGCGCATCGAACACGCAGGACGTGCTTGTGGCCCGCGCCGAGGCGGCCGACCAGGCCGGTCTCGATCGCCTGCTGGCTCAGATCGACGAGCAACTGGCCCTGTCGGGGCTGGAGCGCGGCGAGCAGGTCGGGCACTGATCGTGGCGAGCGCGGCGGGGATGGTGCATCCGCCCCGCCGTCGCCCCATATAGACCGGATGCCATCGACGCTCCCCACCGTCCTTTCGGACTGGTTCGCGGCCAAGGGCTGGGCGCCGCGCCGGCACCAGCTGGAGATGCTGGCGGCGGCACGCGGCGGCAAGAGCGCTTTGCTCGTCGCGCCCACCGGGTCGGGCAAGACCATGGCGGGCTTCCTTCCGTCCCTCGTCGACCTGGTCGAGAACCCGCGCGAGGGGCTGCACACTCTCTATGTCTCGCCGCTCAAGGCGCTGGCGGTCGACGTCCGCCGCAACCTGCTGACGCCGATCGAGGAGATGGGCCTCGACATCGCGGTCGAGACCAGCACCGGCGACACACGCACGGATCGCAAGGCACGCCAGCGGGTTCGTCCGCCCCAGATCCTGCTGACCACGCCCGAATCGCTCAGCTTGCTGCTGTCCTATCCCGACAGCGCAGCCCTCTTCGCCGGGCTGCAGACGATCATCATCGACGAGGTCCACGCCTTCGCCACCGGCAAGCGCGGCGATCTGCTGGCGTTGTCGATGGCGCGACTGGGGACGCTGGCCCCCGAGCTGCGCCGGGTCGCGCTGTCGGCGACGGTCGCCGATCCGGACGCCTATCGCGGCTGGCTGTCGGGCGACGGAGACTATGAATCGGTCGAACTCGTCCATGGCGACAGCGGCGCTCCGCCCCGGATCGACATCGTCATCCCGCAAGGCCGTATCCCCTGGGCCGGGCATTCGGGGCGCTATGCCGCCGAACAGGTCATGGCCGAGATCGAGACGCATCGGACCACGATCGTCTTCTGCAACACCCGCAGCCTCGCCGAGCTGATCTTCCAGGATCTGTGGAAGGTCAACGCGATGAGCCTGCCGATCGGCATCCACCATGGATCGCTGTCGAAGGAGGCGCGCCGCAAGGTCGAGGAGGCGATGGCATCGGGCCGGCTGCGCGCGCTGGTCGCCACCGCCAGCCTCGATCTCGGCGTCGACTGGGGCGATGTCGACCTCGTCATCCAGATGGGCGCGCCCAAGGGCGCCTCGCGCCTGCTCCAGCGGATCGGCCGCGCCAACCACCGGCTCGACGAGCCGAGCGAGGCCGTGCTCGTCCCCGGCAACCGGTTCGAATATCTCGAGGGCCGCGCCGCGCTCGACGCGATCGAGGCGGGCGAGCTCGACAATGAACCCTTCCGCCCCGGCAGCATCGACGTACTCGCCCAGCATGTCATGGCGGTCGCCTGCGCCGGACCTTTTCGTGCCGAGGAATTGCTGGCCGAGGTCAACCGCGCCGCGCCCTATGCCACGCTGACCGCCGAGCAGTTCGACCGGGTCCTCAATTATATCGCCAATGGCGGCTATGCGCTGAAGGCCTATGAGAAATTCCGCCGGCTGACGCGCACCGCCGACGGCGCTTGGCGGCTCAGCCATCCCAACTACGCCATCCAGCATCGCCTCAACGCGGGGATCATCGTCGAGGCGCCGATGCTCGACGTACGCTTCAAGAACGGGCGCAGCCTGGGCAAGGTCGAGGAGGGTTTCGGGACGAGCCTAGCGCCCGGCGACTGCTTCTTCTTCATGGGGCTGGCGCTCGAGGTGCTCAAGATCGACCTGACCGATCTGGTCGTGCGCGCCACGTCGAAGCCGGCGCGGATCCCGACCTATGGCGGCGCACGCATGCCGATTTCGACGCATCTTGCAGAGCGCGTGCGCCATTTCTTGCACGAACCGGCCGAATGGTCGCGCTTCCCGGCGGACGTCCGCGAATGGCTGGAGATGCAGGCGCGCCGGTCGCGGCTGCCGGCGCCCGACGAGCTTCTGGTCGAGACCTTCCCGCGCGAGAAACGCAATTACATGGTTCTCTACAGTTTCGAAGGCTGGAACGCGCACCAGTCGCTGGGCATGTTGCTGACCCGGCGGATGGAAAGCCAGGGCCTCGTCCCGATGGGCTTCGTCGCCAGCGACTATGCGCTCGCCTGCTGGTCGGTCGAGCCGGTGCTGGACCCCGCCAGCCTGTTCTCCGCCGAGATATTGGAGGAGGAGTTCGTCGAATGGGTCGAAGGATCGGCCCTCCTCAAGCGCGCCTTTCGCGAGGTGGCGGTGATCGGCGGCCTGGTCGAACGGCAGCACCCCGGCAAGAAGAAGTCGGGCCGCCAGGTCACCTTCTCGACCGATCTGATCTACGACGTGCTGCGCCGCTACGAGCCCGACCATCTGCTGCTCGACGCCGCCTGGGCCGATGCCCGCGCCAAGATGACCGATGTCGGCCGGCTGAGCGGACTGATCGAAAGAGCGGCCGAGCGGATCGTGCATGTGCCGCTGGAGCGGGTATCCCCCCTCGCCGTGCCCGTCCTTGTCCTGATCGGCCGGGAAACGGTGGCGCAGGGCGTCGCCGACGATGTGCTGCTGATCGAGGGCGAGGCGCTGGCGGCCGAGGCGATGCGAGCTTAGCTGCGGAATATCATTTATTGTAGATACGAATATTGAATTTCGGTTGAATTAATCGTATTTACAAAAAATGTGGAGCTAAAGGTGGGGTTTGGGGTGAACTGCCTATGGCGGCGGCCATTCCTGTCAGCAAAGCCGGAGGATAGATCAATGATCAAAGCCACCAGCCTGCGGGCAGCAAGCCCTTTTGGATTCACGAGACATGCGGATTTCCTACGATGAGGAAAAGCGTCTCAAAGTTTTGAACGATCGCCAGATCGACTTTGATGACGCGGCTGAACTTTTCAAAGCGTTCCATCTCACACGGCGAGATGACAGGCCTTATGATCGAGATGACAGGCCTTATGATGAAGAGAGGTATATTTCGATCGGGGAGATAAGAGGCCAGGTCATTCTGGTCGTTTGGACGCCGAGGGAAGATAGCCGCCGCATCATCACAATGTGGAAAGCAGATCATGGAGAACGTGAAAAATTCTATCGACGCCGCGATCGAAGCGGATGAGCGCAAGCCCATCCTAGACGAGGATTGGTTTGAAGAAGCCGATGCATATATCGGCACCAAGCTAGTACAGCGCGGACGCCCAAAGGCCGACAAAACCAAAAAACTGGTTTCGCTGCGTCTGGATCGGGACGTCGTCGACTGGTTCAAGCAATCGGGTGCCAAGTGGCAAACCCGGATCAACGATGAGTTGAGGAAGGCGGCCGGTCTTTAAGATCGCCGCTTTCCTCAGCGTTGCGCGCAGCCGACCGCCGCGGCGTCGATCGCGCTGGCGACGCCCTTCAGCAGATAGCCGTCCGACCGGTCGCGCCCTTCCTTCGAGACCCAGGCGACGCGCATCGAGGTGGCGCTGCGCATCGTCGCGATGATCGCCGCATCGGCGCGCGGGTCTGGCGCCCAGGCGTCGACCGACGCCGCGACCAGCGGAAAGCTTCGTTCGCCGAAGATCAGGCGGATGGGGCTGTTGGGCGCGCGCGGTTCGCGCAGGCGGAAGTGGACCTGGCCGCTGATCCGCTGTTTCGGCCAGACCGCGACCGACGCGAAGCTGCGCCACTGGCCCGATCCGCGCCGCTCCGGCATGGCGATCGCATAGCAGCGGGCGGGATTTACATCCCGGAAAGCGCCCCAGCCGCCGAAAATTCCAAGCGACGTGCGCCCGGCCGGCGCCGCCGCGATCAGGGTCGCAAAGAGCACAAATGCACAGAAACGGGCCTTCAACCTGTCAATCCCCAATCTTGTCCTAGTTGCAAAAATGCAACATTTTCCGCTGTTTATCTGGCGTTCATGCAACTCCTGCCGGCTTGGTGCACTAGGCATCCACGTCGCCAGTACCCCTGAGGCGACGCGTTAGAAAATGGAGTTATACTATGCGTAGCATCGTTGTCGCCGCCCTCGTCGCGGCCAGCGCAGCAGCCCCCGCCCTCGCCCAGGACCGTGCGCCATTTACCGGCCCGCGCGTCGAAGGTCTCGTCGGTTGGGACCGCGTCCAGAACAACGGGCATGACGACGGCGTGGCCTATGGCCTCGGCGCCGGCTATGATTTCCAGACCGGCATGGGCCTGGTCGGCATCGAGGGCGAGGTTGCCGATTCCGGCGTGAAGCAATGCGCCGGTGCGGCCACCGCCGCTGATCCGCGCCTCTGCGCCAAGGCCGGCCGAGACCTTTATGTCGGCGGTCGCGTCGGCACCGTCATCGGCGGTCGTACCCTGCTGTACGCAAAGGCCGGCTATACCAACACCCGTGCGAAGCTGACCGGCGACGACGGCACGGGCCAGGTGACCCTCGCCAAGCAGGACCTCGACGGCGTGCGCGTCGGCGCGGGCGTCGAATATGCGGTCGGCCCCAACAGCTTCATCAAGACCGAGTATCGCTACTCGAACTATGAGCAGGGCTTCTCGCGGCATCAGGTGATGGGCGGCTTCGGCTTCCGCTTCTGATCGCGACGAAGATGGAGCGGTCGATCTGACACCGTCGGATCGACCGCTCCCGGTCCGAAAGGGGAGGGCTCGGCCGCGGGACGCCGGGCCCTTTTCTTTTGTCCCGCAACGACGGTACTGCCAGCCGGATCGGACCCGGCCCAAAAAGCCGCTTTTGTCCCCAGCTTTCGACGCTTTGGGCTGGCGGGTGCGCAAAGCCGCGCTATAACCGGCTTCCATTTAACATCGGGGATCCCGGGGCAGTCCATGAAGGTAACGATCGAACGCGCGACTCTTCTCAAAAGCCTGGGTCACGTCCAGTCGGTCGTCGAGCGCCGCAACACCATCCCGATCCTGTCGAACGTGCTGATCGAGGCCACCGCCGAGGGCAAGCTGCGCCTGATGGCGACCGACCTCGACCTGCAGATCGTCGAGGTGATCGACGCTGCGGTCGACCAGCCCGGCGCCACCACCGTTTCCGCGCACACGCTGTTCGACATCGCCCGCAAGCTGCCTGAAGGATCACAGGTCCAGCTGAGCGCCGCCGAAGGCAAGATGCAGGTCGTGGCCGGCCGAGCCCGCTTCAACCTGCAGACCCTGCCCAAGGACGACTTCCCGATGATCGCGGAAGGCGAGCTGCCGACGCGCTTCGATCTGCCGGCGGAAACGCTCAAGCAGCTGATCGACAAGACGCGCTTCGCCATCTCGACCGAAGAGACGCGCTATTATCTCAACGGCATCTTCTTCCATGTGCAGGACGACGTGCTGAAGGCGGCGGCGACCGACGGTCACCGGCTGGCCCGCGTCACCATCGCGCGTCCCGACGGGGCCGAGGGTATGCCCGACATCATCGTCCCCCGCAAATGCGTCGGCGAGCTTCGCAAGCTGCTCGATGAGGCTGCGGAGGCGGTCAGCATCTCGCTGTCGCCCACCAAGATCCGCTTTGGCCTGGGCAGCGCGATCCTGACGTCGAAGCTGATCGACGGCACCTTCCCCGACTATAATCGCGTCATCCCGACCGCGAACGACAAGCTGCTCAAGCTCGATCCGAAGAGCTTCATGCAGGGTGTCGACCGCGTCGCGACGATCGCCTCGGAAAAGACCCGCGCGGTCAAGATGGCGCTCGACCGTGACAAAGTGACCCTGTCGGTGACGAGCCCCGAGAACGGCACCGCCGCAGAGGACGTTCCCGGAGAATATACGTCGCCCGGATTCGAGATCGGCTTCAACGCGCGCTATCTGATGGACATTCTCGGTCAGATCGACGGCGATACCGTCGAGGTTCATCTGGCCGACGCCGCCGCGCCGACGCTGATCCGCGAGAATGACAAGTCGCCCGCGCTCTATGTGCTGATGCCGATGCGGGTGTGATCGCATCCGCCGGGGGCTGAGGGGGAGGACGCGACGCGATGCCGGTCACGGTCAACCCCGATCTCCAGGCGATCGTCGATCGCATCACCGCCGACATGGAAGGCCGCGAGGATCGCGGCAAGGTGGCCGACTATATTCCGGGACTGGCGCGCGTCGATCCGCGCCATTTCGGGATCGCCATCGCCACCCATGACGGGCGGATCTTTTCCGCCGGCGACGCCACCACCGCCTTCTCGATCCAGTCGGTATCGAAGGTCTTTGCGCTGACCATCGCGCTCGGCAAGGTAGGCGATGCGCTGTGGAAGCGGGTCGGCCGAGAGCCGTCGGGCAATGCCTTCAACTCAATCGTCCAGCTCGAGGCCGAGCAGGGCATTCCGCGAAACCCCTTCATCAACGCGGGGGCCATCGTCGTGTCCGACGTGATCCTGTCGGGCCATCGCCCGCGCGAGGCGATCGGGGAGATTCTGCGCTTCGTCCGCGACCTGGCCGGTGACGACGATATCGCGATCGACGAGGATGTGGCGCAGGGGGAAGCGGAGACAGGCTATCGCAACGCCGCGCTGGCCCATTACATGCGCAGCTTCGGCAATATCCAGCACCCGGTCGAACAGGTGCTGGGTGTCTATTTCCACCAATGCGCGCTGAGCATGAGCTGCGTCCAGCTCGCCCGCGCGGGGCGCTTCCTGATGCTCGAAGGCCAGCATCCCGAAACCGGCTTCAACATCGTCTCGCCGACCCGCGCGCGGCGGATCAACGCGCTGATGATGATGTGCGGCCATTATGACGGGTCGGGCGAGTTCGCCTTTCGCGTCGGCATCCCCGGCAAGTCGGGCGTCGGCGGCGGCATATTGTGCATCGTCCCCGGCATTGCCTCGATCGCCGTCTGGTCTCCGGGCCTGAACGAGCGCGGCAATTCGACGCTCGGATCGTTGGCGCTTGAAAAGCTGGCGGCGGCGACCGGCTGGTCGATCTTCAACGAGCGCGATCCCGGCTGACTCCCGGCTCCCGGTATCAGCGCGTGTAGGGAACGAAGCTGCCGAGACCGCAGGCGCCATAGGTCACAGGCGCATTCTGTTCGGCGATCATCACCAGATCATTGGCGCAGAGCTGGCTGCTCGGCGTGCGCGTCACGATCACCCGGTTGGGCCGCAGCAGCGCGCAATGGCCGCGATCGGGCTGATTGACGTACCAGAGCCGTTTCGACACTTTGTAGATGATCGCGCTTTCGTCGACGATCCGTGTCGATCTGAGCGCGCGGAGCGGCACGCAGTTGAGCGGTTCGCCCGCTATGCGTCCCGCCAGTTCCCCCTTCGCCTTGTCCGACAGCGGCGCCGACACGTGCGCCGCCGCCATCAGCGACGGCAGTGTGAGCAGCAACAGCAGATGTCTTGCCCGGCCCATCGCGACTCTCCTCGGCACATCTTATAGCCGGATCAGCCGCGGAACACATCCTTGGCCGCACGCCGCGCCGCAAGCTCGGGCACATCGGCCGCGCGCATGAAGGGGTTGGTGGCACGTTCGAGTGCGATCGTGGTCGGCACCGTCGCCTCGCCCCTCGCACGCAGCCGGTCGACCTCGGCCATGCGCTCGCGCAGCGCGACATTGTCGGGTTCGGCGACCAGCGCGTAGCGACCGTTGGACTGGGTATATTCATGCGCGCAATAGACGCGCGTTTCGCCCGGAAGCGCGGCGAGCCGGCGCATATTGGCGAACATCTGCTCGGGCGTGCCCTCGAACAGGCGTCCGCAGCCCATGGCGAACAAGGTGTCGCCGACAAAGGCGGCCTCAGCCTCGGGCAAGTGGAAGGCGATATGACCGGCGGTATGCGCCGGTACCTCCAACACCTCCGCCTGCAGCGCGCCGATCGCGACCCGATCGCCTTCGGCCAGCGGCACGTCGAGACCGGGGATAGTGTCCGCCTCGGCCGCCGGGCCGCTGATCCGCGCGCCGGTCGCTGCCTTGATCGCCGCATTGCCGCCGACATGGTCGCCATGCCAGTGGGTGTTCCAGATCTGGCCGATCGTCCAGCCGCGCTGGGCTGCCTCGGCCAGCACGGGCTCGGCCACCGCAGGATCGACTGCCACCGTCTCACCGCTGGCTGCATCATGGACCAGCCAGACATAATTGTCGTCGAGGACCGGGATGCGGACGATCTCCAGCGCCATTACCAGCTGCCGCTGTTCGGCATCGACGCCCAGGGCTCGGCGGGGTCGAGCCGGCCGTCCTGCAGTAGCTCGATAGAGATGCCGTCGGGGGTGCGGACGAAGGCCATATGGCCGTCGCGCGGGGGACGGTTGATCGTATAGCCAGCGTCTAGGATGCGCTGACAGGTCTCGTAGATATTGTCGACGCGGTAGGCGAGGTGGCCGAAATTGCGGCCGCCGTCATAGCCCTTCTCGTCCCAATTATGGGTAAGTTCGACCTGGGCATCCTCGTCGCCTGGAGCGGCGAGGAAGATCAGCGTGTAGCGCCCGGCCTCATTGTCGAAGCGCTTGATCTCGCGCAGGCCGACCAGTTCGAGAAAGCGGATCGTCTCCTCCGGATCGGAGACGCGGATCATGGTGTGGAGATATTTCATCGCGCCAATGTAGGACGCCCGTGGCGGCGTGCAACCGGCAGACGGGCTGACCGGCGTCAGGGCTGCGGCTCGGACTCCCCGCCGCGCAGGGCAAGCGCGGCGGCCTTGCCCGCATTGCTTTCGGGTGCGGCTGTGGCGGCACGGGTCCAGGCCGCGCGGGCATCGTCCATATTGCCCGATGCGGCGGCGATATTGCCCGCCTCATAGGCAACCGAGGGATCGTTCGGCGCCAGCTTGGTCGCCTCGCGGATCGCGGTGAAGGCCAGCGGCAGGTCCTTCGCCTTGCGCGCGAGATTGGCGCGCAGCAACCAGCCGAGCGGATCGCGCGGGACCAGCCGCGTCGCCTGTTCGAGGTCGACGCGCGCACCCGCGACGTCGTTCGCCGCGACATTGGCGCGGGCGCGGTCGAGATGGACCTCGCCCTTCATCTCGTCGGACAGCCCCGGAATCAGCAAGGCGCGGTCGAAGGAGCTCTTGGCGCGCACCGGCTCGTCGGCGGCAAGCGCGGCATTGCCCGCCTGCATCCACAGCACGACCGTCATCTGGTTATCGTCGAGCAGCGCATCCTTGGCGGCCGCCTCGAAACTGTCGGTCGCCTCGCGCCACTGGCCGAGATTGCTCTGCGCGATGCCCAGGCATTGCCGCGCGGCCATGCCACCGCCGGCCGCCTGCCAGGCCTTGGCCTCGTCGACCGCCTTTTCGGGAGCCGATTCTGCCAGCGCGCCGCATTTGGCGCCGCGCGCCTTGTGATCCTCCTGCGAGATGGTCGGCCGCGCGGGCGCCGCCGGCTTGGGAGGAGCGGGCAGCGGAGCGGCAGCGGCGGCAAGGGCAATGAGAAGCGGGACCATCAAGGCTCCATGAGCGCGGCGACCGTCCTGATCAGGAGGTCGATATCCGACGGGCGCGAAAGGCGGTGATCGCCCTGTTTGACCAGGATGGTCTGCACATCGCCTGAACGAAGCGCCCGCGACAGGCGCAGCGCGATCGACACGGGAACGGTGTCATCGAGCTGGCCGTGCAGCAGCCGGACCGGGCCATCGAGTGCGATCTCCTGCTCCAGCAGGAGATTGGCCTGGCCCGACTCCCAGAAGCCGAGCGTCGTCACATAAGGCTCATCCGAATAGTCGCTCGGCTCAGCGATCCGACCCTCGCGGCGCAGCAGTGCGACGACGTCGGCGCTGAACCCCCATTCGGTGAAGTCGGGCGCCGCCGCGACGCCCACCAGCCCCACGACACGGTCGCCGAGCGCCAGGGCAACGAGCAATGCCAGCCAGCCGCCCATCGACGAACCGACGAGGACCACCGGCCCCGCCGAGGCGAAGGCGTCGATCATCTCCAATGCGTCGTCGCGCCAGTCGGCGAGGGTGAAGTCCTCGAACGCGCCCTCGCTCGATCCGCAGCCCGAATAGTCGAAGCGCAGCATCGCCCTGCCCTCGCGCCCTGCCCAGGCATCGAGCGCGGTCGCCTTGTCGCCTTCCATGTCGGAACGATAGCCGGGCAGGAAGACGATCGTCGGCCCACGGCCGGGGCGAAAGCGATAGGCGAGCGCGGGTTTGTCGGGTCGGGTGAGAAAGGCTGTCATGCGCGGGCCTTACCGCGATTCGCGGTCAGAAGCGAAGATCGATGTCGCCCAGCGGCTTCGTCCCGGCGCAGATCGAGCGCAACGCGGCCCATTGAGCGGGCGACAGCGCCGGCCGGAACGCCGCCTTGCCATCAGCCGCAGCGGCCTCGAAGCGACGGCGGCGTTCATCGGAGGGCGGGTGGCTCGCCAGATAGACGAGAGGCCCACCCAAGCCCGCCTCCTCCTTGCTCATCCGTCGGAAGAAAGCGGCAGTCGCAGCGGGGCTGATCCCGGCATGTAGCAACTGCTTCACCGAAAATTCGTCCGCCTCGCTCTCGGCCGAGCGGCTGTAGCGGGCGTCGAGCAGCGCCTGTCCATATTCGGCCGCAGACCCGCCCGACCCGATCAGCAGGCCGAGGCCGAAGCGGCGCAGCAGCGCGACCATGACATGGCGGTTATCGACATGTCCGATCTCATGCGCCACCACGCCCGCCACCTCATCGGGGGAAAGCGCTTGCTCGATCAGGCCACTGAAGACGAGGATTCGCCCGCCCGGAAGGGCGACAGCATTGACGATCGGAATGTTGACCACGCCGATCCGGATCGGTCGGTCCGATGGCGACAGCCGCCGGGCGAGGTCGTCGAGCGACTTCTGTCCGCCCGGTGCGCGGCAGGCCTGCGCGCCGAAATCCCCGCTGATCGCATCGCCCAGCTTCTGCTCCCAGGCATAGGGAATGGCGCGAGCCAGTAGATCGAGGCCCTGGATCGCGCCGAGCACGACCAGGGCAGAAACTGCCACCGCGATGCCGATCGCCCACCACAGGCCCAGCCGATCGATCGGTCCACCATAGCGGACGCCGGCGGGAAGCTGCCATAATATCGGCCCCGGAGGTTCGTTGTCGAACCCCAGCCGCCAGCCGTCGACATTCCTGCGCCCGAACACCAGCCGATCAGCGTCGATCCGCTGGAGATCGGACAAGGGGACGGGAGCAAAGCCCTCGATCGCCAGCATACCGCCCGCGACGCTCACGCGCACGTCGTGGCGGACCGCGCTCCTGCCGTCGTGCAGCCAGGCCGGCGCCGACTCGCTCAGAAGGCCCCCACGTCGAAGGCATCGAGCAGCCCCTCGCCCTGGCGGGGGGCCTCGGTGGTGGACTGGGTCAGGGTCGCCAGTTCGACCTCCCCGGTCGCCTCGAGATGGCGAATGAAGAAGGCCCAGTTGCG
>JAIYAJ010000034.1 GCA_027489105.1 Zymomonas sp. | reverse complement strand
GGGAACGCTTGGTTCCTCGCCGCGTCTGGCACGCTCTAGCAGCCTCCCAAAATCAGGATAGCGACAATGGCAGATTACTCTGTCCGCGCCGGCACGGGCTGGCGCGAGACCTTTTGGCTGGGCCGACGCACCGACAGATGGCGGGCGGACGACTTCGATATCTACCTGCAGATCAAACTGCCCGGCTCTGATGGTGCCGACGCGGCGCTGATCGAGGCCAGCACCATCGACGGCCGGATCACGGTCACTGACCCAGTCTCGCGCCGGCTCGAAGTCAACATCGAATGGACCGAGATCGAAGACCTCGCGGCCCAAAAATTCGAGTTCGATTTCCTGCTCATCAACAAGTCCACCGAAGCCCGCGACCGCAGCGTCATGCACACGCTGACGGTTCTGCGCGGCATCACGCAGAAGGATATCTGACATGGCCCGCGCTGCTCTTGTGCCCGTCTATACCGAAGTCCCGAGCATGGGTATTGATGGTCGCACGGTCCTATCTGGAGCCGTTGCGCCGACGAGCACCGTCGGCCGCATTGGCGATTTCTATGTCGATCTTGTTGGCAAAAAGCTCTACGGCCCTAAGAATGCGTCCGGCTGGCCTGACAACGGGCTGATCAAGGGCGACCGCGGCTGGGTGCCTGTGCTGGCGTCGGTCACCGACAGCACTCGGCGAGTGTTCCGCGTCGTCGATTGGTCTGGCGGCGAGGGCGCCAAACCAGCGACGGGCAAGTATGTTGGCGCGACCGGGCTAGTGGACCTCATCGCTGACGCTGTCGACATGCGCGGCGCAGAAGGTCCGGAAATGCTGATCGACACGCTCGACGACGGGGCTGACGACGTAACCTATGACGACAACACCGCCGCTGCAAAGGAAGGCGACGACAACAAGCGCCAGCCTCTTAAGCGCATACTTGGAGCCGGCGGGTCGCTCGAGTTTGAGACCATCGCAGACGCAAGTGCACTCTCGGTTCCTGCCAGCGTAAAGACCGTCAAGATCAATGGGGAAGCAAACGCGGATGGTGGCCCCGGCCAGATCCGCCGTCGCGTTGACAGCGAGCCTTCGTCAGTCCTCAAACATCGTTCGGTTGATCGGTTTACCTCGGATGGTGGCACAGACGCGGCAAACGGCGGCTGGTGGGAGGCTGTCGCATACTCGGCAACGAACGCTCAAGCCCTGGCTGGGACCGACCCGAAGGCTCGGATGAGCGCCAAGGATGCCAAGGATAGCATTAATCTCAACGCTGAGCTTGCCAACTTCACGCCAGCTGGAACCGGTGCGGTTGCGCGACCCATTCGCACCAAGCTGCGCGAGACGGTCGTCGTTCCCGAGGATTTCTCCGCAGTCGGCAACGGCTCGACCGATGACGCTACGGCGCTCACGCGCTTCTGGAACTCCGCTATCGCAAACCCTGGCCTGCTTCACCGCATCCCGCGCAAGCAATATGCGACCTCTGCTGCGATGCCGACCATCGCGGTAGATGATGTTCGGATTGAGGGGGCGGGGTTTGAGATCCACGACGTTGGAGCTCTGGTGACGGGCAGTTCGCTCAAATGGATCGGTACGGTTGGCGCAACCACTCCCCTGGTTTCGATGACGCCTACTCCAGGCCCAAGCAACCAGCGCCTTTCGGGTGTCCGGTTGAAGGGTTTTGCCGTGGACTGCGTTTCTGGGAACCTGGAATACGGCATCAGCCTCCGTAGCTGCTGGCATGGCGATTTCGATATCGGCGTGTTGAACGCCGGCGACATCGGCCTGATCCTTGGTGTTGAAGCCAATCTCGGCGAGGCGCCCGACTTCCAGAAGAACCGGGTTCGTTATCGGGGGCGTCAGATCGAGTCGCCCGGGGCGCTCAGCATGACCCTCATCGGCGGCGATGCTCCGACTAACGGTGTGATCGGTAATGTGTCGAAGAACGAGATTTGGGCCGATATCTCGCATAAGGACATCACGGCGATCTACTGCGTGAATTCCGACAACAACGACTGGATGTTTGTTCGGACCAACTGCGTGGCGGGGGGGGCGGCCACAGATGGCGTCGCCCTGCTGGGCGGCGCTGCTTCGGGCGCTCGCGCCCGGGCAGAGCGCTTTCACCATTTCGCCGGTAACAAGCCGATTCATGCCTATGGCACGGGCGATTTCACCGTTCCGTCAACGGGGCACGCCCTTTTCAACCTCGATGTCGAGAACGGCTCTCCGGTCCCGCAAGTTGATACGGGCGCGTCTCTTTCGTTCAGGCGTGGCACTGACGAGCTGAGCGGAAATCCCTGGGTTGCGTTTGAGAATACGCCTACTGCTCACACAGGGACTTTGGGAGCAGGAGCTACAGTAGAGGGAGAATACCTGAAAAGAGGGCCGATTGTTCATGTCCGGGCGAAGATCGCTATCCCTACTGAAGGAACCGGGTCGGTCGGCATCATAATGACGCTTCCGATTCCGTCCATCGGAACTTACGGAACAATCCTCTTGGGCCAGGAACGCGCACTAACCGGCAAGGCTGTTGTCGGAGACCTTGAGGGCGGAAGCGATACAACAGTGTTTATCCGCAATTATGATGCCAGCGATCCGGTCGCCTCCGGCATCATTATCACAATCTCCGGCTTCTATCGTTGCGCCCCATGAGCTGGAACCTTGAAGAGCGCCTAAGGCGCTGGGCCTACGATACTTTGCGAGGCTTGGTCTATGGCCTCGCGGGTGTCGCCATTTTTATACTCGGGCGCTTTAGCGTCTAAGAGACATAAGGCGTATCGCATGCGGATCGTGATCATCGGCGCGGCAGGCCGCATGGGCAAAACAATTTGCCAAGCATGGGGTG
>JAIYAJ010000557.1 GCA_027489105.1 Zymomonas sp. | reverse complement strand
TGCAAGAATTATGACGGCGACGTCCAGTCGGACACCGTTGCGCAGGGCTTCGGCTCGCTCGGCCTGATGACCTCGGTGCTGATGTCGCCCGACGGCAAGACGATCGAGGCCGAAGCGGCGCACGGCACCGTCACCCGCCACTATCGCATGCATCAGCAGGGCAAGCAGACCTCGACCAACCCGATCGCCTCGATCTTCGCCTGGACGCAGGGCCTGCAGTTCCGCGGCAAGTTCGACGAGACGCCGGACGTCGTCAAGTTCGCCGAGACACTCGAGCGGGTCTGCATCGAAACCGTCGAGAAGGGCGGCATGACCAAGGATCTCGCTATCCTGATCGGCCCGGACCAGCCCTGGATGACCACGGAGCAGTTCTTCGAACAGATCCGCGTCAATCTGGAAGCGGAGATGGCCAACTGGGCCTGATCTCTGCCTGACGTTACAAGATGATCGGGGCGTCGTTCCATCGGGACGGCGCCCCTTTTCTGTCAGCGCTTCACTCTCCGGCGCCTCATTGCCATCGCCATCTCGCATTCCGCGACGAAGGCTTGGTGGGCACCGAGCTTCGCATGATGCACCCGCGCGCCTGGCCTTTTGCTCCTGTTGCGACGTCTCAACTGGTTGGGATCAACAGTCGGGATGCAAAAGCATTTTATGCCCTAGGGTGGTCAATCCGGGGGTGATCCGTAATGATCGGGGCATGGCGCTACCGATCCATTCCGAAGCCTTCAGTGATTCGCTGGTCATCCTCGGAACCGCCGGGATCGTCATCCCCTTGTTCGCCCGTTTCCGGATCACGCCGGTCATCGGTTTCATCCTGGTCGGCATGCTGGCCGGTCCGCATGGCTTGGGAACGCTGACCGACCGCTTCCCCTGGCTCTACCATGTGACGATCACCAACCCCCGGTCGATCGAGCCCTTTGCCGAGTTCGGGATCGTCCTGCTGCTCTTCTCGATCGGCCTGGAGCTCAGCTTCCGCAGACTGTGGGGCTTACGTCGGACCGTCTTCGGCCTGGGCACGTCCAAACTGGTCCTCGCTGCAGTGATTCTGGGATTCTCGCTTTGGATCGCCGGGCAGAGCGCCGCCGGGTCTCTGGGGCTTGGCCTGGCGCTTGCCTTGTCGTCCACGGCACTCGTCCTGCCCATGGTGGGAACGACCGGCGCGATCGGCCAGCGCGCGTTCGGGATTCTCCTGCTCGAGGATCTCGCACTGGTTCCGATCGTCTTCGCCCTCGGCGTCATGGCGCCCTATGGCGACGCAGACGGATGGAACGGGCTGATCAGGACGGTGATGCTCGGCATTGCCGTGGTCGCCGCGATGCTGATCGGCGGGCGGCTCCTGCTGCCGCGGCTGTTCGCTCAGGCCGCGCGCGCCAAGAATCCGGAGCTGTTCCTGTCCGCCAGCCTGCTGGTCGTCATCCTGTCGAGCATCGCGACCACCGCCGTCGGCCTGTCGCCGATCGTCGGCGCGCTGATCGCCGGCCTGCTGATCGCGGAAACCGACTATCATGCCGAAGTCGAACTGGTCACCGCACCATTCAAGGGTCTGGCGCTAGGGGTGTTCCTGATCACCGTCGGCATGTCGCTCGACCCCGTAATGATCCTCGAAAACTGGGACAAGCTCGCCGTCGCAGTGATTGCGGTGGTGCTTGTCAAGGCTTTGATCACCGCGGGCCTGCTTCGCTTCTGGGGCGCCAAGCGGGCGGTGGCGGCGGAGACGGGGCTGCTGATGTCCTCGCCCTCCGAAACCACGCTGATCGTGCTGGCGACCGCCGCACAGGCCCGGCTGATCGCAGCCGACACCGCCGCCTTCTGGCAGATGGTGACGGCGATCGGCCTGACGATCACGCCCATTCTCGCACGCGTCGGCCACGACCTGGCCCGCCGGGTCGACGAGCGCGACCAGGATGTAGAGGTCCCGTCGGAGGAACATTCCGGCCGCGCCATCATCGCGGGCTTCGGTCGCGTCGGGCGGCTTGTCGCCCAGATGCTCAGCACCCATTCAAAGCCCTATTTGGCGATCGACGCCGACATCGACACCGTCCATCACGCGCGCAAGCGCGGCTATTCGGTCATGTTCGGCGATATCGCCCGCCCCGGCATGGTCGAGCATCTGGACCTGTCCAACGCCACGGCGCTGATCCTGACGATGGACGATCCCGTCCAGGTCGTCCGGCTCACGCGGCAGGTTCGGCGGCTGCACCCCGATCTGACGATCGTCGCCCGCGCCCGCGATCCGAACCACGCGGCCGAACTCTACCGCGCGGGCGCCACCGATGCGGTCCCCGAGACTCTCGAATCCTCGCTCCAACTGTCCGAGGCCGTGCTGGTCGACCTCGGCATCGCGATGGGCCCGGTCATCGCTTCGATCCACGAGAAGCGTGCCGAACTGCGGGCGAAGATCATGGAGATGGGGCAACTCAGCCACGAACCACGGATTTCGACCAGGCGACTGCGCGACGTGAAGACCGAGAGGATCTGAAACGGAACCGAAACCAGTTTCGCCGGTTCTGAAGGCGCTCAAACTGGAACATCGGATGGCGGACACACCAGCCTATATCTTCAAGCCGCACGAACGTCCGACCTTGCCGGGCTCGCCCGCCAATCCGGATCACCCGACCGCGCGTCGGCGGCTCTATTTCCTGATCGGTTGCCTTGTCGGCATCACGGGCGGCCTGGGCAATGCCCTCGTCACCGTCAATCTCAATTTCGCGCAGGGCACGCTGGGGCTGAACAGCGACGAGGCTGCCTGGCTGACCGCCGCCTATTTCATGACCAACGTCACCGGCAATCTGCTGCTCGTCAAATATCGCCAGCAATTCGGCATCCAGCCCTTCATCCGCTACATGCTCGCGGCCTATGCGCTGACCACCTTCGCGCATCTGTTCGTCCACGACTTCTGGACCTCGGTCGCGGTGCGTGCGGCGAGCGGGATCGCGGCCAGCGGCCTGTCGACGCTGACCGTCCTCTATCTGAGCCAGGCGATGCCCGCGCCGAAGCGGCTCGCCGGGATCATGCTGGGAATAAGCATTCCCCAGCTGGCGACGCCTTTGGCCCGTATGCTCTCGCCCGGTCTGCTCACGGCCGGCGACTGGCATATGCTCTACTGGTTCGAGCTTGGGCTTGCGCTGGCAACCCTTGCCGCCGTGCTGGCGCTTCCCCTGCCCCCCAGCGAACGGGTCAAGGCGTTCGAGAAGCTCGACTTCCTCACCTTCTTTCTGCTCGCGCCGGGTCTGTGGCTGCTGATCGCGGTGCTCAGCCAGGGGCGGGTCCAATGGTGGCTGGAACGACCCTGGATCGGAGGCGCGCTGGCCGCCAGCG
>JAIYAJ010000500.1 GCA_027489105.1 Zymomonas sp. | reverse complement strand
TGGTCGCCATCGACAGGGTGACGATGGCGCCGAACAGGCTGGCCGCTTCAGGCGCGATCAACAACGCGCCCGCCGCCTGGGCGAACAGCACGAAGGCGAACTCGCCGCCCTGGCTGAGTAACAGGCCGAAGCTGAGCGCCGCACGGGCCGGCACGCCGAAAAGGCGCGCGACGCCGAACATCACGATGCTCTTGGTGGCGACGACCGCGGCGGCCATGGCAATCACGAACAGCGGGCGTTCCATGACCACCTGCAGGTCGAGCAACATGCCCACCGCCAGGAAGAAGAGACCCAGCAGGATTGTGCGAAACGGTTCGACATCCGCCTCCAGCTCGTGCCGATAGGGCGAATCTGCGAGCATCACGCCGGCGACGAAGGCGCCGAGCGCGGTGGACAGATGGAGCATCTCCATCACCGCCGCCGCCGCCAGCACCGTGAAAAGGCCCGCCGCGACGAACAGCTCGCGCTCGCCCAAATTGCCGATGAGCCGGAACAACGGATTGAGGATGAAGCGCCCGGCGAGGACCAGGCCGACGACCGCGCCGACCGTGTAGAGGCCGAGCAGCCATCCCGGAGGGGCGCCAGGCACCGGGGGGGTGCGCGACAGGGTGGCGATGATCGTGATCAGCGGGATCAACGACAGGTCCTGGAACAGGAGGACCGAAAAGGCCCGTTCGCCGGCGGGCGTGTTGAGGCGCCCGGCGGACTGGAGCATCGGCAACACCTGCGCGGTCGAGGACAAGGCAAGCGGCAGCCCGAGCGCGAGCGAGGCCGCCGGCGAGAAGCCGGTCGTCAGGTAGATGACCCCGGCGATCGCCAGCCCGCAGGCGACCACCTGCACCAGACCCAAACCGAAGATGTCGCGCCGGAGGCGCCACAATCGGTTAGGGTGAAGTTCGAGCCCGACGAGAAAGAGCAGCAGGACGATGCCCAGTTCGGCGATGCCGAGCTTGGCCTCCGCCCCGCCGATCAGGCCAAGCCCCTGCGGACCGATCAGCGCGCCCGCGACGAGGTAGCCCAGAGTCGCACCGAGGCCGAGCCGCCGGAAAACAAGCACCGATCCGATGGCAGCGCCGAGCATGACGACGCCGTCGCGAATCAGGAAAGCCTGGGATGCTTCGGTCATCGCGTCGGACTTTCCTGACTATCGGATGAGATAGCGTCCTGAGCGGCGGCGGCAGCCTCGGCCACCGCCTCGAAGGCAAGACGGATCGACGGATGCCTCGCCGCATGCGGCCGCGCGGGCAGGAATATTTCCAGTCCCGGCCAATCACCCGCATCTTCGCGCTCACCGGCAAGGAAGGCGGCCAGCGCATCGCGCGCATGGGCCAGCTCGGCCGGGCTCCGCCCGATCGCATGTTCGCCCATCAAGGCCGCCGAGGCCTGGCCGAGCGCACAGGCGCGAACCTCCTGCCCCAGCGCCGCGACTCGCCCTTGCGGGTCGAGCGCGACATCCACCGTCACCCGGCTTCCGCAAATAGGGGATCGGCGCGAGACCGTCGCCTGGGGCTGGTCGAGTCGCTGCTGATGGGGAATGGCGGTCGCGAGCCGCAATATCTGCGCATTATAGAGCGTGGCCGACATGCCGTCCCTTTAGGACGATATCGCCGCCCCGTCATCCGCCCTGGGGGGAAAAAGGGGCGGCCGGACCGGCCTGCCCCATCCCGGCGGCGTCAGCCCTCGAGCTGGCGGATCAGCAGGCGGACGTCGGCGTCGAGTTCGGCGTCGGTCTGGCGGAGCTTCTCGATCTGCTTGACCGCATGGATGACGGTCGTGTGGTCGCGCCCGCCGAAGCGGCGACCGATCTCGGGCAGCGAGCGCGGAGTCAGCTGCTTGGCCAGATACATCGCGACCTGACGCGGGCGGGCGACCTCGCGGGCGCGGCGCGCGCTCGACATCTCGGCCTGGCGGATCCGGTAATGGTCCGACACCTTGCGCTGGATCTCATCGATCGTCACGCGGCGCTGATTGGCGCGCAAGATATCGGCGAGGGTCGCCTGGGTGAAGTCGATGTCGACCGGCTTGCCCGACAGTGCGGCGTAAGCGACGACGCGGTTGAGCGCGCCTTCCAGCTCGCGCACATTGGCGCTGATCCGGCGGGCGAGGAACATCACCACATCCTGCGGCACCTGCGCCTGCGGCATGCCCTGAAGCTTGCGGGTCAGGATGTTGAGGCGCAATTCGAAGTCGGCCGGGTTGACGTCGGCGACGAGACCCCAGGACAGACGCGACAGGATTCGGCTCTCGATCCCGTCCAGATCCTGCGGGCTGCGGTCGGCGCTGATCACCAGACGACGGCCGGCCGAGATCAGCTCGTTCATCGTGTGGAAAAACTCTTCCTGGGTCGATTCCTTGCCCGCGATGAACTGGACGTCGTCGATCATCAGCACGTCGGCCGCCCGCAGCTTCTGCTTGAAGCTGAACGTGTCCTTCGCCCGCATCGCCGAGACGAACTCGAACATGAACTTCTCGGCCGACATATAGACGACCTTCGCGCCGGGGTGGCGCGCGAGATAGTCATGGCCGATCGCGTGCATCAGGTGGGTCTTGCCCAGCCCGGTGCCACCGTGGAGGAAGAGAGGGTTGAAGGCGAGCTTGCCGCCCTCGGCCAGCGTGCGGGCCGCGTTGTAGGCGACCTCATTGGCCTTACCGACGACGAAGCTGTCGAAGGTGTAGCGGGCTTCGAGCGGGGTACCGCAGCGGAGTTCGGCCTCTGGCGCGGCCGCGGTCGATTCGTCGACAGGTGCTTCGCCAGGGGTCGCGGAATCGGCCGAGAACAGCACCGGACGCTCGGCGACAGTGCCGGCAACGATCGACACCTGGCGAACCTGCGGCAACAGGGCACGCCAGGCGTGGAGCAGATGCTCGGCGAAATGGGTGTTCGCCCAATTGGCCATGAACTCGCTCGGCGCGACCAGCTTGAGTAGGCCCTCGGCGAGATCGCATTCGCCGAGCGTCAGCGGCTTCAGCCAGCCGTCGAAGGTCCGTACGCCGATGCTCCGGCGCAACCCAGACCGAATCGTTTCCCAAGCCTGGGCGAGCGCGACGTCCACATCGGCACTGGCCGACGCCGCTCCGCTCATTCCCAAACCCAAACCGTCAGACACGCAGCATCCTTCCCGAGCGAACGCCGTCCGCCCCCCTGAAATCCGAACATCACGAAGGGCAAAGGCCTCCCTGATCCGAAGTCGACGACTCCGGAGCCCCCTTCTGAAAATCTCATTGAAGCCGTTGCGACAGATTCGCGCCCCGACCTTGCAGGCACTCTATGAAGAAGCCGCAAAGCGGATCAAGAGCATCAATTTCGTCACAAGCCCGCAATATGGGCTTGACTCCCGATGGTACGGGCCTTCGCCTGTGGAAAAATATTTTATCGTCTATTTTCAGATATTTGAAACGACCATCTTAGTCAGGCTGGCAAGAATCACGATAATTCCGAGGGTTACGTTTTTGTGACCCGAACGTGACGAAGCCCGCCGGCAATAAGCCGACGGGCTTCGTCGAAACCAGCCTTGGCCGTAGCGTTAGCCGAGCGCGGCAACCCGCTTCGACAGGCGCGAGAACTTCCGGGCAACGGTGTTCTTGTGCAGAACGCCCTTCGAGACGCCACGGAACATCTCGGGCTGAGCAGCGGCCAGAGCAGCCGAAGCGGCGCTCTTGTCGCCGGAGGCGAGCGCGGACTCGACCTTCTTCACGAAGGTGCGGATCCGGCTGACCCGTGCACCGTTGATCTCGGCGCGACGGTCGTTGCGACGGATGCGCTTCTTTGCCTGCGGCGTATTCGCCATGCTCGTTCAAACCCTAGCTATGATGACAGAAGCGGCGCGAGCGTTAAGCCCTCACCGGGAAGGCCGGCCCAATACACAGAAGCCCCCGCCCGGTCAACCTCGCAGGGCCCCTATTTCTGGCATTTGGAGCAGTAGAAGGTCGATCGGCCGCCATCGACGCGACGCTTGACCAGCGCCCCGCAATGGCAGGCTTCACCCTCACGGCCATAGACCAGCCATTGCTTCGCAAAATAGCCCAGTTCCCCATCGGGCCGGGCATAATCCCGCAATGTCGAGCCCCCGGCCTCGATCGCCGCGCTCAAGACGGTCCGGATCGATTCGACCAGCCGGTCGAGGCGCACACGCGACAACCGTCCGCCCATCGTCCCCGGCGCTATGCCGGTCATGTGCAGAGCTTCGCACACATAGATATTGCCGAGTCCGGCAACGATCCGCTGATCGAGCAGCAGCAGCTTTATAGGCGCGACCCGGCCGGCCAGCGCGCGCTCCAGATAGGCGCCTGTCAGGTCCGGGCCCAGCGGTTCGGGCCCCAGTGCGGCGAAGGGCGCGAAGGCTGGAAGCGCGTCGGCCCGCACCAGATCGACCGAACCGAATCGGCGGGGATCGCACAGCGCCAGCACATGGCCCTGATCGGTCTCCAATATCAGATGGTCATGCTTGCCGATCTCCGACGGGTCGATCCGCCATCGCCCCGACATGCCGAGGTGGAAGATCATCACATCGTCGCGATCGGTTTCTATGAGGCCATATTTGGCGCGTCGCCCGAGTCCGGTGACCGTGGCCCCGGTCAGGCGCTGGCGCAGGTCTGCGGGAAAGGGCCGGCGCAGATCGCTGCGCCGCGTTTCGACGCGGGTCAGGCGGTGGCCTTCGAGAGGGGGGCGCAGGCCCCGGACGGTGGTCTCGACTTCGGGTAGCTCGGGCATCGCCTGCCTGTACTGGAGTGCGCGCGACGGCGAAAGCATCGGCGACATGCCGCCGTCCCACCGATAGGAAACTTTGGGGAATCGGCGGAGACTCGGTTTGCCGTCGGGCCTGCCTGCCGCTAGAGCGTCGATCCATGACCGACACCGTTTCCTTCGGCTATGCCGATGTCACGCCCGAAGAGAAGACCGCCCGCGTCGGCGAGGTCTTCCGCAATGTCGCAAGCCGCTACGACCTGATGAACGACGCCATGTCGGGCGGCATGCACCGGCTTTGGAAGGATCGCTTCGTCCGCCGGGTGAAACCCCGCGCGGGCGAGGAGATCCTCGACATGGCCGGCGGCACCGGCGATATCGCCTTTCGCCTGGCCCGCTCGGGCGCCGCGATAATGGTGTCCGACATCAATCCCGCAATGCTCGACGTGGGTCGCGAGCGGGCCGCCAAGCGCGGGATCGAAGGGCTGTCCTGGTCCGAGCAGAATGCCGAAACGCTGAGCTTCGAGTCTTCGCGATTCGATGCCTATACGATCGCCTTCGGCATCCGGAACGTCACCCACCGCGCGCAGGCGCTCGCCGAGGCGCATCGCGTCCTGAAGCGCGGTGGCCGCTTCTTCTGCCTGGAATTCTCTACGACCCTCTGGCCGGGCTTCAAGGAAGTCTACGACGCCTATTCGCACCGCATGGTGCCCAAGCTCGGCAAGATGCTGGCGGGAGACGAAGAGAGCTATCGCTACCTCGTCGAATCGATCCGGCGTTTTCCCGCCATGGAGGAATTTCGTGCGGAGATCGCTGCCGCAGGCTTCGTCCAGACCAAGGTCGAAGCGGTGCTCGGCGGGCTCGTGGCCATCCATAGCGGCTGGAAGATTTGACCGCCACGATCGTCCATCTCACCCGCCTGTTCCGGTGGGGCCGCACGCTTGCGCGCCATGGCGCGCTGCGGGGGATCGAGCGTGACCCGCTGGCGCCGTCCCAGATTCGACGGCTTGTGCGCATCGCGCGTTTCGGTGCACGCGTTCCCGAACGCCCGGCCTATGCCGACGCCTTCGAAGCGCTCGGCCCTGCGGCGATCAAGCTGGGTCAGGCGCTGGCGACCCGCCCCGATCTGGTCGGGGAGGATGCCGCTGCCGACCTGGGCAGATTGCAGGACGCGCTGCCGCCCGCCCCCTTCCAGCTGATCCGCAGCGCAATCGAACAGGGGCTGGGCAAACCGATCGAGTCGGTCTTTCAGTCGATCGAGGAGGTGCCCGTCGGCGCAGCCTCGATCGCGCAGGTCCACCGCGCGGTAACCACCGATGGCCGGACCGTCGCGGTGAAGGTGCTGCGTACGGGCATCGAGGAAGACCTCGCCCGTGCGATCGAGACTTATGAGTGGGCGGCCGCCCATGCCGAGACGATCGGCGGGGAGTTCGCCCGGCTTCGCCCGAGGCTCGTGATCGCCACTTTCCGCCAGTGGACGGCCCGCGAACTCGACCTGCGCCGCGAGGCAGCCTCCGCTTCGGAACTGGCCGAGAATATGCAGGCCGTGCCCGGCTTCGTCGTGCCTGCCATCGACTGGTCGCGGACCAGCCGCCGTGTCCTGACGATGGAGTGGATCGACGGCATCAAGATGGCCGACCGCGCCGCGCTCGTCGAGGCCGGCTTCGACCGCAAGGTGCTTGCCGCCAGACTGGTGCAGGCCTTCCTGCAGCAGGCGATCGCCGACGGTTTCTTTCACGCCGATCTTCACCAGGGCAACCTCTTCGCCCTGTCCGACGGCCGCATCGCTGCGATCGACTGCGGCATCATGGGGCGAATCGACCGCCGGGCGCGCATCTGGCTGGCCGAGATTCTGCACGGCCTGATCACCGGCAATTATCGCCGCGTCGCTGAAATCCATTTCGAGGCAGGCTATGTCCCGCCGCATCACAATATCGGCGAGTTCACGACCGCGCTGCGCGCCGTCGGCGAGCCGATCCGGGGGCTGCCGGCCAAGGACATCTCGATCGGGCAGATGCTCGACGGACTGTTCGGCATCACCCGCGACTTCGACATGCCGGTCCAGCCGCATCTCCTGCTGCTGCAGAAGACGATGGTGATGGTCGAGGGCGTCGCGACCACGCTCGATCCCGATCTCAACATGTGGGACACCGCCGAGCCCTTCGTCCGCGAATGGCTGCGGTCGGAGCTTGGCCCCGAGGTCTGGCTGGCCGACCGGCTGGTCGACGATCTGCGCACCTTCGCATCGCTGCCCGACCTCATCCGCCGGATCGAGGCGCGCTTCCCGGCGCCGGGCGGAGCGCCGCCGCCACCGCCGCTGCGTGAGGTGCAGGTCATCCGCATCGGCATGGGCTGGCGCTATGCGGCCACCGCATTGCTGGCGGGCGCGGCTGGCGCGGCGGCGATGCTTCTCCTAAGCTGATCCCATGATCGCGCCCCGGATATTGCTGATCGTCGGCGGCGGCATCGCGGCCTACAAGGCGTGCGAACTCGTTCGCTTCATCCGCAAGGGGGGCGGCAGCGTGCGCTGCGTGCTGACCGAGGCGGGCGCGCAGTTCGTCACCCCGATGACGCTCGCAGCGCTGTCCGAGCAGGAGGTCCACACCAGTCTGTGGGACCTGAAGAACGAGACCGAGATGGGCCATATACAGCTCAGCCGCGAGGCCGATCTCGTTGTGGTCTGCCCCGCGACCGCCGACATGATGGCGAAGATGGCGTCTGGCATCGCCGACAATCTGGCGACCACGCTGCTCCTGGCGACCGACAAGCCGGTGCTCGCGGTGCCCGCGATGAACGTCCGCATGTGGCTGCACCCCGCGACCCAGCGCAACGTCGCGCAGCTGCGCGCCGACGGGATCGCCGTGATGGACCCGGACGAAGGCGCGATGGCCTGTGGAGAGTTCGGCCCCGGCCGGCTGCCCGAGCCCGAGATGGTCTGGCAGCGTGCCCTGACGATGCTGGATGCGCCGCGCCAGGCGCCCCAACCCGGCCTCAAGGGCGGGCCGCTCGCGGGGCGGCATGTGATCGTGACCGCAGGTCCGACGCATGAACCGATCGACCCGGTCCGCTACATCGCTAACCGTTCCTCGGGCAAGCAAGGCTATGCGATCGCCGGCGCACTGGCCGCTGCCGGTGCGCGGGTGACGCTGATCTCCGGGCCCGTGACTCTCCCTACGCCCGCCGGCGTTCACCGCATCGATGTGGAAAGCGCGCGCGAGATGGCGGCTGCGGTCGACGCAGCCCTGCCCGCTGATATCGCGGTGATGGTGGCGGCGGTCGCCGACTGGCGCGCCGAGAGCGCTGCCGGGCAGAAGATCAAGAAGGATGGCTCGGGTGCGGCGCCGACGCTCGCCCTCGCCGAAAACCCGGACATTCTCGCAGGGCTGGGTCAGAGCCAGTTCAAGCCCCGCCTGCTGATCGGCTTCGCCGCCGAGACCGAGAAGGTCGTCGAGCATGCCGTCGCCAAGCGCGCGCGCAAAGGCGCGGACTGGATCGTCGCCAATGACGTGTCCGGCGATGTGATGGGCGGCGACAGCAACAGCATCCATATCGTGACCGCGACCGGGGTCGAAAGCTGGGAACGGCTGCCCAAGGATCAGGTCGCCGCCCGCCTCGTTGCAAGGATCGCCGATGAGTTCGCCTGACATCGCCATTCGCCTCAAGCGCCTCGACCATGGTGCCGGCCTGCCGCTCCCCGCTTACGCGACCGACCAAGCCGCAGGCCTCGACGTGGTTGCGGCGGAGGACGTCACGCTGGCACCCGGCGCGCGCCATGCCGTGGCGACCGGCTTCGCCATCGCCATCCCCGAAGGCTATGAGGTGCAGGTCCGCCCGCGCTCCGGCCTGGCACTCAAGCACGGCATCACCTGCCTCAACACGCCGGGCACGATCGATGCCGATTATCGCGGCGAGGTGAAGGTCATCCTCGCCAATCTGGGCGATGCCCCCTTCGAGGTTAAGCGCGGAGAGCGGATCGCGCAGCTGGTGCCTGCCGCCGTGCAGCGCGCCAGCTTCGCCGAAGTCGCCGAACTCGACGACACCGCACGCGGCAGCGGTGGCTTCGGATCGACCGGTCGCTGAGGGCGCATGGCGCTGACCGACGAACAGCTCGACCGCTATGCACGGCACATCATCCTCAAGGAGGTCGGCGGCGCGGGGCAACAGGCGCTGCTGAACGCCTCGGTGGTCGTTGTCGGCGCGGGCGGGATCGGATCCCCGGTCGTTCAATATCTTGCCGCAGCGGGCGTCGGGCGGCTGCGCCTGATCGATGATGATGTGGTCGACCTGTCCAACCTGCAGCGTCAGACGATCTATGGGATGAGCGACATCGGCCGACCCAAGGTCGACGCCGCAGCAGATTGGGTGCGGGCTGCTAATGCCGATGTGACGGTCGAGCCCATCCAGGCGCGGATCGATGCGGGAAATGTCCTGGACCTGCTCGCAGGCGCCGATACGATCATCGACGGCTGCGACAATTTCGCGACGCGGCTGGCCGTATCGGATGCCTCCGTCGCTTTGCGCATTCCGCTCGTGTCGGCTGCGGTCGGCCAGTTCGACGGACAGTTGGCGACCTGGCGCGGCTGGGAGGCTGACCAGCCCTGTTATCGTTGTCTCGTCGGGTCGGACCCGGCGCGCGACGAGCTCAGCTGCGCCGATCAGGGCGTGCTCGGCGCGATCACCGGGATCATGGGCAGCCTCGGTGCGTCCGAAGTGCTGCGCGTCCTCACCGGCTTCGGCGACGATCCGGCCGGCAGGCTGCTGCTGGTCGACGCGCTCGCCTTCCGGTTCCGCACGATCAAGGTGTCGAAGGACCCTGCCTGCCGATGCGCGGCCTGATCCTGCTCGTCGCATCCGGCGATCCCGAGCGGCTGCACGCCGCTCTGAGCCTCGCCGCCGCTGCCGCCGCCAGCGGACGCGACACCTCGGTCCATCTGCACGAACTGGCCGTCGGCTTGCTTGCTGCGCCACTGATCGCACCCAGCGATACCCGTCGACAGGCTGTCGGCCTGCCCACGCTCGCACAGATTTTCGAAGAAGCTCTCGAATTGCGAGTCGTGGTCAGCGTCTGCCAGAGCGGCCTTGCGCTTCACGACCTGTCGCTGGATCGACTCGATGCCCGGATCGATGTCCGGGGCCCTGTGTCGATCGTCACGACGAACGAAGAAAAGCTGGTTTTCTAACCCCGGTCAGAGCGCCGGCGCGGGAATGAACGCGACATAGCTGTCGGGCAGACGATGTTCGCGGGCGGGAATCGACGGCAGCGGCAGATGCCGACCGTAACGCCCCAGCATCTGCGCATGCTGTTGCAGCACCTCGGCTGCAGCGACCTCGGCCTCGATCGCCGAAGACCCATAAGCCCGGCAGTGCGGAATATCGATGAAATCGGCCTGGTAGAAGCCACCCTCGCAATGAACCCTGGCCGGATAGAGCTCCAGACCCTTGAGATAGATGCCCATGCTACGCCACCCTGTTTTGGATCCTCTCCGATGGCTCTCGACTATGGTTAACAGGGCTTCGTGACAGGATGGTAATTCTTCGTAAGACCTTCGTATAATGTTCAAAATCGACTGCACCAAGCCCGACACCCCTTGGTTCCGTAGGGTAAGGCGCAAGGGGGTGCGGGTACCCGCAACACCTTTGTACAGGGGGCTTAGCCTAAAGGATGGGAGCCGCCCGGTCAGCCCACGCGGCGAGGGAGATAGCGACTCGGGTCGACCGACCCAAGCGACTCGGGAAGAGAGGTCCCCAGCAGAATCGCGGCGCCGATCGCGGCGGCTGCGGGGGCGGTCTGGATGCCGAACCCACCCTGCCCTGCAAACCAGAAGAATCTGTCGCCAGGTTCCGCCGGGCCATAGACGGGGACCCGATCAGGGGCGAAGCTGCGCAGCCCTGCCCAAGCCCGCTCCTTGCGCGCGATCGACCAGTCGACCACCTGTTCGAGCCGGTCGATGGCCCGCGCGACGTCGATCTCCTCAGGCGCCACGTCGCAAGGGTCGATCGGTGTTTCGTCATGCGGGGACAGCCACAGCCGCCCCCCCGCCTCAGGCTTGAAATAATAATGCCCTGCGGCGTCCATCACGAGCGGCATGTCCGGCCCGGTCGCAGGCTTCACGGCAAGTTGGACCATGGTCCGACGCAAGGGAGATATGCCGAGCGGTTGCTGGCCGGCGAGGACCGCCACGGGATCGGCCCACGCGCCAGCCGCGTTGACGAGGATGTCGGCGCGCACCTCGCCGGCTGCCGTCGTCAGGAGCCATCCACCGGCGTCCCGCTCGGCCGAAAGCAGCCGGGCGTTCGTCCTCAGGTCCACGCCAGCGCGGCGCGCTTCGGCCAGATAATGCGCGTGCAACGCGGCGACGTCGATGTCGCGGCAGGTCGGTTCGGCCAGCCCCTCGTCAAAGCCTGGCCGCAAGCCGGGGATCCGTTCTTCGAGCATGGCCCGGTCGAGGCGATCCAGCCGCACCCGCCCAGCGAACTCGGCTTCGAGCCGGTCGAGGTGACGGCCATCGCCGGGCGCCGCCAGATGCACCGCGCCCCGGTCACCGAGAAACCCGCCATATTCGAGGAATAGGAAGGATGCGCTCGTCAGCGGCTGCACCGCCGGGCCGCCATAGGTTTCCGACCAGAAGGCGGCAGATCGGCCGGTGCTGTGATAGCCGGCGACGTCCTCCGCCTCCAGCAAAACGATCCGCGCCGCCTTGCCCAGGGCCGCGGCCAGGCTTGCGCCCGCCATGCCGGCACCGACGATCGCGATGTCCGCCTTGTTGATCGGCTCGTTCATGGTCCGCGTTTAGATTTTGGTAAGCGCGGCCGTCTACCCTTCTTAACCATGCCCACACAATTGCCCGACCTGTTCGGCATTCTCCTGGCCGTGCTGCTGCTGATGGCTGCATGGACGGACATCCGTTCGCGGACGATATCGAACGAACTCAATGCGGCGATTGCGATTTTCGCCATTGCCTTCTGGTGGGCAGCGGGCGAGCCGCTCTGGCCCGACGTCGCACTCCGTATCGGTCTGGCGCTCGGCCTGTTCCTGCTGTTCGCTCTCCTCTTCTTCTTCCGGATGATCGGCGGCGGCGACGTGAAGATGATCGCAGCCCTCGCGTTGTGGCTGCCTGCGCAGGCGCTGCTGCCGATGCTGACGGTCATGGCGCTGTCGGGCGGCGTGATCGCGGTCATTCTGCTGGTGCGGCAGCGCTGGCGCCCCAATGCCGCGAAGCCGGAGCTCCCCTATGGCGTCGCGATCGCCATGGGCGGGCTGTGGGTGATCGCAAACGGGTTGTTAACCACAACGACCGCATAGCCCGGACGGGGTCCCGTTTCGGGACAGTCCTTATGGCCCGGAAGCGGGCGAGAACGGGTCTTGAACGATGGATGCCAGGAAGTTGCTGCTTCTGATCATGGCGCTCGTGATGGCGGGGATTTCCGCCGTCGTCTTCCGCTCCATGTTCGGCGGACAAAGCGAAGCGGAGGCCGCGCCGACGGCCATTGCAGTGGCACCGCAGCCCAGCGGCCCCGAAGTCGCCGTCGCGATCCGTCCGCTTCCGGTCGGCACGATCATCAGCCCCGAAAGCATCCGCTATCAGCGCTGGCCCGCTGATCTGGTCGGCAACACCTATTACATCAAGGGGCAGAGCGATCTCTCCGCGCTCAACGGCTCGGTGGTCCGCTATGCGATCACCGCCGGTGCGCCGCTGACCCAGGGCGCACTCGTCAAGCCGGGTGATCGCGGTTTCCTCGCCGCAGCGCTGGGCCCTGGCATGCGCGCTATCACCATTTCGGTCTCGGCGCAGTCGGGCGTCGCCGGCTTCGTCTTTCCCGGTGACCGGGTCGACCTGATGCTCACGCAGGAAGTGCCCGGCGGGGGCGATGGCCCGCCGCTCAAGGCCGCCGAAACGATCATCCGCAACCTGCGCGTGCTGGCGACCGACCAGCGCACCGACAAGACGGTCGACGAGGAAGGCAAGACGGTCGTCGCCAACACCTCGAACGTCACGATCGAGGCGACCCCGAAGATCGCCGAGAAGATTGCGGTCGCCCAGTCGATCGGGCAGTTGTCGCTCGCGCTGCGCTCGATCGCGGACAATCGCGCCGAACTCGAGGAACGGATCGCCAGCGGCAACGTGAAGCTGCCCGCCGACGCCGATCCTCAGACCGAGCGGCAGATGCTGCTCGAACTCACCTCGCGGCCGGTCGACGACAATCCAAGCTATACCGTGGGCGCCGATGTCTCGCGCTTCCAGCGGTCGAGCGTGCCGCCCCGGCCATCTGGTGGCGCGCAGACAACCCCGGTCGCACCGGCACCATCGCAGTCCGGCGTACGCGTCGCGCGTGGTAATGCGGTAACGCTCAGCACGGCGGGGGCCAAGTGATGCGCCGCGCCATCGGAACCCTGCTGCTGGCCTCGGTCGCGCTCTCGCCCGTCATCGCCGAGGCGGCTGCAGTACGCGGCGCCACGACCGTTCGCACCGCGACCATCAGCCGACCCAGCGACACGCTCACCCTGTCGATCGGCTCGGGCGAGATGATCGCGCTGCCGACTGCCATGACCGACCTTTTCGTTGCCGACGACAAGATCGCCGACGTCCAGGTCCGCTCCTCGACGCAGCTCTATCTGTTCGGCAAGGGACCGGGCGAGACCGCCGTCTATGCTACCGACCGGGCCGGAAAGGTGATCTGGTCCTCGATCGTCCGCGTAGGCGCGAACATCAGCAGCGTGGATGCGATGCTGAAGCTCGCCATGCCCGAAGCGGCGATCACCGCGACGACGATGAACGGCATCGTGCTGCTGACCGGCACCGTCGACAGCCCCAGCACGGTTGCCGAGGCCCAGAAGCTGGTCGAACAGTTCGTCGGCAAGGATACGCAGGTGGTGAACCGCCTGAAGTCGGCCGTGCCGCTGCAGGTCAATCTGCAGGTCAAGATCGCCGAGGTCAGCCGCGAGTTCGCCAAGTCGATCGGGGTGAACCTGCTCAACCGCGACACGACCGGCGGCTTCCTGTTCGGGATTGCGCAGGGCCGCAGCTTCGGGAGCATCACGAACACCGACATCAGCAGCCTGCCCCGCATCGACGCGTCCTCGCAGTTCGGCTTCCCGACCGGCACGCTGTCGCTGCCTTTCAATCCCGCGACAGGCCAGTTCGTGGTCTCGCCGGGAACGACCTATAATCTCAGCTCGCTCGGCAAGGGTGCAGGATCGGGGACCTCGCTCGGGCTCGCGGGGAAATTCCTCGGCCTCGACATCGCCGCGGCGCTCGATCTGGCCGAGGCTGACGGCCTCGTTTCTACCCTCGCCCAGCCCAATCTGACCGCGATCTCGGGCGAAACCGCGAGCTTCCTCGCCGGCGGCGAAATCCCGATCCCGCTGTCGCAGGGGCTCGGCGCAGTTTCGGTCGAGTTCAAACAATATGGCGTCAGCCTGTCCTTCACGCCGACCGTGCTGGCCGATGGCCGCATATCGCTGCGGGTCCGCCCCGAAGTGTCGCAGCTGACCGACGCCGGATCGGTGCGCCTGTCCGGCTTCACCATCCCCGGCATCACCACGCGTCGTGCGGAAACCACGGTGGAGCTCGGCTCCGGCCAGGCCTTCATGATCGGCGGCCTGATGTCGAACGGCCAGAACAGCAGCGTCGACAAGGCGCCTCTGCTGGGCGACCTCCCGATCCTTGGCGCGCTGTTCCGCTCGAGCGCGTTCAAGCGCAACGAGACCGAGCTGATGATCGTCGTCACGCCCTATCTTGTGAAGCCGGTCTCGCCGCAGCAGATCGCGCTACCCACCACGGGGATGAAGGCTGCGACAGATGCCGAGCGCTTGATCGCCGGACAGACCTTCATGGGCCGCTCCGGCGCTCGCGACCCTGCGCCAAGACTGGTGCCGCCGCGCACCGTTCCCGCAACCGAGCCGCCCTCGGCCGCGCGGCAGCAAGCCGTGCCCGACGCCGGCTTCTCCACCAATTGACCGGCATGCGGGAGAGCCAGATGCGCGCGCCTATCATCCTCATCGCTATGGGCCTCGCCGTCGTGCTGGCGGCGCCCGCCGCCGGACGCTCGAACCGGGGCGTCGAATCGGTCCATCAGCCGATCGTACAGCGCAGCGATTTCACCCTCGACGTGCCCGCCGGCGACCTCACCGCCGCCGATCGTGCGCGGGTGCTGCAATGGTTCGATGCGCTCGGTCTCGACTATGGGGACAGGGTGAGCGTGGATACGGGTGCGTTTCCGGGCCGGGCCAATGCGGCGATCGCGCCGCTCGTGGCGCGCTATGGCCTGCTCATCAGCGACGGAGCGCCGATGACGGCCGGCGCGCTGGCACCGGGCCATGTGCGGATCGTCGTCAGCCGCTCGGTCGCGGCGGTTCCGGGCTGTCCCGATTTCAGTGCCGCGTCGCAGCCCAATTTTACCGGTGGAGCCTCGAGCAATTTCGGTTGCGGGATCAACTCCACGCTCGCGGCGATGGTCGCCAATCCCGAAGATCTGGTGCGCGGGCAGCGCGGACGCGGCGACACGGCCGACACCGCAGCCAAGGCGATCAAGGTGTGGCGCGACGCGGTGCCGACCTCGCAGAACGGCCTGAAGATCGAATCGACCAAGGGGGGCGGAGAATGAACGCGCCTTTCAATGCCAAGCAGCAGCAGACCCGCAATCCCTTCGCGGCCTTCGTTACCGACGATCTCAGCGCCGAACTGCTGAAGCCGCTGGTCTTCGAACTCGGCTGGCCCCCCGAATCGGTCAACAAGGGCGGCCTGCGCGCGGCCATCCAGTCGCTTTCGGTCTCGGCCAGCCCGACGATCCTGCTCGTCGATCTCAGCGAATCGATCGATCCGCTTAACGACGTCAACGCTTTGGCCGAAGTGTGCGAGCCGGGCACGATCGTGATCTCGGCGGGCATGGTCAACGATGTGCGGCTCTATCGCGAACTGCTCAACAGCGGCATCCAGGACTATCTGCTCAAGCCCTTCACCGCCGACCAGATCCGAGACGCGCTTGCCCAGGCGCAGATGATCCTGATGGGTCCGCGCCACGGCATGGCGGAGGACGCCAAGATCCACACGATGACCGCCGTCATCGGCGCGCGCGGCGGGGTCGGCGCCTCGACCGTCGCGGCTTCGCTCGCCTGGCTGATGGGCGAGACGGCGGAGATCAGCACCGCGCTGCTCGACCTCGACGTGCATTTCGGCACCGGAGCGCTGGCGCTCGACCTCGAACCGGGACGCGGGCTGACCGATGCGATCGACAATCCCGCGCGCATCGATGGGCTGTTTCTCGAACGCGCGTTGGTCAAGGCCAATGACAAGCTGTCGGTGCTGTCGGCCGAAGCGCCGATCAACAACCCGATCATCACCGATGGCGGCGCCTATTTTCAGCTGCAGGAAGAGATGAAGGGCGCCTTCGAGTGCACCATCGTCGACATTCCCCGCATGATGATGGTGCAGCACCCCCACCTGTTCCACGAGGTGCAGTCGGTGGTGCTGGTCGTCGACCTGACTCTCGCCGCGACGCGCGACACGATCCGCATCCTCGCCTGGCTGAAGAACAACGCACCACAGGCCGGTGTGCTCGTCGTCGCCAACAAGGTCCATCCGAGCCTGACCGAGATCGGCCGCAAGGATTTCGAGAATTCGATCGAGCGCGAGATCGACTTCCTGCTGCCCTATGACCACAAGCAGGCGGTCAACGCCGCCAAGCTGGGCAAGCCGATCGCCGAAGCGGGCAAAAGTTCCAAGCTCG
>JAIYAJ010000302.1 GCA_027489105.1 Zymomonas sp. | reverse complement strand
GGCGGCCATCGACCCCGACAACGGCACGGGCTTTTGGGACGCCACCGACCGCGTCGACCCGGAAGGCGGCCTCGCCATCACGACGGTGAACACATGACCATTCTGAACGCCGTGCCCGAAAACCTCGCGGCTGTCGAAAAGCAGCTCAAGGGCGGCGACACGATCAAGCTCAAGGGCGTGTTCGGGCCGCGCCGCTTCGGCGGCGCCTATGCCGTGCCCGTGACCTACGACCTGACCGACGCCGTCATCGACAGCGGCGGCACGAGCAAGGCCGCGCTGGGCTGGTACGGCGGCAAGGTCGAGGGCATCGTCTTCAAGGGTGGGCTGTTCCGGGGGGCGAACCCCATCCGCATCGACGGGGCCAAGCGCGTCGTCTTTGCGGGTGGGCGCTTCATCGGCGACCCGGCCCAGCAGACCGAAGGTAATTCGATCTGGATCAACGGCGGCGAGGACGTCGAAGTTCGCGACAGCGTCTTCGCGCACAATCGGGCCGGCGTCGTGATCGGCAAGGCCAGCAAGGTCCGAGTGCTGCGGAACGGCTTCACCCGTCTCGCGACCGACGCCGGGCAGTTCGCCGAATGCCGCGACATCCTGATCGAAGAGAACCGGGTCTCGGGCTTCATGCCGCCGGACGGCGCCCACCCCGACGCGTTCCAGTTCTGGAGCCGGGCGACCTCGGCGCCCTGCGCGGACATCGTGATCCGCCGGAACAGCATCGAAGGCCTGTGTCAGGGCGTGGGCATGTTCAATCACGATCGCCCGTATGCGGCGGGCACGACGCTGGCGGACGGCTCGAAGCTGGCCGTCACGACGACGCTCAACGACGGCGGGTTCGACCGCGTGCTGATCGAAGACAACGACATCTGCGTCGCCTTCCCGCATGGGATCTGCGTCATGGCGGGGCGCGACGTGACCCTGCGCCGCAATCGCGTCAGCACCTATCCCGGCTCGACCTATCGGGCGTCGATCAACGTCGAGAGCAGCTCGCCGCTGACCCGCACGGGCAACACCGTCGCCGCCGGCGCCAACCGGCCGGCGGTCAACGATCCCGACGTCGTGACGGGCGACGCCTCGGCCGCGGCGGCCCAGGCGCTGGCCGAGCTGGCCGCCGCCAAGACGGCCCTGGCCGAGCGCGACGCCCAGCTCGCCGCCCGCACCGCTGACGCCGTGGCCCTGGCCGACGGCATGAAGGCGCTGACCGACAAGCTCGACGCCGCGCGCCTGGCGCTGGCCTGACCTGACGTTCCGGCCGCTGCGGCGGCCCCGCGTAACCACCCACCCGAACTGAACCCAAAGGAGGCTCATCATGAGCACGGTGAATCTTGTCGTCTCGGCTCTGATCCAAGGCCTTGTGCAGGGCGCGAACGGCGTGGCCGTTCCGGCCCAGAACCTGGCGGCGGCGCCCAAGGTGTCGCTGACCACGGGCACGGTCGCCAATCAGGCCGACACTGTCTTCACGAGCACGCGCACCCTGGCCGCGTCGGCCAACGAGAGCCTCGACCTGGCCGGGTCGCTGACCGATGCCTTCGGCGTGGCGGCCAACTTCGCCGAGGTTGTCGCGATCCTCGTTGTGGCGGCGGCGGCCAACACGAACGACGTGGTGATCGGCGGCGCCGCATCGAACGGGTTCATCACCCCGTTCGGCAGCGCCACGGATACCGTGAAGGTCAAGCCTGGCGGCTTCTTCCTGATCGTGGCTCCCAAGGACCCGGCCTATGCCGTGACGGCTACGACCGGCGACCTGCTGAAGATCGCGAACTCGGCGGGCGGCGCGGCCGTCACGTACGACATCGTCATCATCGGTCGGTCGGCCTAAGGCGATGAACGCCGGGGATCTCGACCGCCGGGTGACGGTGCGACGGGCAACCGTCACCCGCGGCGCGTTCAACGAGGTGACGTCGGCTTGGGCCGACTTCGTCACGGTGTGGGCGGCCAAGGCCGAGATTTCGGACAGCGAGCGCGTGCGGGCAGCCCAGACGGGCGCCCGCATGACGGTCCGCTTCACGGTGCGCTGGAGCCCGGACATGGCCAGCGTGACCCCGAAAGACCAGTTGGTCTGCGAAGGTCGGTGCTACGACATCACCCACCCGCCGAAGGAAATTGGCCGGCAGGTCTGGCTTGAGTTCACTGGGGCAGCCCAGGCGGACGGCGCGCCGTGACGCTGAAGACGACGGTCGGGCTGACCGGCTTCGACGAGATCTCGGCCAAGCTGGAAGAGCTCGGCGGGAACGTCCGGGGCGTCCACCGCGCCGCCGGCCGCAAGGTGCTCAAGCCATTTGACCAGTCCTGGCGCGGGAAGGTGCGCGAGAAGACCGGCGCGTTGAAGAACAGCGGCGGGATCGGCACGAAGCTCAGCCGCCGCCAGCGCAAAGAACACACGAAGACGAGTGAGGTCGAGCTGCACGCCGGGCCGGGCCCGCTGACGCAAGCCATCACTGAGGAATTCGGAACCCATCAGCAAGCCGCGCACCCGGCCGTCCGTCCCGCCTGGGATGAGACGAAGGATCAAATTCCGGGCGCGCTGGGCGAGATCTACTGGGCCGAGATCGAACGCACCGTGAAGCGCCGCGCCCGCAAGGCCGCGAAGGCCGCCGCGGCGCTCGAAGACGGGGAGGGCTGAGATGGAAGAGGCGCTTCCCGCCTACCTCGTCGCGCACCTCACGGCGCTGATCGGCGAGCGGGTGGACTGGCTGCTGAGGCCGCAGGGCGAAGCGCTGCCATCGGTCAGCCTGCAGACGATCAGCGCGCCGCCCGAATACCACATGGACGGCCGCGACGACCTGCAGGGCGACCTCGTGCAGATCGACGTCTGGGCGTCCACGTTCGCAAGCCTGCGGCAGGTCGAGCGTGCGCTGACGGCGGCCCTGGATGGCCCCTTCGACGCGCCGATCACCGAAGCCTTCATCGAGAACCGGCGCGAGACGACCGAGGCCCAGGACGGCCCGGACGCCACCGGCTCGACCACCTTCTTCCGGGCGTCGCTCGACGTCCGGGTCTGGCACGCCAGCGTCTTCTGACGCGGCGAATATGAAAGGACCCTGACATGCCCTCTATCGCTTCGAAGAGCACCCTTGAGGTCGAAACCGCCCCTGGCTCCGGCGTCTTCTTCAAGGTGGCCAAGATCACCAACATGCCGAAGCCGAAGCCGACCAAGCCGCAGGTCGACGTCACCAACATGGACAGCGACGCGGAGGAGCAGATCCCCGGTCTGCCGAACTATGGCCAGCTCGTCTACAACCTGATCTGGGAGCCCGGCAGCGCGGTCGACGCCTTCGTCTCCGCGTGGGACATCTCCAACGAGATTCGCGCCGTCCGCCAAACCTACGGCAAGACGGGGGTCAAGGACACGTATCAGGGCTTCGTGCTCGAATACGACGCCGGAGCCGGCGGGGCGAGTGAAGCCTTCAAAGGCTCCATCACCATCAAGTGCACCAGCGTGCCGGTGAGGTCGTAACCGCCATGAACACGCTCAAGGGGGAGTATAAGTTCGAGGCGGACGGGTCGGTCTATCGCATGGTCTATACCATCGACGCGCTGATCGACCTCGAAGAGCGCTTCGGCAAGACCGTGATCGAGATTGCGGCGATGCTCGGCGGCAACCTGCGGATCAAGGATCTTCGGACCCTCTTCCGCGCGGGGCTGGCCGAGCATCATGCAGACCTCGACGAAAAGGCGGTTGGACGGGTGATGACGTCGGTCGGGATCGCTCCCGCCGGCGCCATCCTCAGCGAAGCGTTCCTCGCCGCCTTCGGCGCTGGGGTCAGCAGCGACGGGGAGGCCGGCGCGGACGCCCCGGCGGACCCTCCGCCCGCGGCGGGTGGGACTGGTCAGCCCGCCTCGACGACTGGCTCGAACTCCGCCTCGGAACCATAGCCGACTTCGGCCGGCTGACGCCCGGCCTTCTGACCCGCCACATGCGGGCCGCCCGCAAGCGGATGGCTCGTGAGCGGCGCGAGCGCCTGGCGCTAGCGCACGACATCGGCACGTTCGTGGGCTTCGCCACCCCGCCCCCATGGTCCGACATCGTGCGGGCGTTGGGAGAGGCCGCAGACGACGGCGACATGAGCGACGAGGAGATCATGCGGAGCATGGATCTCCACGTCGCCGGAATGCGCGCCGCCAGTTTCGGCGACTGAACCCGCCTCCATCCAAACGCAGTCCTGAAAGGAGGGCCCATGGCCGGCAACGCCACCATTGGTTCGCTGAAGGTCGACCTCGGCCTCAACTCGGCCGAGTTCACCGAAGGCCTGAAGAAGGCGCAGTCCAGCCTGGGGTCGTTCGGCAAGAGCGCGGCCCTGGCGGGGGCGGCCGTCGGCGCGGCGCTGGCTGCGGCCGGCGTCGCCCTGGGCGTGGCTCTCAAGGGGGCCATCGACCAAGCCGACCAGATGGACGAACTGAGCCAGAAGATCGGGCTCAGCGTCGAGAGCTTGTCGCGCCTGAAGTACGCCGCCGAGATCAGCGGGGTTCAGCTCGACACGCTCTCGACGGGCGTCAAGAAACTGTCGGTTGGGCTGCTGGACGCGGCCGGCGGGGGCAGCGGCAAGGCCGCCGACGCCCTGAAGCAGCTCGGCATCAGTGCGACCGACGCGACCGGCCATCTGAAGGGCAGCGACGTTGTCCTGACCGAAGTGGCGGGCAAGTTCGCCGGAATGGAGAACGGGGCGCAGAAGACCGCCCTGGCCATGGCGCTGTTCGGCAAGTCGGGCGCCGACCTGATCCCGCTGCTCAACGAGGGCGCGGATGGCATCGGCAAGCTGACCGCCGAAGCCGATGCCCTGGGGATCACGCTGGACAGCAAGGCGGCCGCCTCGGCCGGCAAGTTCAACGAGAACCTCGATAAGCTGAAGGCCATCGGGACCGGGATCTCGACGCAGTTGGCGGCCGGTCTGGCGCCGACCCTTGAGAGCATCAGCGGCACGTTCCTGTCGGTGGCCAAGAACGCCGACGTGATGAAAGGCGTCACGCAGGCGCTGTCGATCACGTTGAAGCTGCTGGCCAGCGTCTCGGTCGTGGTCGTGACGGCGTTCTCGAACCTGGGCCGAGCGCTCGCGACCAACGCCCAGGCCGTGATGCAGGTGTTCCGCGGCGACTTCGCCGGGGCGCTCGAAACCTACAAGACCGGCGTGACGAAGAACCTGTCCGCCGTCGGCGCTATGGCGGGGCAGATCAAGGGCATCTGGACGGGCGCCGGGACCTCGACCGCCGCCTCGGCCGGCGCGATCTCGGACGATCTGGCGTCGCCGGTCATCCAGGCCGCAGGCAAGGCCAAGAAAGCCGGCAAGGACATTCAGTCCGAAGCCGAGAAGGCGGCCGAAGCCACGCGCAAATACATCGCCGGTCTCGAAGACGAGAACGCTAAAATCGGCCTGACCGCGAACGCCTTGAAGCGGCTAGCAGCGGATCGCGAGATCGAAGCTGCGCTGAAGCGCGGCGACACCGCG